>JANTGI010000088.1 GCA_024762995.1 Saprospiraceae bacterium | reverse complement strand
AAGACGAACAATACAATATCATCACCATTCACATCCATCTTTTCGCCCAAACCAACGGTATCTATTCCGAGCAATAAAATCATACAGCCCATCACGCCACCGTAGCGGAATGATGCGAAAGCATAAAAATAATCTCCAACCACCACTCACTATCCTAATCACTTCAAATATCGCTTCGGATTTTTGGAAGAATCGGTCGTGATGAAAGAGCAGTACGGTGTCAAGGTCTATTGAAATCGGATGATTCGCTATAATTTTTTGAGCATCAGGTGATTGTAAAGCCAAAAAGCCGATTTTTTTATTCTTGTCGATACGCCGAACGAACTGAACAGAGCTAGAGCAAACGAAGCAAGATCCGTCATAAAGTAATAGTGGAGCATGATTGGTTGATGGATTCATTCGGGTGCTTTCTTTCTGTCTGTAACTACAATGTTCCGACCAAAGTTACCCCTAAAATGAATATAAAACAACAATAGCCACGTGCATTTTTGAATTTAAAGAATTTGGCCTTGGCATTTTGATTTGATTCCCTTGATTAGTGCCTGTATATCTCAAAAGGATGTAAATACTACCGCCTACACCGCTACACCGTAACACCGCTGTCCCGAAACTACAGTTCCTAATAATCGGAAGCATTAAACATATTTCAAATTCCTTTCTTAAATTCCAATACAACTAAACATATTTCGTTACTTTTGTCAAGAATATCTGAGCGACGTACTATTTGTATAGGCCTTTGGCTTGGATGACAAATCTTTTTTTGGCGAAAGCCCTTAATAATATACCAAAAAATGCAGCTTAAGGCGTTACAAATTGCGCAATTAATCAAGGGAACGGTGGACGGTGACCCGAATGTATTAATCAGTGCTCCCAGTAAAATTGATGAAACTTATCCCCAAACCATCACCTTCTTTGCCAATCCAAAGTTTGAAGAGCATCTCTATCAAACTCAGGCAGCCGCAATTATTATCCCGAAGGATTTTGAGCCTAAAGCGCCGATAACAGCGACTTTGATTAGGGTGGAAGATGTCTATTCGGCAGTTGCATTCTTGTTTGACCATTTTAGCCGCAAGGCCATGCCCGAAATGACAATCTCTCCCCAATCTGTCATACATCCGGATGCGAATATAGGAAAAGAAATAGGTGTCGGGCATTTTTCCGTGATTGAAAAAAACGCCACCATCGGCAATCAAACCGCCATCGGTACTAATGTCTATATCGGAGAAGGAGTCAAAATCGGGAAAAATGTATTGATTTATTCCGGGGTGAAGATTTATCACTCTTGCGAAATCGGAGACAATTGTATCATCCATGCCAATGCGGTTATCGGGAGTGATGGCTTTGGTTTTGCGCCACAGGAAGATGGCACTTATAAGAAAATCCATCAACTAGGCATTGTGATTGTCGAAGATGATGTCGAAATCGGGGCCAATACCACCATTGACCGCGGTACGATGGGGCCAACAGTCATCAAAAAAGGTGTAAAATTAGATAATCTCATCCAAATAGCCCACAATGTCGAAGTCGGAGAAAATACCGTCATCGCCGCCCAATCCGGAATTGCCGGCAGTGCCAAATTAGGCAAAAATATCCGCATCGGCGGACAAGTCGCCATCGTAGGGCATATTTCCATAGCCGATGGGACGCAGTTTCAGGGCAAAACGGGCGTCGGCTCTTCGATTACCAAAGAAAATTCAGCTTGGTGGGGCATTCCGGCCATTCCGTACATGGAATATATGCGTGCCTACATCAAATTCAAGGATTTACCCAATATCGAAAGTCGGTTGAGACTGTTGGAAAAGAAATTGGAAGAAGCCAATAATAACCCCGAACCCAAGATTTAAAACGCCTTTCTAATCTAAAAAAAGACCACTTTTGTCGATACCTGCCCAACTTATTTCTCTGAACAATAATATTATTGTAGCTTTGCATCGGTAAAAAGAGTATTTAGGGACATATTTACTTTGGGCGTGTCCCTTAACAGAACTACAGGAGATGAAACAGCATACCATCATAAAGGAAGTATCTATAAGCGGGGTCGGATTGCATTCAGGAAAAGAAGCGACTTTAACTATCAAACCGGCTGAAGAAAACACCGGTTTCGTGTTCAAACGGGTCGATTTGGAAGGCGCACCGGCTATTCCCGCCAAAGTCCGCTATGTCGTCGAGACCAATAGAAGCACCACTTTGGGTAAGGGCAAGGCTACAATTATGACCGTGGAGCACTTGTTGGCGGCATTGACAGGCATGGAATTAGACAATGCTATTTTGGAAGTATCCGGTCCGGAAATACCGATTTTGAATGGGAGCGCCGCACCGTTTATGGAGATTTTGGCGCAAGCCGGTCGTCAGGAGCAAGATGCCGAACGAAAGTGTTTTGTGGTGAAAGAGCCGATTACTTTTGTCGATGAAGAGTCAGGGGCGGAGTTTATGGCTTTTCCGTCTGAAAAGTTTGAGATTACTTCGATGATAGATTTTAATTCGAAGGTATTGGGTCAACAATTTGCACAACTCAATGATATTCAGGACTTTAAGGATGAGATTGCGGCTTGTCGGACTTTTGTTTTTTTAAGAGAAGTCGCTTATTTGGCGGATCAAAATCTCATAAAAGGGGGTGATTTGGACAATGCGATTGTTATTGTCGATGAAGTCTTGCCGGAGCAGGAGATGTTGAACCTTGCGGAAAAACTAGACAGACCGGCCTTGACGGTGACGGATAGTGGCATTTTGAATAATATCGAATTACAATACAAGAATGAGCCGGCGCGTCATAAGCTGTTGGATATTGTGGGTGATTTGACCTTGTTGGGGGCGCCGATTCAAGGTAAGATTGTCGCCAAAAAACCGGGACATCGGGTGAATACTGAGTTTGTAAAGGTCTTAAACAAGTATTATCAAGAGCAGTTAAAATTAGGGGATATACCCAAATACGATCCGGACATACCACCTTTGTATGATACAGTGGCCGTTCAAAAAATTCTTCCGCATCGTCATCCGTTTTTGTTAGTAGATAAGATATTGACCCTTTCGGAAAAAGATGTCGTAGGCGTAAAAAATGTCACCCATGACCAATACTTTTTTCCGGGGCATTTTCCGAATAATCCGATTTTGCCGGGTGTTTTGCAGATAGAAGCCATGGCGCAAACAGGGGGCATTTTGGCCTTATCCACCACGGAAGATCCTGAAAATTGGGATACCTTCTTTTTGAAAATTTCGGAAGCCAAGTTCAAGCATTTTGTTGTCCCAGGTGATACGATGGTGATAAAAATGGAGCTTTTGAGTGAGATTCGACGGGGAATTTGCCAGATGCGCGGCACCATATATGTTGGTAATAAGATAACTACGGAAGCAGATTTAACGGCTATTATTAAGAGAAGAAAGAATGATGATTCATAAATCAAGTATAGTTCATCCGGATGCCATTATTGGTAAAAATACCATCATTGAGCCGTTTGTCCATATTGGTGCAGATGTGGTGATTGGTGAAAATTGTTGGATTGGTGCTCATGTGTCTATTATGGATGGCTCCCGTATTGGCGACAATTGCCATATCTTCCCGGGGGCGGTTATTGGGGCTATTCCGCAAGATTTAAAGTTTGGCGGAGAAAAATCCGTCGTTGTTATTGGCAATAATGTCACCATACGGGAATATTGCACCGTCAATCGGGGGACGAAGGATTTGATGCGGACAGAGATTAAAGACAACTGCTTGCTCATGGCTTATGTCCACGTGGCACACGATTGTATTATTCATGCCAATTGTATTTTGGCCAATAATGTAACCTTGGCGGGGCATATTGAGATAGGCGAATATGCCATACTGGGGGGCTTGTCTGCCGTTCATCAATTTGTCAAGATCGGAGAACATGCGATGATTGGCGGTACTTCCAAAGTCAGGAAAGATGTACCCCCTTTTGTCAAAGCGGCTAGAGATCCTTTGGCTTATGTCGGTGTCAATAGTATCGGGTTGAATCGTCGGGGATTTACTTCCGACCAGATTACGGCCATCCAAGATGTCTATAGATTGCTTTATGTCAAGGAAACGAATGTGCACAAAGGGCTTGATTTGGTTAAGTCCAAACTTGACGACTCACCCGAAAAAGCCAGAATCATTGAGTTTGTGGAATCGTCCAAACGGGGATTGATGAAAGGGTTTCGGTATAATTAAGTTTAGTTTCGGAATAGTGGTGTAGCGGAATAGCGGTGTAGTGGTTTAACGGTGCAGCGGTTTAACGGTCTGCCCGGTGTAGGCGGGTTAGCCAAAACTATAGAAAGTAAGTGGATGATAATCAACTATTTATGAAATTTGGTTTCTTTACCAATCCCACAAAAATCAATCGTCAATAAACAATCAGCCATGCCCAAGCCCATTTTTAATCTGATGTACATGTCCCCGACGGCATTTTGGAGTCTTTGGAAGCGGGAAGGGCATATCCATATTGAAGCAGCGGATAATTATCAGAAAGCGAGCTTTCGCAATCGGACACATATTGCGGCGCCTACCGGTCATTTGCCCTTGAGCATTCCCTTGCTGAAAGGCAAAAATAGCCAAATGCCTTATCAAAAAGTCTTGATTGATAACCGCCAACCTTGGCAGCGCAATCATTGGCGCGCCATCACTTCGGCCTATGGCAAATCGCCCTTCTTTGAGCATTATCAGGATGCTTTGGTTCCACTTTTTGAACGCAAGTGGACCTATCTTTTTGACTTGAATCTGGAAGCATTCTTGGTGCTAAAAAAATTATTACAGTTTGATAATCAGACCTTTATCCTTTCGGAAACGTATGATACTTATCCACAAAATGAAGATTTTAGGAATAAGATTAGACCAAATCGGGATATTAATCTTAAATTTGTGGAATATGTCCAAGTCTTTGCAGACAAAACGGGATTTGTGCCCAATTTGAGTGTACTGGATTTGTTGTTTTGCATGGGGCCGGAAGCGCAAAGATATTTGTAGGCTTTTGGGCGTATCTTGGGCGCATCAAAGAAAAAGAATATGAGCACATTAGTTAATAAGCATTATAAAACTCGAATTAACCAACTGGAAACGGTCATTGAAGAATTGAACGATGTCGTCAAAACGACCGGCAATTCGGCTTTGTCCGAGACCACCGGTGATTTACTTCGGCGGATTCATGATCCGTTTATGTTTGTGGTGGTTGGGGAAGTGAAGGCCGGCAAGAGTAGTTTTATCAATGCTTTGTTGGACACCGGCAAAGAGATTTGTAAGGCTGCTCCATCCCCGATGACGGACGTTATCCAGCAGATTGTGTATGGAGAAAAGTCCGAAGAGTATGTAATCAATGAGTTTTTGAAGAAACGTACCGAGCCGGTCGATATTCTTAAAGAAGTCGCCATCGTCGATACCCCCGGCACCAATACCATCGTCAAAAATCACCAAGAAATTACCGAAAGATTTATCCCTGTTTCTGATTTGGTCGTATTCGTTTTTGAAGCAAAAAATCCTTATCGGCAGTCTGCGTGGGACTTTTTTGACTACATTCATGGGGAATGGCGCAAGAAAATTATCTTTATCCTACAGCAAAAAGATCTTCTTTCGGAAGAAGATTTACAAGTGAATATCGAAGGCTTGCGCAAATTTGCCATGGAAAAAGGGATGGAAAAGCCCATTATTTTTGCGGTTTCGGCGAAAGCAGAGTTGGAAGGGAATTATGAAGAGAGCAATTTTTCTGCCGTAAGGGATTATATCAAAACGCATGTCACCGGTGGGAGTGGTTCCAAATATAAGATTATCAATTATATCAATGCTTCCGAGAAAATAATTGAGCGCATCAGAAATGGCGTTTCCGCAAGGGAGGCGCAGTGGGAACATGACAAGGAGTTTCGTCGAGAAACCATCGAAATCATGGAGAACCAATATGATAAATCCATCAATCAAGTGGGGTTGTTGGTTGAAAATACAGTGGGTATCTATGATCGGATTACCCGGGAAGCCGCAGATGAATTGCGGTCCGGACTATCGTTGCCTTCCGTATTTAAGCGGTCTTTCTCTTCGGTTTTCGGCAAGGGTCAGCCCCTGAAAAAATGGTTGCAGGATTTAGCGGAGCGGATGGAAAAGGAGTTAACCGACAGCTTGCGCAATAAGTTGGATGTACATGTGGGAGACATCTCGGACTCCATCCAGCAAATGGCACAACTCATTGATATTAAGGTACAAAGGAGCGATACTTCCCTAAAAAATGACCCCGAATTTTTTAAGGCGATAGCCGAAAAACGGATAAAGGTGTACCAAGAATTGAAAGAGACTTTCGCTGATTTTTTGGCGAAGTCGGATAATTTTGCCGGAGACAAATTATTTCCGCATGAGAAGAATATCGCACCCAATGTAGCGACCGGTGGCGGATTAGCGGTTATCGGAGTGATATTGACGGCTTTTACGCAAGGGGCGGTTTTGGATATTACGGGTGGGGTATTGACGGCGATTGGATTGACTTTTGCGGGGGCGACGGTTGGCTTGCAGCGCAAGAAAATCATGAAGCAGTTTCGGCAGGAGATAGCGGAAGGCAAGACAAGATTGGAGACGGAATTAACAGAAAAATTACAGACGTATATCCAAAATATTAAGACCAAGATTGATCAGAATTTCTCTGAATTTGATGAGCTTATCGCTTCTGAAGAAAAGGGTATTATGGCGTTGGAGCAGAAGTTGGTGGGGATTGAGGAGAAGTTGCGGGGATTGGGCGTTTGAAAAGTTTAGAAGCCTGCCTGCCTACCGCTTCGCTTTTTAGGCGTCAGGCAGGTTTATGATACCAGATTGCTAAGCTCGGAGCCTGCGGAGAGATTGGTAAGCTGGACTTTACAGGAAAAGAGTGGTTCAAAAAAAAATTTCCCGCAGATAAACGCAGATTTTTCCCGCAGATAAACGCAGATTTTGGCGATTCGATTTCATTGGAGTTTAGTTCTTAGTGTTCTTAGTGTTCTGAGTGGTTCAAAAAAAAATTTCCCGCAGATACGCAACAATATTCCCTCCACATCTCTTTCCAAGAAAAAAAATGAGAACTCCTTTCGATTATTATGAAAATAGTTATATCTTTAGCTTATTATGTTAGATGTCGGGTTGTATTTGGTATTTTTGACTGGATTATCCTGAGAAATCAAAATAAAACAAAATGGGGGAACAACGGGTATTTGGATTGAATGATCCGCAAAAAAGAAGAGCGTTTTCCAAGCGGCTGTTAGATGATATGCGTGCGATGGAATACATGCTCGAGAATGATTGGTTTGAGACAGACACCATGCGCATTGGGGCGGAGCAAGAAATGGTGCTGGTGGATAAGGAGACTTTTCGACCGGCTTTAATCGCTGAAAAAGTGCTCAAAGATATGGCTGCCTACAAATGGATGGGTTCCGAATTGGCAAAGTTTAACCTAGAAACCAATCTGACTCCAAGGGTGTTTGCCGGTAGTTGTTTTAGTGAAATGGAAGCCGAAAACTTGGAGCAACAGCGGATTACCAATCATATTTTGGACGCTTATGGAGCAACGACCGTCTTGACCGGTATCCTGCCGACCTTGCGGAAAAATGACCTGAATATCAAGAATTTAATGCCTATTAAGCGGTATAAAGCCTTGATGGAAGCCATTGCGGAGCAGTTGAGAAGGAGTCATTTTGAATTAAGTTTGTCGGGGATTGATGAATTGAAGATTGCGCATGATTCGCCGATGTTGGAAGCTGTTAATACCAGTTTTCAAGTACACTTGCAGGTGCGCCCAAAGGATTTTGCTAAGTTGTATAATATGGCTTTGGCTCTGACGGGGCCGGTGATAGCGATGGCGGCCAATTCGCCCATGGTATTTGGCAAGCGGCTATGGCATGAGAGTCGGATAGCGATGTTTCAGCAAGCGATTGATACGCGGAAGTCTTCGACACACATGCGGGAATATAGTCCGCGGGTACATTTTGGCACCGGTTGGTTGGAAAAATCTATTTTGGAGATTTATCGAGAAGATGTGGCCCGCTTTAGGTCATTATTGGCCGCCGAAGCGGAAGAAGATTCTATCGCCAAAATCAAGGCCAACGAAATTCCCAACTTAGATGCCCTTCAAGTCCATAATTCTACCGTTTATCGCTGGAATAGACCTTGCTATGGTATTAGTGATACCAATAAACCACACCTGCGGATTGAAAATCGGGTCATCCCTGCCGGCCCTTCCGTCGCAGACGAAACCGCCAATGCAGCCTTCTGGCTTGGTGCGATGATGGGCCTTTCGGAAACGATGGACGATGTGACCCAAAATATGTCTTTTGCTGATACGCGAGATAATTTTACCAAGGCTGCCCGCTATGGGATGGATTCTAAATTTACTTGGTTTGGAGATGCGAAGTTTACATCTAAAGACTTGATTTTGAATGAGTTATTGCCTTTGGCGAAAGCCGGACTGGTAAAACAAAATGTGGCTACGGCAGACATAGACCGATATTTGGGCATTGTGGAAGAGCGGATTCAGAAGCATGCTACCGGTGCGCGTTGGCAGTTGCGATCTTACACGAAGCTGTTGGAAGAAGTTACCGAAGACGAGGCTTTGGCGACCATTACTTGTTGCATGATTGATCATCAAAAAGCGCAATTGCCGTTACCGGAATGGGAGTTGCCTAGTCCGGATGACATGAAAATGTATCACCCCGGCAATTTGAAAGTCCGGGAGTTTATGACAACGGACATGGTGACGGTAAGAAGTGGTGACTTAGTGGAGTTGTCGGCAGAGATTATGAATTGGTCTAAACTGCGATATTTGCCCGTCGAAGATAAAGACGGACATTTAGTGGGCTTGATTACTTCCCGGCTATTACTCAAGTACTTTGCTCAAAAAGGAAAAATGATGGAGTCTCCGGATGCCATCAATAAGGATATTATGCTTAAAAATCCGATAACTACTTCGCCGGATACCACGATTTTGGAAGCCATTAAAATAATGCGTGAAAAGGGGATTGGTAGTCTGCCCGTTGTGAATGGATCGGAGCTTTTGGGCATTATCACAGAGATGAATTTTCTTCAGATTACCGGGCGGTTGATTGAGCGGTTGGCGGCAAAAGAGTAGAGCCAAGATCTGCCTTGGCTCTACTCGTAACTATTTGATTATTAACCCCTGCCTGCAGCAGGCAGGTTTTATCTTACATTTATGTCGAAAAATCAAGAAAGAGTGATTCCATTTACTTATAAACAGAAATAGTTGTCTGCCTTTTATGGCCTATACTGACTCAAGCAGGCTGAAACTTCACTCAATGCATCTCTTTCTCCATCCCTTCATGATCTAAGTCGGCAGGCGGAAAATTATCATACAAGTAATTAGCAATTAACCGAATTTCTTCTTGGGTCGTAGAAGCTTTGAGAGATGGCATAATACCAAAACGCTTGATGGCATGAGCTTCACAAAGTGACTTGGTTGAATCAGGATTGTGGACATAATCCATGATGAAAGCGATGGCTTTTTTTCTTTTATCAGCCGGATTGTCTGCTTTGATTCCATCTTTGACATGGTACATCACACCCATGATAGGTGGAGCGAGAAGATAAGGGGCTTGTTCCTTGGTAGGTCTTGTATCAATGTGGCAGACATTGCATTTTCTATAAAAAAGTGCTTTGCCTTCGTGTTCTACCGTTGCTTTTTTTCTTGTTGATTGATTACAGGAAGTCAGAAAAATAGCAAAGAGCGAAATAAATAGAATAATCCTTTTCATCTGAGTTGTTTTTTGTGTGTGTTAAAAAGATTAAACCGTTCGATTGAAGCTACAAAGATATGCTTTTTTGGGCTAAAATATATGCTAGGTGATAATAATAAAATAACTAAAGTTTCGGCCTGTCTGGCGCAGCGTAGGCTGTGGCGCTAGGCAGACAGGTATTTCGGTCTGACGGTTTAGCGATACAACGGTGTCACTCATTCTTGGCTTTGTAGCATTAGCAAAAGGTTAAGTTTGCCTGCCTACCGCTTCGCTTTTTGGGTGTCAGGCAGCAGGTTTACGACACCAGATTGCTAAGCTCGTAGCCGGCCTACCGATTAGGAAGGCCTGCGGAGAGATTGGTAAGCTGGACCTTTAAATATTTCCCGCAGACCTGCCTACTGCCCGAAGGAAGGTAGGTGTGCAGATTTTTCCAGACCTGCCTACTGCCCAAAGGAAGGTAAGTGTTCGCAGATTTTGGTTGTTTTTGTCACTGAAAGTTTAGGAGCTTGCCTGTTGCCGGCAAGGGTCAAAGGGTTATAAATTTTGGCTTCTGTCTATTTCCTTAATATTAGAACTCTGTAAGATTAGGAAGGAAAGTTTTATTAGAGAGCTTTAATAAGCTTTTTTTGGCTGTAACCCAATAACCACGGGCTTTTCTAAGTGCCAAAACCTGAGTAAAATAACTTGATTGATAATTTACATCAGTAAATTATCTGTGAGAAATCCGTTCCTATTTCGCAGGAAAAAATCGGTGTTTAAACCTGCCAGCGGCGCAGCAGGCTGGTCCGTGTTCTATTACGCATTTCTGGCTTTTTTTGATAAGAGACGGGGCTAGAAACCGGTTGCGCCCCCCATTTTTTTGATGTAAGTAGGAAGGTGTGCCCTATATCTACCCCAAATCCCCATAAAATCAACAATGTCCCCAAACAAATGCAACATTTACCCAATATTTTTAGTACCTTTGCACAGAAATTAAGGAAGAACAGAATAAAAGGAGAAGTGCTCCTTTGAGAAAACAAGTAGTTTTCTCGTTTTTGGTTGGAAAAACCGACCATCTTTTTAGCTCATCGACTTCATTTTACTCTTTCTTTTTGTTGTTTTATGTGGATAAACCTATTGTTTAGGGGAGTATTCACGTAAGTTTTTATGAAAATAGTTTCTATTGAGTAACTTCGATATTTATTATTCATCATTCATTATTCGACATTCCACCTAGTGGATGGTTTAGATTTGCTAAGTTTTGTAAATCCGGCCATCAGTCACATTAGATGAAATATCGGATACTGAATCGAATATTGAATGTCAAGGAACTCGATAGCTACACAAAAACATTATTAAAATGGGTAAACAAACACCTACTACCGTTTCCTTCAATTTGCCGGACGGCAGAGAAGTATCTATCGAAACGGGTAAATTAGCCACACAAGCAGATGGTTCTGTTGTCGTAAGATGTGGTGACACGATGCTTTTTTGTTCGGCTGTATCTGCAGCGCAGCCCCGGCCGGGAGCTGATTTTTTCCCACTTTCTGTGGATTATCAAGAAAAATTTGCTTCTGCAGGACGTATTCCGGGTAATTTCTTCCGTCGTGAAGCGCGGTTGAGTGAAGATGAGATTTTGACAAGTCGTTTGGTGGATAGAGCTATCCGTCCTTTTTTCCCGGAAGGGTACCAAAATGATACCCAAATCATCATCAACTTGATTTCTGCCGATAAAGAGACGATGCCAAATGCTTTTGCGGCATTGGCGGCTTCGGCGGCGATTGCGGTATCTGATATTCCGATGACAGAGATGCTTTCGGAAGTGCAAGTGGCCAAAGTGGGCGACAATTGGATCGTACAACCGACTCGTTCGCAGTTGGCTGATGCAACGGTGGATTTGATTGTCGGAGCGACGATGGATAACCTTTGTATGGTCGAAGGAGAAGCCAACGAATGTTCGGAGCAAGATTTGATTGATGGTATCAAAGTGGCGCATGAAGCCATTAAAGTACAGATTAATGCCCAAAAAGAATTAGCGGCTTTGGTCGGTGATAAGGCGATTAAACGCGAAGTACCGGTGGCAGATGAGAATCCGCAATTATTGGAATATGTGAAGTCTGTTGTGGCCGGTCCTATTAGTGAATTGGCGCACCGCCCTACGGGTAAAAAAGAGCGTTATGCCAAATTAGACGAAATTAAAGCCAATTTTAAGGAGCAGCTCCTTGCGGAAAAAGGAGAAGAATTTGTAGAAGAATTTGGAGCGATGGCTTCAAGATACTACGATAAGGTAAAGAAAGAGACCATTCGTGGGGTTATTTTGAATGAAAATATACGTTTGGATGGCCGTGCGATGGATGAAGTTAGACCTATTTGGTGTGAAGTGGATTATTTGCCGTCTGTTCACGCTTCCGCAATATTTAATCGTGGGGAAACTCAGTCTTTAGTCTCCTTGACTTTAGGGACAAAGCGGGACGAAATGATGATTGATAATGCGTTGGATTTTCACACACGTGACTTTTTCTTGCATTATAACTTCCCTGCTTTCTCTGTTGGTGAAGTACGCCCGATGCGTGGTCCGGGACGTCGGGAGATTGGACACGCCAATTTGGCCGGAAGGTCTCTATTGAAGGTAATGCCTAAGGATTTTCCTTATACGACGCGTATTGTTTCGGACATTTTGGAATCTAACGGTTCTTCGTCGATGGCCACGGTTTGTGGTGGATCATTGGCATTATTGAGTGGTGGTGTGCCGATTTCGAGTCCGGTATCCGGTATTGCGATGGGTATGGTTTCCGAGCCGGGCAATAATGTGATTTTGACGGACATCTTGGGAGACGAAGACCACTTAGGAGATATGGATTTCAAGGTAACAGGTACAGCTAAAGGCATTACAGCGGTTCAGATGGACATCAAAATAGATGGTTTGTCTTATGATTTGTTGACCAAAGCTCTGGAGCAAGCTCGTAAGGGACGTTTGCATATCCTTGCGGAAATGAATAAGGTGATTGATGCACCAAGAACGGATATTAGCCCAACCGCTCCAAGAGTATTGGAGATGCGTATAGACAAGAGCTTTATCGGTCCTGTGATTGGTCCCGGTGGAAAAGTCATCCAAGAAATTCAGAAAGAAAGTGGTGCGACCATCTCTATTGAAGAAGATGAGACTCATGGAGTAGTGAGTATTTTTGCTCCGGATCAAGCTTCTTTGGATGCGGCAAAGAGTAGAATCGACAAAATAGCCTTCACACCTTCCGTAGGCGACGTGTATGATTCTGTCGTGGCGACCGTGATGCCTTACGGAGTATTTGTAGATTTTATGGGCACAAGTGGATTAGTTCACATTTCTGAAATTTCTACCAAGCGCATCGACAAAATTGATGAAGTACTCAAAGTGGGAGATAAATTAAAAGTCAAGATAATTGGTAAAGACTTCAAAACCGGCAAGTTACGACTTTCCCGCAAGGCTTTGATGCTCGAAAAGAAGGATGCAGAATAAAAAAATGTGTTTTTGACCACCCATTTTGGCATGATTTAAATGTTAAATAAGTGACTTTTTAGCAAAAAAGTTGGAATAATATTTGCATTTTTGAAGAAACCGGATTGAAAGATTCGGTTTCTTTTTGTTTTTAAATAAACTTCCCATTTTATTTTTTGTTATTTGCCTGTGATTGTTTACTTTTTGACAGGAAACACTTAGAGATTGGTGAAATACATGCAAAGTGTAGGATTTAGTGCCTTTTCAGGCAAAAAAGGTCTTTCATTTTGGCGGATGTTTCATTTTCTTTAAAGTTTTTGTTAACGTTAGCAATTCTCGGCAACTTTTTACCTACTTTATGCGTCTGTATAAGTAGGAAATATTGCTTTTTTACTCACCCCTGAGTTTTGTTTTAGGAAAAAATTACTGAAGTCTTGGAATAACTTCGTAATAACTCAAACTACTGAATATGCGCCAATTAAAAATTACAAACAAAATCACTAACCGCGAGAGTGTCTCTCTTGACAAGTATCTTACAGATATTGGAAAGATTGATTTGCTGGTACCGGACGAAGAAGCGGAATTAGCTCGCCGAATTCGTGAAGGGGACAAGGTGGCTTTGGAACGACTAACTAAAGGCAATCTTCGATTTGTGGTCTCTGTTGCCAAGCAGTACCAAAATCAAGGTTTAGCTCTTAGTGATTTAATCAATGAAGGTAACATGGGCTTGATCAAAGCCGCCAAACGCTTTGATGAAACCAAAGGCTTTAAGTTTATCTCTTATGCCGTTTGGTGGATTCGCCAGTCCATCCTTCAAGCCATCGTAGAACAATCTCGATTAGTACGGATTCCACTCAATAAGGGTGGTTCTTACAACAAATTAAACGAAGCTTTTACTTCTTTTGTACAGGAGTTTGAGCGGGAACCTAGTCACGAAGAATTAGCTGAATTGATGGGGTTGACCGTCAAAGACATCAAAAATATGCTGCGGGGTAGTATCCGTCATGTTTCTTTTGATGCCCCTATCGGTAATTCTGAAGACAGCGACTCCACGATGTTGGATGTTTTTGTGACCAAAGACCAAGATGGTTTGCCCGATGCCAACTTATTGGGACAATCACTCAAAGAAGAAGTGGCCAACGGCTTGGCTAAGCTATCAACTAGAGAGCTGGAAGTAATTTCTGCTTACTATGGGTTGAATGGTCATAAGTCTCTTACTCTTGAAGAAATTGGCGAATTGTACGGTCTCACTAGAGAACGTGTGCGCCAAATCAAAGAGAGAGCCATCCGCAGATTACGTAAATCAACTAACCGCAACGATCTGAGATCTTATCTGGGATAGAGATTTTGGTTGAAAACTTAGAAGCCGCTTTCCATTCGTTTGGATAGTGGCTTTTTTTTATTTCTTAAGAATCAATCTTTCCAACTCCATTCGATCTCGCTCTGTCCCCCGAAAATTAGGTAGGACATGGTGGGCTTCCAAATAATCGGGTAATCTTTTTTCGTGGAGCGTGGTGATTTTGTCGAGTAGCTCTTGGTCGCTGAGATGGCGGAGTAGGGGGCGGGTGGTTTTTTTGACGATAAGCCTTTGAAATAGGACACCGACCGGAACATTCAGAAAGATGACCTTGCCTTTTTGTAGAATCCACTTTCGGGCTATAGGATTGGAAAAGGTGCCGCCGCCTAGGGAAAAAATGATGTTTTGGCGGTCGTTGTCAGTATGGGCGATGAGTGTATCCAATTCCAGTTGGCGAAAGGCTTCTTCGCCTAGGTTTTCGTATATTTCGTTGATAGTCAGTCCGTTGGATTCGGCTTCGATGAGATGGTCTAAGTCAAAAAACGTATAACCCAAACGCTTCGCCATGATACGCCCATTTTTTGTCTTGCCGCTGGCCATGAATCCGGTTAGAAAAATATACATTGGAATAAGTACTTAGCGTACTTCGAGTGCCTAAAGTACTTCGAGTACTTGCGACCACAGCGACTTGGAGTACTGAGTGAAAAGTTATTGAATTAACAACATTTTCGGTTGAGTTGTTTTGGGAAGTAAGCTTTTGCATGGTTGTTTCATATAAAATTAAAAAAATACATTATCTTTAGGCAATATCTATCAAAACCCCCGAATAAATGAAGTATAATCCTAAAAAACATCATCGTCGTTCTATTCGTCTAAAAGGATATGATTATTCCAAAGCCGGTCTTTATTTTATCACGATTTGTGCAGAGGGCCGCAAGTGTTTATTGGGTAAAGTTGTTGATGGCAAAATGTATTTAAATCCGGCAGGCAAAATGATTGAAGAAGAATGGCTGAAATTAGTCCAGCGGTTTCCCAATGTTAAATTACATGATTATGTTGTCATGCCCAATCATTTTCATGCGATATTGGAAATTAATACATCATCCGGTAAGACATTAGGTGATATGATGAAAGCATTTAAATCCATTACGACAGTCAAATATATTGAAGGAGTGAAAAAAAAGAATTGGCCAAGATTCAATGGTAGATTATGGCAGCGTAATTATTGGGAGCACATCATCAAAACCGAACGAGCATATCAAAATATATCCAATTACATCATCAAAAATCCCGAAAAATGGAACACCGACAAATTCCACGCCCCGTAGCGGCGAACCTTGTGTTCGCCACGTGTACAGGGGAGGGAGGGCGAACACAAGGTTCGCCCCAACGTTCGCCCCAAGGTTCGCCCCAACGTTCGCCCCAACGTTCG
>JANTGI010000087.1 GCA_024762995.1 Saprospiraceae bacterium | reverse complement strand
TTAAAAAAAAAAAATACTAACTCTTTTTTTTTCTTCAAGTTCCCGAATACTGTTTTTTTTATCCACTTTCGATTTGTACAGGACAAAATCTTAGGACTTACGAAAACCAACTTTTGTCCCGGACTTATAAAAACAATTTTATGCAGGCAGTGGGATAACACAAATCACTAACCCTTCATTTTTTCGCTTATTTTCTAGTAATTCTCATTTTCTATCCCTACCTTGTGCTTACGCCAAAACAAAACTCCTATGTCTAGTGGAAAAAATTTTCTATCGTTGAATAAGGATTGGTCTTTGCGCTATGTGGTCTTCTTGCTGGCTCCAATCCTTGCGGCTTTTATTGCCCTATTTGCTCATTTAGACCCCCAAAATCCGGCAGTGACTTACACGCTGGCGGTAGCGGTACTGATGGCGCTTTGGTGGGTGTCGGAAGTGGTGCCTTTAGCGGTGACTTCGATGTTGCCGATTATCTTATTTCCTGTTTTTGGAATAATGAATGGGAAGGCGGTTTCCGGGACATATTTTAATCATGTTATTTTCTTGTTTATCGGTGGTTTTTTGGTGGCGCTTGCGCTGCAAAAATGGAATTTGCATAAACGGATAGCGCTTTGGATATTGAATTTGATTGGGACGGGACCTGCACGGATTTTGTTTGGATTTATGTTTGCAACTGCCTTTTTGTCGATGTGGATTTCCAATACCGCAACGGCGATGATGATGGTGCCTATTCTACTGTCCATTATAGTAGAATTGGAAGAAAAAAATAGCCCCGCTAAAGTCAAGCATTTTGCGACAGGGCTATTACTTTCTATTGCCTATGGCGCTTCTGTAGGTGGCTTAGCAACGTTGGTAGGGACGCCACCCAACCTTTCTTTTGCACGAATATTCAATATTTACTTTCCGGATGCACCGGAGATTTCCTTTTCGACTTGGTTTTTCTATGCATTTCCGATTTCGGTGATTATGTTTTTGGTGGCTTTTGGGTATTTGTATTTTATTTTTGTCCGCAAGGATAAAGCCAATATCCAACTTGACAAACACCAAATCTCCAATCAAATTAAGGCCTTAGGCCCCATGAAATACGAAGAAAAAGTATTGCTCATTGCTTTTATCGGATTGGCCTTATTGTGGTTTTTTCGATCCAATATCAATATCGGTTTTTGGACGATTCCCGGCTGGAGTAATCTCTTTGCTCATCCCAAATATCTGAATGATGGAACGGTTGCGGTATTTGTGGCCACCCTACTTTTTTTGCTTCCTTCCAAAGAACGCAAAGGCGAATTTATCATGGATTGGAAAACCGCCGAAGACATTCCATGGGAGATTATTTTGTTATTTGGTGGTGGCTTTGCCTTAGCGAGTGGGTTTAAAGAGTCCGGTCTCTCAACTTGGTTTGGGGAGCAACTATCATGGATTGGCGTCTTACATCCCGTTTTGATTATTCTTATCATTGCTGCGGTGGTGACATTTTTGACGGAAGTCACGTCCAATACTGCGACAGTGGAAGCCTTTTTGCCCATTTTGGCCGGACTGGCGATAAGTACTCAAATCAATCCCCTACTCTTCATGCTGCCGGCGACGATTGCCGGTTCGTTGGCCTTTATGCTACCTGTGGCAACTCCGCCGAATGCCATTGTGTTTGGCACCAAACGTCTAAGGATGTTTGACTTGGCTAAATCCGGTTTTTGGCTGAACCTTTCGGGAATATTAATAGTCACCATAATCACCTATTACTTAGGGACTTATGTGTTTGGAATTCACCCGAATGTATTTCCTGATTGGGCTAAAGGGCACTGAATTCTTGGTTACTGAAGCAAGCGATAAATCTACCTATGCCACTGTATTTTCATGTGCCAAATTCTCCTTCAACCAAACCATACAGTCCGTAAAACTATCAAATATCTGCTCTTTCGGCACCAAGTCGGGAATAATATCAATGCGTTCCATCATGTACCTTGGCTGCTCGGCTAACTCCACCATGAGTATTTTTTTCCTTCTATTTGACAGGTCAATTAATACGTCTTCTAAAGCATACAGCCCGGATTGATCCATGTACTGCATTCGATTCATCCTTAGAATAACCGTTGATGCGGCATCGGGAATTTGTTTGGCTAACTCCTGAAATCCACTTGTAAAACCAAAGAAAAGCGGTCCTTTTATATGTTTAATAAAGACAGAATCCTTTAATCCTTTCGGAAAATCGACCCCAACCGGCCAAGCATCTCCCTTATACAAGGCTTTTACATCCGATTGTTTAGCGGTCAAATCTCCAATTTTTTTCATAAACATCAGCGAGGCAATAACGAGCCCGATACCGACGGCATAAACCAAATTCCAAACAGAAGATAAGACTAAAACAATGAGCATAATAGCGACTTCAGGTTTAGGCATATATGGTATCGCCTTTAGTCCTTTATAATCCATCACCCCAATCCCGACAGTAATCAAAATACCGGCCAAAACCGCTGCCGGAATCCTTGATGCAACAGGCCCTAAAGCCAATAAAACCACCAACAATAACACCCCGGCTATCATCCCGGACAAACGAGTTTTGCCGCCGGAGTTAATATTTACGACCGTTCTAATCGTCGCCCCCGCACCCGGAATCCCACCAAAAATGGCGGCAATTGTATTTCCAATTCCTTGCCCGACTAGTTCTTTATTGGGTTTATGCCTTGTTTTTGTCATATTATCTGCGACCACAGAAGTCAGCAAAGAATCAATAGCACCAAGAAGCGCCAAGGTCAAAGCCGTAAAAATATAGGGCGTAATACTTGAGAGATTAAATTCCGTAAAAATCCCAAAATTCGGGACAGGCAAACCACTCGGTATTTGTTCAATAGCTCGATAATCTAACCCAAACCCAATAGCCACTCCGGACATCACCAACAAGGCAACTAAGGTACTCGGAACCGCCGTTGTAATTCGCTTGAAGCCAAAGATGATGATTATCGTGCCTAGAGCTAGCAACAATTCCAGCCAATTAATATTTTTGACGGCAAAAGGAAGTACCTTAAAAGCGCCAATGACTCCGGATGCTTCTTTTCCCGCAAGGGTCTTGGCTTCCTTGAGAATCTCGTCTTCGGTAATTCCCTCTGCTCTTTTGATGGTCTCTTTAAAATCTTCTAACACCAAGACACCTTCACCTGCTTCATCTTTTAAGATATTCTCTAAGATGACTTCTTCGGACTGCGCCCTAAAATTATTGACAAAGGACATATCTTCCTTGGGATAATAACCCAAAGCGGGTAATATTTGGGTAACCAAAATGATCACACCAATGGCGGTCATAAAACCGGAAACCACCGGATATGGAATGTACTTAATATATTTACCTAACCCAAGCAATCCCAATCCAATTTGCATAATGCCGGCCAAGGCAAAGATGGTCAAAATAGCCGGCAACGCTTTATTCACATCACCATCAGATGCCGCCACAAGCCCGGCAATAACGACCATACTCACAGCGGTCATTGGGGCGGTTGGCCCGGAGATTTGCGTGCTGGTTCCACCAAACATGGCTGCAAAAAAGCTCACAAAAATAGCTCCATACAAACCGGCACTTGGACCAAGACCGGAACTCACTCCAAACGCCAGCGCCAAGGGCAACGCAACAATACCCGCCGTAATCCCCCCTAGCAAGTCACCTTTAAAGTGAGAGAAATCAAATCCAAAAAAATGCTTCATATTTTTGTTTTTAAGCTTTTTAGTTAAAACAATGCGTCTGTTGTAAAAAGTCGATAGTTAATTTGTTGGCCATTCTTTTTTTTTGTTCAATCGCTCAACCGTTAAATCGTTAAACTGAATTAATTGATAATCAATTAGTTATAAAATCAGTTGAACAATTGCACAGTTGCACAATTGAACAAAACTCCCCTAAACATTCTACTAACCGAGAGCCAATCTTCCAAAATGGATTTTTCACATTCGGCTAAAACAATAGTTTATTCAAAAAGTAATTCAATATTTTTTCAACTTCGACATCGTAATTCTTCTTTGAAGAGACATCGGTCAACTTGGGCAAGTATCTGGCAAAAAAGAGTTGATTATTAGCCATTTCAAAAAGACTGGAAGCTAAGGCATGGGGATACTTAAAATCCGGGTCAACTTCCAAAACAATGCCGGATATCACCGCTATCAAGTCTTTATAGCTTTTAAACATCCCCACAGAATTTTCTTTCTCAATATCAATCGTGTGATACGCCTTAGCGCCTTCAAATACGACGATTCGATGCAGCTTACTCTCGTTGATAAACTCCACAAGAGAATTGTCTTCACTGGCAAAAACCAAAGAACGAATGACGATTTCCAATTTCTTTTTAGCATCTCTAATGTTCATCGTATTCAGGGTAATTAGATAATTTACCCATTCCCAATACCAATTAACCAGGTAAAGCAGTAACAAATGCTTATTCTCAAAGTAGCGATACAGAGAAGCTTCGGTAGAGTGAATCTCCGCCGCCAATTTTTTAAAAGTAAAAGCTTCAAATCCAATCTGACTGATAATCTCAACACTGTATTGAATTATTTTCCTGCCCAATTTAGAATCTTGCGGGTCTTTGATGTATAGCGTTTCATTCAAATAAAACCTTAATTTCACAGACATGGCTCCGTTGTTTTCTTTTTATAACTCAACACAAAGTCTATTTCACTTACAAAAATAGGATTTTTACCACAATTATAGATAGCTACATTATTATTTCTAAAATTTCTTTCGCAAAAGTAAGAAAAATATAAAAATAATTGTAAAAAATGATAGTTTTACTTTCTTTTATGAATATTTGCACTATATTTGCAACTCATTAAATCATTTATGATAGTATTACTATCATTTTTGAGCATTTAACCATGTTTTTTGCTAAACGACAAGAAGAACAATGACAAAAACAACTTTTTCCTATTTAAAAAATGATATCCCGGCTAGTATTGTGGTATTTTTTGTTGCCTTACCACTATGTCTTGGTATTGCATTGGCCAGTGGCGCCCCACTTTTTTCCGGTCTGATCGCCGGAATAATCGGCGGTATAGTGGTGGGTGCACTCAGTGGATCCAAAATTGGCGTAAGCGGCCCGGCAGCCGGCTTAGCAGCTATCGTGTTAACTGCAATCGGCACGCTAGGGGGTTATGAAAATTTTCTGGTGGCGGTTGTTTTGGGTGGAATTATCCAAATTTTGTTGGGTGTACTCAAAGCCGGGGTTATCGGGTATTATTTCCCGTCATCGGTTATCAAAGGCATGCTGACAGGCATAGGCATCATAATCATTCTCAAACAAATACCCCATTTTTTTGGATATGATCCGGACCCCGATGGTGATTTTGCCTTTTTTCAAGTAGATGGCGAAAACTCTTTTTCAGAAATTCTAAATACAGTAAACCATATACAACCGGGCTCTCTAATCATTGGCGTGATTGGTTTGCTGATATTGTTATTGTGGGACAAAGTTCTTTCGAAAAAAGCAAAAATATTTCAACTGATACAAGGGCCGCTGGTTGCCGTAGTAGTGTCAATCATTTTTTATGCTTTGACAAAAAACAATGATGGCCTATCCATTGCCGATTCTCATTTAGTAAGTGTACCGATACCTGATAGTGTGGATTCGTTTTTGGGGCAGTTTAGTCTTCCCAATTTTAGTGCGATAACCAACCCTGAAGTTTGGGTGGTTGCCTTTACCATTGCTTTAGTGGCTAGTCTGGAAACATTATTGTGCGTCGAAGCTACCGACAAATTAGATCCGCACAAAAATGTCACCCCAACCAACAAAGAACTACTTGCACAGGGAACCGGAAATATTATTTCAGGAATGATAGGCGGCTTACCCATTACGCAAGTCATCGTGCGAAGCTCAGCGAATATTCAATCAGGCGGGCGGACCAAAATGTCTGCCATTATTCATGGGTTTCTTCTTCTCATTTCTGTACTGCTCATCCCAAGGTTGCTGAATATGATTCCCTTATCTGTATTGGCAGCCATACTATTGATTGTCGGGTGGAAATTAGCCAAGCCTACCCTATTCAAAACGATGTATGCCGCCGGTTGGAAGCAATTCGCCCCATTTATAGTGACGGTTTTAGGGATTGTATTTATTGACCTACTGTATGGACTGGGAATAGGCCTAATCACGGGAGTTATCATAACGCTCCGAAACAGCTACAAAAACTCCCATTTTTTACACATTGAAGGAGAAGACGTCGATGACGGAAAAATAAAAATGACCTTAGCGGAAGAAGTTACTTTTTTCAACAAAGGAGCCATCTTAAAAGAGCTGGATAGCTTACCGAATGATTCCTATCTAGAATTAGACGTGACAAAAACACGATTTTTGGACAATGATATTATCGAAATTTTAGAAGATTTTGCCGTCAAAGCTAGGGAGCGAAATATTACCATCAAGCTAATTTCCGAAAGGGGAATTGTAGAAAATCCGGATAGCTTCATCGAATTTTTCAAACTAAAAAAGACTAGAGCCTGAGAAGGAGCCAAGGATAATGGGCTCTTGATTACTCAAATTTACTAACTGCTAAAAAAAAAATATGAAAGCACACACAAAAGAAACTCAAGCAACCATGACTCCCGAAAAGTCATTAGAATTTCTAAAAGAAGGAAATATTCGATTTCAGCAAAACCTTAAAGCTCATCGAAATTTATTGGAACAGGTCAATGACACTTCATCAGGACAATTTCCCTTCGCCACAATTCTTAGCTGTATTGACTCTAGAGTCTCCGCAGAACTGGTTTTTGACCAAGGTTTAGGAGATATATTTAGTATTCGCATTGCCGGAAATTTTGTAAATCCGGACATTCTTGGGAGTATGGAATTTGCCTGTAAATTAGCCGGGACAAAACTAATTGTTGTTTTAGGACACACCTCCTGTGGCGCAGTGAAAGGAGCTTGCGATGATGCAAAACTTGGAAACTTAACCGGAATGCTCGCCAAAATAAAGCCGGCGGTCAATGCAATTCCGGTGCCGGAAGACAAAAAATTGCGTAACTCTTCCAACCTAGAATTTGTTGATAATGTTGCCGCCAAAAATGTGGAATTAACCATTGAAAACATATTAAAGGATAGTCCCGTTTTAGCAGAAATGCAAGACAATCATGAGATTAAAATTGTAGGAGCTATGTATGACATTAATACAGGAAAAGTGACCTTCTATGAATAGAAAAAAATATTTTCTGTTAGCGGTAGTATTGGCCTGGGGGCTAATATTACCTGCTTCCATCTATGCGCAAAAAAGTTCCTTAGGAAACTGGCTAATTTATATAGGAAGCAAAAAAATCAATTCTAAATGGGGCATCCATAACGAAGTGCAACTCAGAAATTATAATGCCTTGGGAGACCTTGAGCAATTATTGCTAAGAACAGGATTAAGCTACAAGTTTAATGATAATAAGAATAGCGTTTTGTTAGGCTATGGTTACATCCTTTCGGAAAATTATTTGGTCAATTTGGATAAAAAGGAATCCATTAACGAACATCGAATCTTTCAACAATTCATCTCCAAACAAAAAATCGGAAAAGTAGGCCTAAGTCATCGTTACCGGTTTGAACAAAGATTTGTGGAGCGCAATTACAAAATGCGTTTTCGCTATTTTTTGAGTCTCAATATTCCACTTTCCAAGGCGGATAAAAACCTGTTCTACCTTTCGGCATACAATGAAATCTTCTTAAACTCCCAATCAAAAGTATTTGATAGAAATAGGCTTTATGGGGGCATTGGGTATAAAATCAATAAAGATTTTAGGTTCGAACTTGGCTATATGAATCAATTTTTCGAAAACAAAAGTCGAGATCAAATTAATTTAATCAGCTTCATTAGTTTTTAGGGACACAACGCAGTATCATCTCAAAAGAAGCCGCATAAAATGGACAGTTATTTTGGGCGTGTCCCTTTATCCTTTTACGCGGCTTTCGCCGTTCTCTCCCTTCGAGCCGCTGTCGGACTCGACCCTGCGGGATCGGTCGTTCATCCTTAAAAATGGGACTTATGGTAAACAGAATGAAATTTTGTTCCTTTCTTTATTTTTTCACTTCTGTGACTTTTCGGAGAGTAAGCCAACCTTAAAATGAGAATCTTTGGTCTAAAGGATGATGCGAAAACCTAGTGTTTTTTAGCCACAAGTCCCCATTTCAAGGGGATATTTGGGGTTAAAAACAAAAAACCAAAAAACACTTGGTTTTCTTCGGAGTAGATACTTGGTTTTCTCCGGAATACAAGTGTAATTTCATTTGAGTGCGTGACATTACATGGATGCCGATAATTAGTTGAACGAAAGACTATTGAAAACAGTCGAGGCGATTAATGAGTCAATCATATTACATTTCCCACTATTTGTCACACACTCTGCTAATTTTGATAAAAAAAAACCACCACTCCCATAGGAAGCAGTGGCTCTTATTAATCAAAATTCTAAATTAAATTATTCAGCAGGTTTCGGAACAACTTCCGTTTCAAATCCGGCTTTCATCCAACCTTTCATACCGTGGTCAAGATTATAAACTTCTTTGAAACCCATTCCCTTTAAAGCTCTCAAAGCCTTACCGGAACGGTTGCCGGAACGACAATAAATACCGTAAGGTTTACTCTTGTCTAATTTTTCCATTTCGTCCATGAAGTTTTTGTTTTCCCAGTCAATGTTCAACTGAGTACCCGGGATAAAACCGTAAGGCTTACCTAATTCCTTATAGATATTGTCATCATATCTCTCCTTCGGTTGACGAATATCTATAGCCGTAAACTTGCCTTCTTCCAACATCTTTTTGAAGGTAGGTGCATCAATATCTTTAGCAATGGCATTAGCGACTGCCTTCCCGCCGTGGCTACCGGCACCGTCCCCACAAGATGTCAAACTCATAGAAAAAATGGCAGCCAAGAAAATAAAAATTAAAGTACGTTTCATTTTTTTTGTTTTTTTTATACTATTCTGCTTGAGTCTATCGAACAGAATAGTTATTTGAAAAAATATTATTGTCTGACCTTAAAAGTCCACTTGAAGTCTAATCAAGTCTGCATTCAAATTCTTTTCCTTGTCCACATCTGTATTTCTATTGGTACTAGTGATGATGTGGTTATACATCAAACGAGTGTGGTTATTCAAGTACCAATTAAAACCAAACCCAATGTCAGCGGTCTTGCTGTAATAATCTTTGCCGGAAAATAAGTCGAGATAGTCAGTAATAGAAGAATAGTCTAAAGTTGAATATCTTGCGACTAACTCCAACTCTCCCCAATTTCCATCTTTGATACAGAAATTATTATAAATGTGTGGTCTGGCAAAAGCACCATGCTTAAACCCACGTTGTCCGCCTGTCACAAAATAACTGACCAAAGCATAAAAACCATTTAGATTAAAAGTCTGGTCTTTATCAACACTACCGTCCTTAACGACCGCATTATAACCGGCAATCTCATATTCTGATTGAAAAGAGAATGAACCAAAATTTGCGGCAAACTCAAAGCCAATATCTTGTTGATTTTTTAATAGTCCCGGTATATCGATAAACTCTTCACCCGGAATATGAATATAATCACCCAAATGATCTTCTGCTCTAAGTTTTAATGAATAAGCTGCCGGATCCTTACTACGCTTACGAGATTCAAAATTCACCCCTATGTGTACCAATTGGTGCTTCTCTTTATTTTCATATACCGGACTAGTCAAACGAGCGACAAAATGTCCCCCATTTTCTAAATGTTTGTCTTTAAAACCGCCATGGTGACTACCGTTACCGGCATAAGACATTTGGAGCCCTAGCTTGCCGCCAAACATCCCCATATTATCATACATTAAACCACTATTCCAGCGAAAATTTTGTGTAGAAGTCATCAGCGCACGCTCCAACATAGGGATATAATTACTACTAGTCAACATATCCAAACCTGTAGCTTCCGCAAAACTACCAACAGTAAAATTACCACCAATACCCGGAAGATTGACAAATTTGATGTAAACATCTCGATAACCTATCTGTGAGCCTGCAAACTCAAACTGCACCTTGTACTTAATGTTCTTGTAGATTTTTCCGGATCCGGAAAGATACACTCTACGAAATTCACTCCCCCTTAACTTTAAATCATCCACGGAATCAACTCCGCTATCTTGGTTTAAAAACTCGTAATCGTATTGAACACGTCCATGCAATGCCACCGTGGGCTTCACCTTTAATGGTTGATGCTCATCAACAACATCCTGAGCATAAGCCGACTGAAACCCAAAGGCCGTCAGTACGACTAATAAAAATATTAATTTTTTCATGTTTGCTTGAATTTTAGTGAAATAAAAGTGATTTATTCAAGGAGTAACACCCCGAATTATCGGCCAAAATTAGATAGTTGCCACCTAGGGTACTGTGATATTCATTACAAATCCAATAAGAGCCTATTTCACTTTCGTAAAATTCTAGACGAAAAATCACTATCTTTTTTTTAAACCCACTGATTATCAGCCACTTAAACAAGTGTTTCTTTCCATTCAACGACTGACAATGATTATTCTTTGGAATATCAATGACATAAGTCACTCTTGCATGCAGCCAATTATTAATGGTCAATATTGCCCCATGATGAGTTTCCCTTCAATCAGTTGATGGCATTCATGAACAGTAAAAGCATTGGGCACTTAATTTTTTGAAGGCTGACCGACTATTTTTGATGGAATCAAGAGAATGTCCATAATTAGGCAAGATTACTTTGCTTCTAAACAAGGTGAGATGAGCGATGGCAGGGCTAACGGAGTAATGAACAACGCCCTATAACCACACTAAAAGCTGTATAAAAGGGACATTTATTTTGGGTGAACCTTAAAAGAATCAGGCACCGGTATAAGACCAAGCTAAGACGAAAAAAACTAAAGAAGAAATCTTAGCTCTCTTCTCGACAAATCCACAAAACCCACATCCTAAAAGATTTAAGAATCAAGAGTCAAGAGTTGAGAGTCAAGAAGTCAAAATCCAACAAAACCTTTGTTTTAAATGTCGCTGCGGCAGCACTTCAAAAATCTTATTTCGTAAATCTTAAATCCCTACTCCACGAATCTAACAGAGTCCTAATATCAAGGAAGAAGCCAAAATTTACACCGTTACACCGTTACACCGCTATACCGTTATACCGTTATGCCGTTACACCCCGTTACACGAAAGTACAGAAAATTAAGTCAGATTACCGTATCAAAGTCGCAAACCCCCGCAACTGTCGTTTAATACCGCGTGGATTAACAAATTTTACGACATAGACATAAACACCCGGGGGCGAAGGTCTGCCTACATTATTTTTACTTCCATTCCATCCAACATTTGGGTCATTAGACTCAAATATCTGTTCCCCCCACCTATTCCAAATAGTCATTTCAAAGTCTGAGATACCATCAAGAATCCCCTTCCCTAAGAAAATATCATTTTTGGTATCTTCATTAGGTGTAAAGGCATTAGGCATAAAAAAGGTAATCTCCGGAATGACATCAATGATTTTCGAAGTGGTGTCCACGCAGCCACTTTCGTGAACGACACGCAGATAGACAACATGTTTGCCCGTATCCTGAAAAGCATAGGCTGGATGGCGATCTTGCGTTGTCGCAAGACTGTCAAAATTCCAAAACCATCGAACAGCGTCTATGGATTCATCCGTAAATTGGATGGTCGGCTGAAAACTAGTCACTTCCTCCGGTGAATAACTAAACATCGCCTTCGGACTAGGCAAGACTCGAATCCAATTGGGAAATACATCTTCCACTTCACAACCTATGGGAGATGTAATCTTTACAGAAATCGAATACACACCCTCATGCTCAAATAAATGAGTCGGACTCATCACAGAATCTACCGTACCATCTCCAAATTCCCACTCAAACGTATAAGTCGAATCAATAGGACTTGACAAATTATCAAAAAAGATATTCGCAGGAATACATCCGTTAAAGGTACTTGGAGCTATAATCACGTCTGATGGGGCCGGTTGCCAAGTAATTAAGTTGGTCGTATCATCCGTACAATTATTAGCGTCCCTTACGGTCAATGTAACCGGATACTGACCGGGCTCTTTGTACAAATAAGCCGGATGCTTCACCTTATCTGTCCCCCCTTCTCCAAACTGCCATTTCCAATCCTGCAATACACCTTCTGAATGAGAATGATCCGTAAATTGGACAGGTCCCGCAATACAGGTATCATAGACATAAGAAAAATCTGCCGTCGCAGAAGGAAAGACATTTATCGCAATATCCACGGAATCATTACATGGGGAGTTTCTGTTCAAAACCATTTTTCCTTCATACCGCCCCGTATCCGGAAATGTAATAATCGCATCCTTAGCGGTTGAAGTAGCTAAGCTTCCGTTATTCAGGTTAAACTCCCAATAATACGAGCTAATATTACTGCCTCCTTGGCTCAAATTAATGAACTGAACATCGTTTGTGCCACAGGAGTTAAGCAAAAAATTCTTAAATCCAATGACCGTATCTTTTTTGATATCCGCAAATATATCCGGCTGACAATCCGCCACATTAAATTGGAACTCCCTTCTGACTATGGACAATAGCTGCCCGTTTCTATATTCGCTTACGCAAACGCCTACCACAAACTGACCAATTTGATGAGGTATCCCATCGATAAATCCCGTCCCCGGATTTATAGAGATGACCGGATCCCCTGCCATCGGCATGGCTAGGCTATAGGGAGCTACAAACTTTACATCTTCAAAAGGTGGAGGACATCCGGGAATAGGAATAACCCCATTACAAGTATTTGCAGTTGCTTGCCCCTGAAGCTTACCTCCTCCTTTCAAAGGACTACAAAAACTATAAATCAACTGATCTCCATCCTTATCCATCGCTGAATGATCGTAGGCAATCGGAAATTCATTACAAATTACAATCGGAGGCAATGAATTGAACTGCGGGCTGCTGTTCTTAGCCATCATGGCAGCAGGCGTCAACTCTATCGTATAAGTCGCTCCAACATCCCCAGGAGTCTGAATATTGCTAATGGTTTCATTGCGACAGCATCGCTGATAACTGATATGATAGGAATTACCCGAAATAGGCAATTCTTGTATAAATGTATAATCTCCTTTTTCTACACATACCGACGGTGGAGTCATGCAAGGCATCGGCACAACGGGAACCTTCGTAATTTGCCCCAAACCAATACCTCCGGAATAAACCATCACGTACGCTCCATTGATCTCTTCATAAATGGTAATCTCTGCTGGATCGTCCAATGGAGCACCTCCTCCATAACAATCTCGATAAACAGCTAAAGTAAACTTATACTTCTGAGAATTAGGCTGCGTACCGGCTCCCAAATACTCATAGGACATCACCCCGCCTATAATATGCTTGGCATGGAGTTGCAGGGTGGCAAACAACAGAAAAAAAGAAAGGTAAAGTAGTCGTTTCATGTGTATGTGAGTAGTTGTTCAATTATTAGGGTAGCTAGATTAATTCAAAAATAAAGAAAAAAAACGGAAAATGACGGGACGAATTGGCTTCCGCCTTCGTTTTTACATAAAAAGTCGCTGTTTTGGCTATTTTTTTGACTATTTGTTCATTTTTTTCATCAAAAACTCTCTAATAATGGATTATAGTATGAACTTTGGCGAAACTTTTGTTTCATTGCCCAAATATATGCTCGAAAAAGATAACATTGAAGCCGTCGCTGATATTCTTATTGATGGCGGTATTATTTGCTACCCAACGGACACCGTTTGGGGAATTGGCTGTGATGCCACGAATGTTCAAGCCATCAATAGAATTAATGACCTAAAAGGAAGAACCAACAAAAAGGGGTTTGTTTTGCTTGTTGACTCCATTGCCATGCTCAAAAATTATGTCTCCGAACTACATCCTAGGATTGAGACTTTATTAGAATACCATGAACGCCCCTTGACCATCATTTATCCAAAGGCCAAAAATTTACCTGCGGAAGTATGTGGAGAAGACGGCAGTGTAGCCATTCGACTGGCTAAATGCTCCTTTTGTCAAGCAATCATCAAAAATATTGACGCTCCTTTGGTCTCCACTTCCGCTAATCTTTCCGGGGTACCTTATCCCAAAACATTCGGAGAAATCAGCTCTGAAATCATTGAAAAAGTGGACTATATCGCCAAAGAACGTCGCTGGGACAAAACCAACGGCCAACCTTCCACCATTGCCTTCGTGAATAATAATGGCCTTTTGGAGTTTATCAGAGAATAATTCATTCACCCATTGGTTTCTTTTCAATACTCTGCCTTGCGCCAAAAGAAAGGTAATGCTCAATCCAAGCGATAGCTCAAGCAGATTTAGAATGGTATTACAAATCAGAATCTCATACCAATCATAGTTCTCCAATCCCGGCTTTGTGAAAAACGAGAAGCTTATTCCAGTCATTCAACGGTTTAAAAAATCACAAATCCTGAGTTGGAGTACTATAACCACTCCACTCTAAGCACCACAACTTAACAAAAAAAGCAGCTTGCTGCGTAAGCATATGCCGCGTACACCAAAAGCAGTTTACTGCTCCCCAAAAGCGACGAAGGAGCGCCCCAAAGACTTCCTCCTCAATCCTACATAAAAAAAATTTTCCCCCTATATTTGCTGCACAACTAAACATCGAGCAAATGAAAAACCTATTCCACCCCACCCTAGTCCAATTTTGCGAAAGCGTAAGCAATGAATTTGACCAAATCCCGGATACCAGAAAAGAATCTTTAAGACAAATTTCTGCCTATATTCTCGGGAAAAGAAGGTTGGGAGCGCCGGCAAGAATCACCGTGATTTGTACCCACAACTCCAGACGAAGCCACATCGCTAAAGCTTGGTTGCAGGTGGCCGCACTTTGGTACGGAATCTATAACTTTGAGAGTTATTCCGGTGGCACCAAAGCCACAGCCTTTCACCCAAATGCCGTGGAGACCTTAGGCCGTTCGGGCATTGAACTCATCAAAGCCGAAAACGGGAACAATCCGGTCTATTTGATGCGATTTGGCACAAGCCTACCGGGGATGGCGATGTATTCTAAGCATTACGAAGACAGCCCCAACCCTATGGATAGCTTCTGTGCCCTCATCGTCTGTAGTGATGCCGATACCGCCTGCCCTACGGTAATCGGAGCAGAAGCTAGAATATACATCCCTTATGAAGACCCCAAAAATTATGATGACACAGAACTTGCCGCCCAAAAATATGACGAAAGAACCCGACAAATAGCCAGAGAAATGTTTTATGCGCTTTCTGTCGTCAATGAAATGGAATAAAACAATTTATCAAATTTTTATGTTCTGAAGGACATATTATCAATCAACAAAAAAATCGAAAATGGAGTTCCTTGCGGAAAATATAAAATGTAATGGATGTGTCAACAACATCAAAAAAGGACTAAAAGACATTGAAGGTGTCAGTGACATAAATGTGGATATTCCCACAGGAAAAGTCGAATTTGCATATTCAGGTAACGAAAATCGAAAATATTTTGCCCAATTACTTAGCGACTTAGGCTATCCGGAAAAAGGTACGAAAAATAAATTTTCAATCTTTGGTAGGTGGTAATGAACTCCTGTTAAACTTTACACAGTCCAAAATCTTTGGACTTACTTTGGTTGCCTTAGGGGTAAATACTTGATTTCCTTATAAATACATATTAATTTTTTTTCTAAAATATTCCTTAGATACTAGAATTGGGTTAGCTACGAAATTCCACGTTAACGGAATACGCTGCGATAATTCCTACCTCTTGCAAATCAACCTGCCTGTCATTGCCAAGTCGGAGTTGAAAGCAGGCAGGTTTGCAAGGCCACTTTCATAAGCTTTAAGAAAACAAAAAAAAAAGCCCAACCAATTGGTTGAGCTTTGAGTACCGATGGGGGGAACCTTCCAAATATTTGGAAGGCAGGTCGAACCCCCACTCCCTTGCAGGAACTGGATTTTGAACTTGCCTGCCATTGTGGGCAGGTCCTGCGCGTCTTCCCGCTTTCCGACTTACAGC
>JANTGI010000086.1 GCA_024762995.1 Saprospiraceae bacterium | reverse complement strand
CTCCATAATGCATCACCACAATAGCCTTAGTCCTTTCGGAAATAGCGGACTCAATTAAATTTTCATCGATATTCATCGTATCTGGACGAATATCCACAAATACAATCTTTGCCCCACGCAATACAAAAGCATTACCACAAGAGACAAAGGTAAAGGAGGACATAATCACTTCATCCCCCGGCTGTATCGAAATCGCCAAAGCAGCCATTTCCAATCCGTGGGTAGCGGAAGGTGTTAATAAAATGGACTTCACTCCTGTAATCTTTTTTAATAAGGAAACAGATTGCTTTGTATAAAAACCATCACCGGTCAGATCACCTTTAGAGATTGCATCCTCAACCAAAGCCTGCTCATCACCACTGACATACGGCTGATTAAAAGGTATTTTTTTTATTAATTTCTTCACCGCAGAATGACAATTTTTCCAAATGATTTTTTAAAAAAGTCATCCGATTTTGTATCATAATGTTCATAAGTTTTCTGGTCTCTATCCTTGATAATCATTCGATAGAGATACGTCCCTGTCGCCAACAAATCTCCATACTCATCTCGCCCATCCCATTGATAATCAGTCAGATGCGTGCCGACACGCAATTCACCAATCTCATCTTGAGTAATCTCACGAACCACTTTCCCGGCAACATTCATTATCTGAATAGTAAAAACAGATGGAGCAACATCTCCCGTCAATGTATAGGCAAATCGAGTAAATGTAGAAAAAGGATTAGGATACGGTAATACGTTGGAAACAGATTGCATAGTAATCACTTTAAATCCAATCTTATAATCTATATTTCCGGAAGGATTGCCTGATACATCCCTTGCGGAAATAATCAACGCATAATCCCCATCTTGGGTAAAAACAGGGTGGTAAATAATACTCGCCATATTCTTGGTCGCCGTCGCCGGCTCAAAACTCACTTTCGTATCTGAAAAATAAATACGACTTTCCTGGCCACTAGGCTCCAACAATTTCATAACAAACAAAGAAGTGTCTGTCAATAAAAAATATTGATTTTCATCATCTAACTCCACCTTGATTTCCGGTTTAGAAGAGATTAAGTCTCCGTCCATTATTCGATACCCATCAAAGTAAACATCCAAAACCGGTTTTTGGTGATCGCCTTGGATAACAAATTGCTTTAATCCAAAATTATTCCCGTGAAAATACTCTTTTTGATTCTGATTGGGATTGGCTTCCAGTTGTAAACTATTCAATCCAAGCGACAGCCCGGTCGTCGGTATCTCAAAATGAACAGTGTCTATATCATAACTCTCCAAAGGAGAATTTTTCTTGGAAAAGAGAGATGTATTATTGGCATTATCTACTATTTTTAAATTCACCAATAGACTATCCATCGGATATGCACTAACATTCTCCAAGGCGACATCCAGAGTCAATAAATCACCATATTCAATGCTATCTGAATGGAATTGAAAATAGACATTAGGATTAATAGCCATTTCCGGTAACGGGACAAAATGAACCTTCCAATAACTCAAGTCCGGTGCTGTCCGTCGGTTTTCATCCTGCAACTTATACTCCAGCATCAAATACGGATAAACTTGGGCACTAACAGATTCCAAAGACAACGATTGTTCAATAACATCACTAAATAACAAAACCGTATCCGTCTGCGTCTGATTCAGACCATAAATATTTAAAGTATCTAAATCATCTGTCTCTTTATACTGCCAATCCCATTCCATATTCACCCAGTCAATAGATGGCCCAATCAAGCTAGATACTAGTCTCCCTTTTGAGCCTTTAACAGGAATAAAAACTTCCGTAAAAATAACATCATGACGCGTTGCGGCAATATCTTCTTTAACAACACCTTGCCCTTTTTTATACATCAGCGTATAAGGCACCGACCCCAAATCTTCTAAACTTCTTATCTTTGTTACGCCTTCTGATTCCAATAAGGAAAAAATATTAACACCTAAGTTAACAGAGTCAATAGCCCAATTTTCAGGATGATACACTTGTGAACTGTCCTTAAAAACTGAAAACACCCAAACATAACTACTATCAGGTATGATATCCCTCAAAAATGTTATGAGATTGGCTCTATCTGACTCATCATCCATAGAATAGGCAAAAACCCGACTATTCCCCGTATTTATTGAGCCGTACAAACCACCTGGCTGATTTTTCCAGCCACTACCGGTATAACGGTCTCCTACAAATACAGCTAGTCCCGCATTTAAGAAATTCCAAGGCCTAACCGATGAAGCTGCATTTTCTAAATTATAAACAAATTGGGGTTCACCATTAGCATCGTTAACTTTATTTTTTAAAGATAAGAAAAATCCATGCTCCCCAAACACTAAATCCTTATCCCTCTCTATCTCCAAATCATCAAACCTATCTTTCTTAAACTGGAAAAAATGAGATTGATTCCATCCTTCCAACGTATCGGTAGTCGTCACAAAAGAACTGCCCGACCACAAATAACCCAAATCCGGGCTGAGACTATCCGGACTTATGCGCCAATAATACACCGTCTCGTCTAACCAATTAATGTCCGGTTGCCACTTGATAAGTCCCCCTTTTTGGGTTATAGCAGTTGTTTCTAATAAAGGCGAGTTAAATAATTCTGTCGTATCCAATTGAAGTACATACTTTGTTTCATCCGCAAAAGCATTGGATGTGGAAGCCATCAAGGTAATATTGGATTTATTTTTGATGGCAAATTCTCTCGGCTCAATCGGTGTCGTCGAATTATCAGAAATAAAAAACGCAATGCCTTCTACCCCTGTATTACTGACCAGTTTATTATTCAATTCTGCAGCAGGACTGGGCCATTCTGTCAATTCTTGCAAATAATCGACTTCCGCCAATAGACGATTTTGACCCAATGCACTAGAACCGGGATTGACCCAACGCAGGTGGATAGGCGTCGCATACCCTTGCGGGAAAAAGTTTATTTCCTTGGTCAAATAAACTTGTCCATTCGGCAAAACATGGGTGATTTTTAAGGAAACCGAATCCGAATAATTCTTGCCTAAATTAATCACAGTCAAATCTAGATCAATACTGTCTTGGCGAGACGAAATAGTCGCCCCACCAAAGCTAACTTGCTCATAGTCAATCATATAATCCGGACCTTCAGACAATCCTATTTGTACCGCTGGATCTCCATTAAGGAGCATTTGTTCAGACAATCGACGATAATCACTCGTACCACCAAATACCACATATTGCTTAAACACTTCCTGCAAACCTTCACCGATAGTGTTCTGTTTACCCAAAGCCCCATAATAGGTTTTACCAAAAGAGCCCAAAGTCGAAATATACCCCACACTCGTAGAAGCTACAAAACCAATAGCCCCCTTTTGGTCATACAAACAAAATCGCTCAGAGATTCCCTTTTGGGACGTAAACAAGTTACCGGAATAACAGCCCAAAGAAGAAATCACAGGATATTTACCGGCATTGTCATAATAATCCGGATTATCAATATTATAATCAAAGGAGCCCGGAGATGAATGACCAAAAACGGTAATCAAAGCAGTCCCCGTATTTATCTCATGGAAAATTTGCTCCGGCACAGTCTGCTGCACCGGGTCGCTGACATCCTTAAAAAAGGATACGGTACGTGCACAAAAATCACTATTCTCTATCACCCCTTGCATGGATTTCAAATGGTTTTTAATTACTATTTTCTCTCCTGGCAAGGCACCTCCACCTAGATGCAAGACCTTCTTTTTCCACAACTGCCCTTCGATAGTCTGTTCATGCGATTGTTGCTGATTATCTTCCAACCCTTTCACCTTCTCCAAATAAACCCGCACCTCATCCCCATTAGTCACCGCCAATCGACCAATTGCCATCCGTGGCGTGGCATCATAATTACTTGTCACCAACAAATTATCCCCACCCGGACTCCCAAAAGTAGGTACTAACATCGTCGCCTGTGCTTCTGCCAGTTCATCCGTACTCCGAATATCATTATAAGTCCGCCCTTTACCGATTAAATAGACAAATCGGGCGTTGGGCCAGTGGCGGACAGCCCATTGCACCATGTTCCGAATGCCGATTGGGTTGCGCTGGACGCCGTAGCCAAATTGGTCATAAATTTGTTGTATATTGACAATCAATGGGTTATAACTACCACCTGCCGCAGATGCCCGATAATCTGCATAGTCTTGAATAAAATTGTGCCCATTGCCATCATCCATTAACCGGCTTTCCGTAATCATCAAATAATCACTATTTGCGGAAGCGTAGTCGATAAATTGGACAGGTCGGATGTCCCCGAAACTCAAGCCATTATCTCCGGCACTTAATACCAATTCTCTTTTCTTACTCGTTTGCGGAAGCATAAAAACAGCGGAATTTCCATTAATTTTACCTTCAAATCTTTGTCCGTTAGCCGTATCATATAGCACAGGGATGCCTTGTGACAAATCAAAATTGGTGATGACTAAATACTGGGCATCCGTAGATTCCAGTGAGAAAACATACTGGCTTTGCCCTTCAAAATCAAAGGCTTGCGGATAAGTCAAAGTCAATAAGGACAATCGAGAACGATCTACCTTATTATCGGCATTGACTAAGCCATCCATCTTAAAATTGACATTACTCGACAAATCTGCCGCCGCTATATCAAAGGTCAAATGCCGCGCTTCCCAACCATTGTACTCATCGGTCGTAATTAAATTGTTATTTATCCTGATTTCTTGGTGATGATCGGCCCCGCGACCGGCATAATTGACCTGAATTTGGGCATCCGGCCCGGCTAGATAGGGCGCAATCGGGCTAAAAGTCTGATTTTGTTTGGTTTTCAATGACGTCGAAAATCCTTCGGCTACATCAAAATGCGAAAATTTACTCCCGCTCCCCCCTTCTTTTTTGGCCCAATAATCCGTAAAGTTTTTGGTCAGCTTGCGCAAAAAATATGGCTCGGGTGCGGGATGATTGGTGGTATCATTGGTTACGGACTGATACCGCAAGCCCGTTGTATTGGTATTCCACGTCAAAAAATAGGCAGAAGTGTCCGTAAATAGGCTATATTCAGGGTTCAACATGACCGTAGGAGCAGAAAACAAAAAAGATTCCAACGCTGTCCGGTTCTTTTTTCCCACAAAAGTTATATAGTCTGAACCCGTTAATTGTCCTGTAGCACTTACGTAAATAGGTACTTCCCGCCCTAGATGAAATAGCTGAAACTGCCCACTATTAATGGTCGAAATCGGCACCCCGGCAGCCACTAACTCAGTGCCTGTCAGCCGGTATAGTCCATCTTCCGCCACAGGAATTTTGTAGTAGGATTGGTCATAATTAATCCATTCATTACCGTATAGCGTATCTACCCCAACGACCATTTGGGCAGATAAAAAATAAGGAAATGCAACAAATACAAAAAGACTTAATAGTTTCTGCATGGAACTTTTATTTTATGAACGACAAGTAAAGATAATTGTTTTTTTAGAATAATTAGCTACTCAGCATAAATCACACCTGATATCTACACAATAAACCAACTTAGCCTTTTCCAAATAATAGTGAGCATTTTAAGCCATTATCCGATGCAAAAAAAATCCATAAACTTGTCCTGACGGGAAATCCGAGTTATCTTGCCAGCGGTGTAGCAGGCTGGTCTATGTCATCCGTGTTCTGTTATATCTCGATTGCGAATCCCAATAACCCAAATCACCTACCATTAAAAAACAACAATTGTATCCCAAAAGCAGAAGGTTTATAATCAAAGTCTGCTTTGCTAAAACCTGCCCGATCATTTAGTTTTTCTTCCATGGAATACAGATTCACATTCCCGAAAGGGAAATCCACGTAAGGTCTTAATGCCAAAGTTGTATGCTTACTTCCTTCTAAATAAACCCCAAGAAAAACGCGTTCGCTCAAGTAGTTACTCTTGGCAACAAAAGAGCCTGTATTACTATTTTTACCTTTTTGAGAGAAAAAATGATAGTGAATAGATGTACCCAACCCAAACTTACCGAATAATCCTTCTAGACCAAAGCCAAGCGCTCCATTGGTCAAGGATGCCTTTAAGGTCTCACTTCTATCATCTGCAGGATTAATACCCGATCCTTGAACAGTCCAAAAACCATAATTAAAGTCAAATTCTGTAGCCAAAATATCAGTCTCATATCGCAGACCAAAAACGACCCCTTGAAGATTATTCAATTTTTTGGCTTCTAAGTTTAACCAAGGTTTATCCATGCGGACTCGCCGAAAAATACCATTTGGCTCCTCCTTTACAAAACCTACATCATACCCGATTTTTACGCTAAACTGTGCGTCAACGCCATTTGAATAAAAAATCAATAAAAATAAAAATAAAAATCCTGTTCTCATTCTCTGGGATTGATGGTTCGTAGCTATTAAAGCCGGATAATATACATTAAATCTACCACAAAGTAAGTCAAAAACTAAATGATTTTCAAATATTTATTGCTCATATATGTAAATAAATAGATACTCACCTTTACCCAAAAACTTAAAACCATTATATTATTACAAGTGTTTCAAATCTCTTTAGTATTTTTGCACTATAAATCAATCACTTATGATTACGAGTCTTGACATACATAATTATGCCATCATTGATCAACTACATCTTGATTTCTCTGATGGACTCACCATTATCACAGGAGAAACAGGTGCCGGTAAATCCATCCTTTTGGGGGCTTTAGGCCTGATTATGGGCGAACGCGCCGACCGCAAGATGTTTTACCGCAAGGATAAAAAGTGCATCATTGAAGGAGTTTTTCAAGTAAAACCCTACCAGCTTCAGCACTTTTTTGATGAGCATGAACTCGATTATGAAGATGAAGTCATCATTCGACGAGAGATTACCGTTGCCGGAAAATCTAGGGCCTTTGTCAATGACACCCCGGTGACCTTAGATATTTTGCGCAAGCTAACGGGCGCGCTGATTGATTTACATCGGCAATTTGACACACAGGACATTAATGATGTTTCTTTCCAGCTTCGGATGATTGATGCCCTTGCGGGAAATAAAGACCTAGTCAAACAGTACGCACAAGATTATAAATCCTACCTTGCTAAAAAAAGAGAATTAGCCAAACTCATCAATCAAAACAGCCAAGCTGCCAAGGAATTAGATTTCCTAAACTTCCAAATCAATGAATTGGCACAAGCTGAACTCATCCCGGACGAAGACACACAGCTCGAAACGGCCATGAAAAAAATGGACAATGCCGCATCCATTCAAGCCACTTTGGCCAAAGTCGTCAACACCTTAAACGGCGAAACTCAATCAGTACAAGCCACACTTCGGGACTTGGCTTCGGACTTAGCTAGAATCACCCGATTTGATCCGAAAATCCAAGAACAAGCGGACATCTTAGATGGATTAATCCTTGATTTTGAAGCAGTTGCAGAGAATTTAGAGACAACTCTTTCCGACACAGAGTATAGCCCTGAAGAAGCCACAGAAACCCGTGCAAGACTTGATTTAATCTATAGACTTCAAAAGAAACATCAAGCGCTCAATGTTGATGGTCTGATAGAAATCCTCAATAATTTGTCCGATCAAGCTAAGGCCTATACCGACCTGGAAGACAGCATCATAGCCCTTCAAAAAGAAACAGAAAAAGATAGAGCACAGTTAATTAAAAAGGCCACCACTCTATCCAATAAACGAAAAAAAGTCATCCCCGGATTTGAAAAAACCGTCTCAAAAGGACTACATGAGTTGTCCATGCCCCATGCCGTTTTAAATATTGACTTACAAACTAAAGAAGAACTTGGCCCGACAGGTCTCGATGAAGTCAATTTTTTATTCTCGGCCAACAAAGGTGGCGAATTACAGCCGGTCCAAGGTGTCGCTTCCGGTGGAGAGCTATCCAGATTGGCTTTAGTGACCAAATCTTTAGTCGCCGGTGCCATTCCCTTACCCACGATTATTTTTGATGAAATTGACGCGGGTGTCTCCGGTGATGTGGCCTTGAGAATGGGCCAAATCTTAGAAAACCTTGCAAATGGGCACCAAGTCGTCGTCATCACCCATTCCCCACAAGTGGCTGCCAAAGCGCATACCCATTATTTCATCTACAAAAAAGATGAAGCCACTCACACGACCACCAAAGTCAAAAAATTATCTCCGCAAGAACGAATCAAATCCATCGCCGTCATGCTCAGCCAAAATCCCCCAAGTGATGCCGCACTCCTTAATGCTAAGGAATTAGTAGAAGGTTAAATTTCCGGGCTTTTGAGGCAAAAAAGGTAATTTGCAATTAGTCGTGAACTGGAAAACTTCTTTTTTGCTTCAAATTCCCTAGTGGTTTCCCAGGCATCAAAATGGACTTTAACGAACCAATGATGCGTCATTTTATATTTTTTCGGAAGGTAAACTTTAAAAGTCCACCAAACGTTATCCTTCACAAAACACCAATACCATGGCCAAAAAGCATAAAAATCGCCAAGACGGATTTGTTTTCTCGACCAATCCGGACTATATCCCCGAAGACAACCCTTTTGGGCACTTATTAGGTAACAATCAGCCAAGTCAGCAAGAACAAATCCTGCGTATCCACTTGGTCCGCCGCAAAGGCAACAAAGAAGTCACCGTTGTCAAAGGCTTCAATGGTAGCGACAATGACCTAAAAGACTTAGGCAAAATGCTCAAAATGAAATGCGGGGTCGGGGGTTCTGTAAAAGATGGCGATATACTCATACAAGGCAATCATCGGGAAAAGGTACGAAAATTGCTTATTGAGCAAGGGTATAGAAATACAAAACTCGCCGGGGGGTGATAGCATACGCCTAACTCCTCCGGCAGACAAGTAGAAGGTGTTGGACACATAAAAACCCTAGGTATGGACGAAAAAAAATTTAGAGCTTTACTTTATCAAGAACAGTTGACCCATTGTACCATTCCCTCTCCGGAACTGGCTTCAGAAGTGCTCAACGGCCTGCTAAAGCTATTATTTTATCAATTTTCCAACAAAACCTATCACAACCAGCGGAGTTTTGACAATGCCTTTCGGAATATAAAACAGCGTTTTTTTGATTTAGTGGAGGCGATCCATGATGACTTAGCAGTGGATTGTGAGTCCATTGTCAATACCTTTTACGAAAGGTTACCTAGCATTCGAGCGATGCTTTTGGAAGATGCCCAAGCAATTTCGGAAGGAGATCCGGCAGCCACAAATACCATGGAAGTTATCCGCACCTATCCGGGCTTCTTTGCCATCGCCGCTCACCGCATCGCCCACGAATTATTCCTACTCAAATTGCCCTATGTCCCGAGAATTTTTGCTGAATATGCCCATAGTTTGACCGGAATTGACATCCATCCCGGGGCGAGTATTGGACACCGTTTTTGTATAGACCACGGAACCGGCATCGTTATCGGAGAAACCACCAATATTGAAGATGATGTGAAGATTTATCAAGGAGTAACGCTAGGAGCTTTAAGTGTGGAAAAATCAATGGCTCAAACAAAAAGACACCCCACCATCAAAAACAATGTGGTCATTTATGCAGGAGCCACCATTTTGGGTGGGCACACAATAGTCGGACAAAACTCCATCATCGGGGGTAATGTGTGGATTACCAAATGCATCCCGCCTAATTCTACCGTTTATTATAGTGGGCTTGCGCAAAAACATATCACAAATGGCGATTCATAAATACTAGGTATGACTTGAATCTACCTACATAGGAAAATTTTTAGCCAAAATATATAACCATTTGATCCCTACCTATAGCAGACAAGTTTAACCCATGCATGCAACTGGCAGGTTTTACCCCTGCCTGTAGCAGACAGGATTCACCAATACCACTGAGCGATACCGTTGTATCATTATACCGTAAGACCGAAATACCGAAACTTAAAAATATATATCCCCAAAAATACTAGGATTATAAAAATAATAGCTTACTTTTGCAAAATAGACGCAATTTGAATCTTTTTTCTTAATAAAATTGGGTCAACAAACCAAAGCAAAAGACAACAATCAACATGCTCAGTCGTCGGAATATTCGCATCAAAGTGATGCAAGTTTTATATGCAGCAACCGCAGAAGATAGTTTTAAGGTAAAAGACCTTTTAAAAAATTACCACGCAAAGATTGAAGGATCTTTTGAACTGCTATTATTTAATATCTTTTTGCTCACCAAGGTCACGCAAATAGCCAAGGAAGATTACAAAAAAAGGCAGAGCAAACACCTGCCTACGGACTTTGATAAGGCATTTACACCCAAACTTTTTGAAAATGACCTTATACAGTCATTCCTCAATGACCCGTACATAGCCAAGCTCATCAAAAAATCGGAGTTTGAAGAAAAAGCCGGCGAGGACATGGCCCAAGTTATCTACAAAAAATTCCTGGAAAGCCATCACGATGAATACGGCGAATTTATTCTTAATAAAAATCCGACCGTTGAGGACTATCGCGAAATCTTACTGACCTTATATAAATTTTGCGTAAGAGAAAGCGAAATTTTCATCGAAACCATGTGGGCCCACTACCCGTCTTGGATTGATGATGACTCCCTGATTATTGGCGCTTCCAAAAAAATAATCAAGGCCATGCCCTTGAGCAATGATTTTTATAAAGATTATCTGCCGGACAATGAAGCCGTCAATGAATTTGGCGTAAATCTCACCACATTCCTAGCCAAAAATGACGCTAGATTGCTTCAAACCATCGGCCCGGAACTCAAAAACTGGGAGTCTGACCGCCTTGCGTCTGTGGATATGATTTTGCTAAAAATGGGTACCGCTGAATTTTTAGATTGCCCGACCATCCCGACTAAAGTTACCATTAATGAATATGTCGAAATTGCCAAAGCATACAGCACCGACAAAAGCAAAGAATTTATTAATGGGCTTTTAGACCGAATTTATAAGGTTTTAAGCAAAAACAACCAAATCATCAAAGAAGGAAGAGGGCTCGTAGATTAAAACAGTTTCTGTTTTCTTACGTATTCTTACCCAAGTCCTTGACTATAAGATGTAATTATATGCATTTTATAGTTAATTCTTACACTCAAATTCTTTTTTTTGCATATATTTGCTTTTGCAAAAAAGAAACCTTATTGGTTCACCAAAACTTAATTAATTATGAAGCGTAATCTATTAACCGCACTCGTGGTACTTTTCGCATTCTCCACCATTTTTGCCCAGTCAACGATGGACAAAAATCAAAAATGGGGCTTTTCTGTCCGTCAAATTTGGCTAGACTACAAAACCCCACTAAATAATAACAGTTTCAATGACTTTGGAACTGACTTCGAAAATATGGGACATGGAGCTGAAGTCGTTTTTTCACAATCTATAAAAAACTATCTGGACATTGCGATTCCTATTCGTTTTGGTGCCAATAGCTTCCCGCTGGATTCTACCGGTGCTCGTAATACTCCGACCGTTATGTTTTATGGTGCTGACGCACTCTTTAAGTTTCATTGGCCCCGTAAAAAGAATTTCTTATCACCATATATCGTTTTGGGAGCCGGTGGGATGATGAATAACCGAGAAAATAAGGCCGATTTTCAATTTCCTGCAGGTTTCGGAATAGATTTTCGTCTGGGCAATGGCGTATATGTAACTGCGGAGTCCCAATACAGAACTGCCTTAACCGACTATCGGTCTAACATTCAACACGCCCTTGGTCTCTCCTTCTTTTTTGGCAACAAGGAAGAGAAAAAACCTGTGGCCTTGCCTCCGGCGGACAGTGATGGAGATGGCATCAGTGACAAAGATGACAAATGCCCAAACACACCCGGTTTAGCTGCACTTAGCGGTTGTCCCGACACGGATGGAGACGGTATCGCTGACGCAGAAGATGCCTGCCCAAATAAAAAAGGTACGGTAGCCTTCAATGGATGCCCGGACTCCGATGGAGACGGTATTGCAGACAATGACGATGCGTGCCCTAATAAAAAAGGACCAAAATCAAATAAAGGTTGTCCCATCCTAGACCGTGATGGTGACGGTTATAACGATGATATTGACGACTGTCCGGATATTGCCGGAACTGTTAATGGTTGCCCGGATTCCGATGGCGATGGCACTATTGACCCTAAAGACAAATGTCCTAATGTAAAAGGTACCCTTGAACTTGACGGTTGTCCCGACACCGATGGAGACGGCATTGCTGACAAAAATGATAAATGCCCCAACAAAGTTGGACCAAGAAGCAACAATGGCTGCCCGGAAATGAAAAAAGAAGACACCAAGCGTCTTGCTGAAATCACTAAAAACATTCAGTTCAATACCGCTAAGACTTCCTTAAAACCGGAATCCAAAGCCATTCTCGATGAAATCGCTGCCTTGATGGTCAAATACCCCGACTATAGCTTAACCATCAGCGGCCACACAGACAGCATCGGAAGTGCAGAATCCAACCAAAAACTCTCCGAAGGACGTGCAAAAACTTGCTACGATTATTTGGTCAAAAAAGGGATTAGTCCCAACCGTATGAGCTACGCCGGATACGGAGAAACTCAACCGATTGCCGACAACATGTACAAAGAAGGTCGTAAATTAAATAGACGTGTAGAGTTTGTGATGTATATCAAAAATTAACAACATCTCTTCTCTATATGAAAAAAGTTGCTCCAAGCATTTGGAGCAACTTTTTTTTGTTCAAAAGCAACTTGTTGCGAAACAAAAGCAACTTGTTGCGAAACAAAAGCAACTTGTTGCGAAACAAAAGCAACTTGTTGCGAAACAAAAGCAACTTGTTGCAACCAAGTAAGGCGCACCAAAAGCAGCTTGCTGCGCCCCAAAGACCAAAAGCGACCGCAGGGAGCGCCCCAAAGACCTCCCTCCCTTCCTGTAACTAAATCCCAAAACCCACGTCCTACCCACAAAAGCACTGCACATTCATCATTTAACAACTCAAAAAAATACATCATGAGACATTTCCTTTTCATCATACTTGCTTTTGTTTCGACCATCAGTTTGGCGCAAGACACCACTGCAACAGCAAAAATTGACACGACAGAGATTTCCTTAAAAAAATCTAAAATCCTAATCATCACTAATGAAGATAATCAGGAAAAAGAAGAAAAAAAGCCCGAATCAACGACAAAAAGAAAAATACAAAATACGCAAGCCATGTGGAGCGGCTTACAAATAGGAGTCAATGGTTTATTCGCCGATGATGGTGGCCCTTTACAAAGCCAATACAACTTTTTGGATCTTGATTATAGCAGAAACAGGAGCATTGCCCTAAACCTTATTTCCAAAAGATTTGACTTAGGAGTACCCTATGTAGGTTTTTCTACCGGACTCGGAATTGGTTTTAATCGGTATGCCCTAAATCGCAACGTCCGACTCCAATACGATGCAGACCATGTATGGGCAGAAGAAGATACCATTCATAACTTTTCTAAAAACTTCATAAAAACAACCCACATTACACTGCCTGTTTTTCTAGAACTCAACACCCATAAAAGGGCAAATAATGGTTTTAGACTGGCTGCCGGGTTCGAAGTAGCCTATCTCCTCAGCGCCAAAACAAAAATAAAATATAAATATGAAGGTAAAAAACAAGTGGACAAGACCAAGGGCAATTTCAACATGGCTCCATTCCGACTTAGTCCAATGGTTATGCTAGGCTATAGAGACATCTCCTTTTATGCGAAAGCCGCTCTCTCCCCATTCTTTATAGACGGAAAAGGCCCGGCAGATGTTTATCATGCTTCTTTCGGCCTTCTGTTCAGCTTCGATTAAAGAGTCCTTCTTTAGGTAAATTATTAGGAACTTAGCCTTCGGCGGTTATACATGGGCCAAATTTGGTGCAGAATAACTGATATACCAATTAAGCCCATGTATAGAAACCCTAAAGGTAATTGCGTTACAACCGAGTAGATACAAGCCACGCCTTGTATCTACTCAATATTGTTCCTTTTCATTGGGAAAGTCCACATCGCGTACATCTTTGATGTATTGCTCCACCGCCCCCTTTATTTCGTCATACAAGCTTAGGTAGCGACGCAAGAATCTAGGACTAAAGTCTTTGGTGATGCCTAACAAATCGTGAGAGACCAATACTTGGCCATCCGTCCCACTACCGGCACCAATCCCAATAGTCGGTATCACCAATTCTTGAGATACTTTTTCCGCAAGGTGAGCCGGAATTTTTTCAAAAACCATCCCAAAGCATCCAATTTCTTGAAGCATTAGGGCATCCTCAATTAACTTGGCCGCTTCGGCTTCTTCTTTGGCTCGGACTTGATAAGTTCCGAATTTATAAATGGATTGCGGTGTCAGACCCAAATGCCCCATCACCGGAATACCCGCCGACAATATCCGCGTAATACTCTCTTTTATCTCGGCACCCCCTTCCAATTTGACGGCATGAGCACCTGATTCCTTCATTATTCGGATAGCCGAATCAAGGGCACGTTTAGAATTCCCTTGATACGTCCCAAAAGGTAAGTCCACCACCACTAAAGCCCGATGTACCCCACGAATCACCGAAGATGCATGATAAATCATCTGATCCAAGGTAATCGGCAAGGTCGTTTCATGCCCTGCCATCACATTAGAAGCCGAATCTCCCACCAAAATAACATCAATTTTAGCGGCATCATAAATCCTGGCCATAGAAAAATCATAAGCGGTGAGCATGGCAATCTTCTCTCCTTTATTTTTCATTTCTTGTAGTACGTGAGTAGTCACTCGTTTTACCTTACCGTGTACAGACATAATTCTCTTTTTGTAGTCCTAAGAAACTGCAATAAACAATAAATCTTACAATTTTGCCCTATTTGGGGGCTAAAAAAGCAAAGTTTTTGACACAACGAAGTCCCTTTTCAGAACGTTATCTCAAAATAGCGTACTTTTGGCTTTCGCAAAAAGAGAATTATGAAGATTTTTGGTTTTATTTCGATATTGTTCGTTTCGATCGTTACAATAACTTCCTGTTCTAATGAATTAGAATTAACGGCTCCTTGGAAGGATGTCCCAATTGTTTATGGTATGCTTTCTCTCTCTGATTCCGCTCAATATGTACGGGTAGAAAGAGCTTTTTTGGACCCTAAGCAGAATGCGCTTCATTTTACGGGCAATCCGGATTCCATTTATTACCAAAATGCTCAAGTTTCTTTGGTCAACTTGGCCAACGGCTCCGTTTTTCCGATGAAAAAAGTGGATGGCAACCTAGAAGGTTATGTCAGAGATACCGGTATTTGGGCGCAAGCCCCCAACTATCTTTATAAGATAAAATCGGATGAAATCAACCTGATTCAAGGGGATGAATACCAAATTGTCATTGAGAAAGGCGATAACCAACCGACCACCAAAGCCCAAACACAAGTCATCGGTATCCCCGAAATCACCTTCCCCCAACCCACCCAAAAAGTATCCTTCTCTTACGGAGATTTTACGCTCAATTGGAAATCAGCGGTAGGCGCGGAACTTTACGACGTGGATGTCGTGTTTCATTATTCGGAAAGTCTTGAATCTGACCCGTCTCAATTTGTCAACAAATCCGCCCATTGGAAGGCCTTGATCGGTCTGCCCCCTAGGGGCGGCATTTCGACCACCGAAGTCAATGGCTTTCAGGGTCTGGAATTTTACCGTTGGCTTCAAAATACCATACCCCAAAAGAATGTGATTCGTCATATCGGTACCATTGATTTTATCGTTACTGCCGGTGGCAAAGAAATCAAAAAATACTTTGAAGTAAGTAAAGCCAACTTTGGGATTACCGGCTCGGAGACTTTGACGGATTACACCAATATTCCGGGCGGATACGGGATTTTTTCCTCTTTGTCTAAGGCATATGTCAATGGTTTGGAATTTGCCCCAAGGACCATAGATAGCCTGAAAAATGGCTCATTAACCGTCGGGCTTAATTTTCAGTAGTTCCTTGGCACATATCCTGTTTTTAGGCAGAAAATAGTCATTTTTATGTATGTCACTGACCAATTTTTTGATGAGTAGCTGGGTTATGTGAGAAAAATTGGACAAAGACAGACCTGCATGAGCAGGCAGGCCTGCAGGGGCAGGCAGGC
>JANTGI010000085.1 GCA_024762995.1 Saprospiraceae bacterium | reverse complement strand
CGAAAGGCCTTAAAACCCATATTCTCCAATCCCGCATTAAGCTCAAAATAACTACCCCGCTCTTGGGTGTATAAAGCAGCCAAACCAATAGCTTCATTCCAGCCCAATTTTCTGATTAAGGGAATTTTATCCAAGAAAAAGCCCTTAAAATGATGCTCAAAATGCGCTTCCGCAAATGGCTCTGTAGTGCGATATACATAATAAGGCATCAACCGAAAACTATTCATCCCGGAATAGGGCGCAAACCAAGTCTGATTAGCCCCAAAATGAAAATAATCCATCAACCCCACCGAATCCTTCTCTAAAAAAAGCCCTCCTTTGACCTTAAAATCAAAATTACCCCAAACTCCCAATCCAACATTTCGCTTCTCCACCGCACCCGTCAACGTCTGAAAGGAAATGGCCGAGCTAAGGGGCATTCCCATTCGATAATCTAAAGAAAAAGTAGGATATTTTGAACCAAGCGATACGCGCTCACTTGGATAAATACTATACTCGGTTTTTGGTGTCCAAGCCACATGAAAGCCCGATATAAAAGCACGATGCTTGCTAAATCCGGGCGTCTCCCGTGTGGGTTGTAGCGGTGTGTTAGAAATGTATAAAGCTTCCTTCTTTCTCCAACTAAAATTCGTATGATTGACCAAAGGACTCCTTTCGGAAAACTTTGAATACAGCGCAATATTCAACCCATGATTTAGTCTGACGGAGTATCCAATCCTTCCAAAGGTCTCCTCGTACAACTTCATATAATTCTTCTTATCCAGCAACGAGTACAACTCATTAAGAATCAGGCCGATTGGTTTAGAATGATTAAACTGGGTCACTTGCTGCCCGCCGCTCAGCGAAAGGGTGGCGTAATTTTTTTTATCTTTCCGGTACTCAATTTTGCCGCTCACCCGGACTTTTTGCTCGGATAGCCCATAGCTTACCGGTAGTTTAATTCGTATTCTTGACTGCTCACCATCTCCCCAAGACTTGCTATAACTCCCTGACAATCCGTAAGTTGTCCCTTGAACGCTATTAAAATAAATGCTATTCAACGGAGAGCTAATTGAAAATTCTTGATGATGGTAACTCCGACTATAAGTATAACCCATCAATAAATTCATCAACTTAAACTCGTTGGACTTTCGGTCAACAGAATCCAAAAAGGTTTTTGACTTCCAGATTTTCTGCAAGCTGTCTTTTCTTACATAATCCGTTGATTCTTCCAAAGTCAAAGGCATTGGGCGGATACTGTCCCAAAAGGTGATGTCCTTGTCATTGGCACCATCTTCGACGATATAAACATTTTGATTCCACTTGACCGACTCCGTATCTCCAAGTTGGTAATCCGAAACAACCCCATTGAAATAACCCAAAATCTCAAAGCCAAATAGCTTCAGAGAATAAGTCATATTTTGAGATTGCAACATCCATAAATCCGGTGATTGGAGTTCTAAATAATTTTGTTTTAAGCGAAGCGTATCCAATATGGGTTGCTTAATATTTTTTCCGGTCAACCAAATATCTACCCCCTGAATATCCCAATAATCATCCCGAATATAAACAAAACCGGAGAAGGTCGGATCATGGGAGCGTTTGGGTATTATTTTTATTTTATTGACATCTTTTCCGTCTTTTCCGGTAACGGTACCCGCCAACTTAAAACGGTAATAATTCATCGCATTCGGTGCAATCGGGGAGATAATATCTCGACCAATACCCAACGTCTTATTGTACAAACTAAAGGTCATAATCGTGGCACTATTAAAACCAAAACCATTATCATCCCCACTCACTTTTACGTACTCAACGATTTCTTTGTAATCCGGCGCCTTATAATACAGTTTGGACAAAGACTCAGCAAAGTAAACCACTCCTTGCCGATTAGAATCCAAAACCCCATCCATGGTCCCAATTTTATTTCCAAAAATAGATTGCGGGGCATCTTCAATTTTTTGTACGCCTTTCACATAAGCACGGCAGGAATAGGTGTCCACTTGATTCTTGTAAAACTTTCTTTTTTTCATGGCCTCCCGGATAATCGGATAAGCCGGATCTTCGGCATCTGCTTTGACAACAACATCCGGCAAGGTAAAATCAGCCTCCTTTAGTTGGACATCCAGTTTCATCGGTTGCCCTAAATACTTAACCTGTCGCACAACTGAGTGATAACCAACAAATTGAAAGACCACCCGATAGGTGCCCTTCTCTAATTTCAACTCATACAAACCATCATTATTAGTCGTGGTCCCTTGCGAGGTCCCCTCAACATAGACCGATGCAAAAGGCAAAGCCCCTAGAGCATCACTCACCCGTCCCGTTAATTGACCAAATAATTGACCGAAAAAAACCGAAAACATCATCACTAGAAATAAGCGAAAAGGCATCATAGACTTGTTTTTAAGTAATTGGTTAGAAGCACAAACTACAAAATAAATGGAATTATTTAGGGATACGCCTAAAATAAAAGAAAACAACTGCCTTACAACCAACTAAAAACTAGGCATCAAAAACCACCTTTGCAGGAACAAAAGGAGACGCATCTCCCCCACCCTTGATGATTTCCCGAACGATGGTCGAACTGATATGCGAGTATTCCGGAAGGCTAATAAAGAAAATCGTCTCAATACCATCCCCGATGATGTGATTCAACTGCGAGATGGTTTTTTCGTAGTCAAAATCAGATGCATTCCGCAAACCCCGAATCAAGTATTTAGCCCCAATCGCTTTACAATAATCCGCCGTCAAATTTTCAAAAGTATCCACCACAATACGCGGCTCATCTTCAAACACCGTTTCCAACCATTTCTTTCTTTGCGCAAGCGAAAACAAGGTCTTTTTTTGAGAATTAACTCCAATGGCCATAATTATCTTGTCAAAAAGTGGTAAAGCCCGCCGGGCAATCTCTTCATGTCCCTTGGTAATCGGATCAAACGATGCAGGAAAAACAGCTATTTTCATAAAAACTGGCTCTATCGGTTAAACAGTCCATGGTATAACGGCTCAATCACACAAGGGTTCATGGTGGCTGGACGTTCATGGTGTCCTTGCGGACGTTCATGGTGTCTTTGCGGACGTTCAATATGTCCTTGCGGACGTTCAATATGTCCTTGCGGACGTTCAATATGTCCTTGCGGACGTTCAACATGTCCTGCGGACGTTCATGGTGTCCTGCGGACGTTTGCCTTCGGCGACTTAAGCAAATCAACTCTTTCAACAAATGAGCACAGCAAGCTTCCAAACTCATCAACTTCTAAAAAACAAAATTCTTCCCTGTAAAGTCCAGCTTACCAATCTCTCCGCAAGCCTACCTAACCGGAAGGCAGGCTACGAGCTTAGCAATCTGGTGCGGTAAACTTCTAAACTCCAATCACTCCACCGGAATCACCACCGAAGCTTTATTCCCCAGAGCAAATACTCCAAATCCCTTATCAAAATTTCTATGTAAAATAACAGGTTCTGCAAAAGGATTTTCATCTGCATTATCAGCGGCATTAACCCCCCGATCCAAACGGTAATAATCTTCCGTTACGTTATAAAGATACACACGCACAGAGTCCGTACCACTCCCGGCTCCATTAACAGAAGCTTCCAATGTAAGCGCCACATCTTGCTCCGAAAAAGTATCATCACCAAAGATTACTCGCCTATAATCCAAGCCACTATCTTCAGCTATTCCGGTTTCTGAGTAAAGATAACCGCCGACATCATTGCTCGTACCATTCGGACTAATTCCCAAGACATAAAAATCACGCCCCGAATCATCAGAAATAGTCACATGGAGTTTATTTTTAGCTTGCCGGTATTCAGCATCCTTTAGTATAGGTTTGGTGGGCATGATCTGCTCCGCTGTAGTCGTTTCAAAATTATCTGCCGACACTTTTAATTCATAAGTTTGGCCGGCAGTCAGGTCGATGGCACTTGCGGGGTGATAAAAACCGGCTTTCATCGTATCTTCGACAAACGTTGCTATTTCTTGCCCGTTTTCCGAAAGGACAATGTTTGCACCGGAGACCGCTGAAGAAGACTCATCATCTAAGGCTCCTACCGAAGAAAATACCGTCACCAGCTTATTATTGCCTTCTCCAATCCACAAGGCAGTGACTCCTAATTGGGGAGTATGGGGTGGAATTTTAATTGTGGTCGTTTGGTCAAAAAAATCTTCACAGGACGAGAAAAAGACCAACAAGCTGAATAGACCAATTACTTTTAAATATTTCATGATTCTTGATTTTTTGGTGGATTAAAATTTGAAACGATAGGAAAATGCCGGTATAACCGGAAACAAGCTGACTTTTTTAAAGGTCTTTTTATGCGTTTTAGTATCACGTCCCAAATAAATAAAAAACGGATTCTTATGATTGTAAGCATTGTAAATACTAAACACCCAAGCTCGCTCGCCCCAGCGCTTCTTTTTCGTAAACTCCACGCCTAAATCCAAGCGATGATAAGCCCCCATCCTAAAACTATTCTTCTCTCCCAAGACATCAAATGTGCGAACATAAGGAGTTCCATTATAGCCCACTCCTACATAGCCGCGATACCCGGCCACCGGCAAAGAAATGGCATTCCCCGTGCCATAAACCCATGTGGCAGAGACATTTACGCGTTCTTTTACTTGGTGAGAAACGACGATTTCGACATCATGTCTTCTATCATACTTGAAAGGAAATTCCTTGCCGGAATTAATATTATCGAATTGGCGCTTGTTCCAAGACAAGGTATATCCCAGCCATCCGGTCGTCCTCCCAAACTTCTTTTGAATTAATAATTCTGTTCCGTAAGCTGTCCCAAAACCTTGCTCTATTTTATCTTCCCAACTCTCTTCCAAATTCACAAAAGTAGCTCCTTCTTTATACGATACAACATTTTTCATTTTCTTGTAATAAGCTTCTAAACTGACTTCGAAGTCATCATGTATCGTCGTCGCTGCCCCCAAAGCCGCTTGCCAAGAAGTTTGTGGTTTTATTTTCTTTGTACTAGGTACCCAAAGGTCCGTGGGCAAACTCAAAGACTCATTGGTCAACAGATTGATGTATTGAGCCATGGTCGTAAAAGAACCTTTGAGCGACCAATTATTATTGAGTAGGTAGCGCAATCCAATTCTAGGTTGCGGATAAAAATAATGTGCCTTTTTCTCTCTAAAACCGGAAAGATGCACCCCGATATTAGCTTTCAGTGCGCCCCATTTGATATCATCTTCAACATAGCCGTAGTACTCATGAGAAAATCTCTTGTCCTGCCCAACATCTATCTTGAGCGGGTCGTTGCCATCTTGGCCATTTACCGAAAGGGCACCCGGATGATAGGTGTGATAAGTATCTCCAAGCCCAAATCGAATATAGTGATTAGGATTCGGAATAAAATCAAAGTCCACTTTGCCTGCCCAATCATTGATACCGGAAAAATACCTTACATCCACCTTCGACAACTCCCCATCAAAACTATCTTCTTCGCCAACCCCAAAATCAAATTTAAACTGGCTATAGGTCAAGGTCGTATTTGCAAATAATTTATTGGAAATCTTGTAATTCCATCTCGCTGCTGTCGTGACATTCCCCCAATCTATACCGGCCTTTTCGATGAAATAATTCCCATTCTGTCCGTTGTCTCTGATATTTGTCGAAAACACATCAGAGCCTGAGTAAGCACTCAAATAAACCCGGTGTTTGTCATTAAATTGATGATTAATTTTGGCATTTAAATCATAAAAATAGAGCTTCATCTTGACTTTGGTATCGCTATTTTGGGATGCCGCTCTGATAAAAGGCTTAGCGATTAAATCCGCATAAGTTCTCCTTCCGGAAATCATAAAAGATGTCTTCTCCTTTTTAATCGGGCCTTCCAAAGTCAACCTAGAAGAGATTAACCCTATCGAGCCTTCTCCATGAAATTCTTTACTATTTCCTTCTTTCATATTGATTTCTACTACGGACGATAAGCGGCCACCATACCTTGCGGGAAAACCACCCTTCGTTAAAGTCACATTCTTAATAGCATCCGAATTAAAAACCGAAAAGAATCCCAACAAATGCGACACATTATACACCGGTACGCCATCCAACAAAATCAAATTTTGATCCGGACTCCCCCCGCGTACATACATTCCGCTTTGCCCTTCTCCACCGGATTGAACACCGGGCAACAATTGCAAAACTTTGAGCACATCCACTTCTCCGAGCAACGCCGGGATTTTTTCTATTTGCTCGACAGGCACCGAAACCTGACTCATTTGAGTCTCCTTTTGGATTTTTTTCGTTTTTTCGGCAACGACCACCACTTCTTCCAAAACAGAATTCGGGGTCAACGTAAAATTAATCGTCAGATCTTTATCCAGCATAATTTTTTTCGTAACTGCCTGATAACCAAGGTAGGAAGCCACTAGCTCCACTTCTCCTTTCGGCAAGGTCAAACTATAAAATCCATACGTATTGGAAGTAGCCCCATCCCCCGACTTGACTTCAAAGAGATTGGCGGCAATGAGTTTTTCTCCGGTTTCGGAGTCATCAAAATAACCACTAATGGTGTAATTTTGGGCTTGAACAACCGCCCCAAATAATAATAAAAATAAAAAAAGTAGTGTCGATTTCATTTCAAACAATCTATTTTGGTGATTTAATTTGGGCAAATATATGGTCAAATTCTTGGGCAAATCAGATTTTAAGAGAACTTTAACGCTGTTTGCACAAAAGTAGCATATCCCTGAGACGACACTGTTATGAATTAGTTACAGCACAAAAAAAAGGCTAAACTTTCGTTTAGCCTTTTTCTATTTTGTATCTGAAAAAACTCACATTTTATCATATTTTTCTCTGACCATCGGAGTAATATCATCAGCCTCCTGAGCAAACAACAAGGCATTCATCAAACTGGCATCTAAGATAATGGCATACTTTCCTTCCTTTCCGATTTCTTTTACAATCTTATCCAACTTCTCAAATATGGGCTGCAACAGTTCTTGCCGTCTCTTATTAATCATCTGATCGGCGAAGTTGGGATATTTCTTCAATTCTTCATCTGCCTTTATTAAAGCTTCTTGCTTTTGTTGCACTTCCTTACCAGTCAAATTATCGGCTCCTTTTTGCAAGGCCACATAATCCGCTTGAAGTTTATCCTGCATTTGCTTCATGGTATCTAAAAAAGTAGATTGATAAACCTGTAAAGTAGAATCTATCTCCCCGACTTCCGGCAAGCTCGCCAAAAAGTTATTCAAATTAAAATGACCTACTTTTTGTGGGGTCTGCGCCTGTAATTGTCCGACAAAAAGTAAAACGATTACGAAAAAAAATATTTTCTTCATGGATTGGTTTTTATTTGGTAACGATTTAGATACGCCTGTCTTTGACGTTAAATGGGCATTTTATGAAAAAATCTGTCCAAGCTAAATAGCTACTTTGTGTTTAAGTTTAAGTTTAAATTCTGCTTACATGAATAAAACATCCCAAACAGAACTCCGACATCAAAACGCAAAATTACTTATTATTCGTGGATTTTCATACTAGTTAACAATCTATTACACCGGACTAAAGCCTTTTTTTCATTAATCATTGATTATCAAAGACTAATACTTCCAATTCGGCAATAATTCATCCCCAAACCGATGGCGAAATCCATCAATTCCCTGCAATCCTCCTGTATGAATGACCATTATTTGACTACCTTTCGGAAAATATCCATCCAAAATCAAGTCATTTAGCCGATACCACAACTTGCCATTATAGATGGGGTCCAGCGGAATGCCGGTACTTTCGTAAAAACTATTAATAAAATCAATCAATTCCGGCTTCCATCTGGCAAATCCCCCAAGGTGCCCATCTTTCCAAATCTGCCAATTTTGATATTCTTTTTCCAAAAAACCGGCCACCATTTCATCCACAAAATCTCCCTTCAAAGAAGAAAATCCCATCACCACATCCGTATCCTTGACCGTACGAATCATCCCTGCCATTGTCCCACCGGAACCGACGCCGACACACCACACCATCGGTTTTCTATCGGGCATTTGCTCATTTATTTCAGTGACCATTTCGGCAACGCCTTTTAGCGCAAGCGCATTACTCCCCCCTTCTGGAATGATGTATGCATCAGGATATTGCTCCGCCACTTTCGTCAAAAAATCGGCATCTTTTCGCCGTCGATAAGTCGTCCTATCCACATAGACCAATTCCATTCCTGCCGCTTGCGCAAAAACTAAAGTCGGCGACATTTCTTCCAATTTATCCCCCCGAATCCAACCAATGGTCTCCAAACCAAACATCTGCCCGGCCGCTGCCGTCGCATGGATATGATTGGAGAATGCCCCACCAAAAGTCAATAATTGCTTCTTCCCTAATCGCTTGGCTTCCAATAGATTATACTTCAACTTGCGCCACTTATTACCCTGCACAAACTTGTGTAGCAAGTCATCTCTTTTGATATAGATGTGGACGTCATGCGCCTTCCATTCCGGTCTATCGACAAGATGGATTGGGCTTGGTGTTTCTATTTTTTTTAAGCGGTGTCTAATGATGAAATTTTTTGTAACTATTTTGGTAGTCGCAGGTTTTTGCAAGAAAATGTCTTTTTTGTGCTTATTGAAACCAAGATAGAGATATTTTTGGTTCTTTATCTCAACCCATTTATATCATATCGTGATACAAAGTCCCAAACCAATTGAGATGTGTTTTGACCTTGAAAAGTTGAACTAAACCAAACATGGTCTCCTCCAATATATTTGTAATGTTCAACAGCAACTAAGCTGTCTCCTTGATCATAGACATAATGCTCAATTGTCATCCCTCCGCTATTGTCGGTAGTTACAGTTGGGGTCGTAGTCGTATTATTGAAATTTATCCAGTGGTCCAAGGTATTATGTACAGAGCTGTAGTAACTGTCCCCGTCATAAGGGAGTACTCCATCCGAAGTTCCATGAAAATCTACTACCGGAAGAGGATGACTTGTAGTGCCTATACAGTCTAACATTGCTCCAGAAACAGAGGCTACCGCAGCGATTAAATCACTTTTATAATTCGCAAGCCCATACGCCATCATACCCCCGTTTGAGTATCCAGCAGCATAAATTCTTTCATTATCTACTTTGTACTGAGCGGAGATTTCATTAATCATAGACTCAACAAATCCTAAATCATCAGCAGTACTTTTATTGTCGCCACCTATGGGGCAAGGATTCCAATGAGAAGAACCTTCTAAACAACTGCCTTGTGGATATACCAAAATAAAAGTGTCAGACTCTGCCAAGGAACGCATATCAGCTTCAAGCATGAATTCACTTGCACTTCCTCCGAACCCATGAAAATTCAGCATTAGTGACACAGGAGATGATCCATCATAAGAATTTGGTATATATAATATATATTCTCTAGCGATGCCGTCATAAACTATGGTTTGTGCATCAGCATTTGAATAACAGGCCTTTGAATTACTAGCCTTTTTCTTGCAACTACTCAGCGTAGCTAAAAGAATAGTTAGAAATAAAATTGATTTTTTCATTATTTCAATCCTTTATTATTTTCATTTGGTTCAATCAAGTCCCACAAATTTCCATATAAATCTTCAAATACAGCAACAGTTCCATAGTCAAACTTATTTGGTGATCTCACGAAATTAACCCCTCTTTCTGTCATCTTATTATAATCTCTCCAAAAATCGTCTGTAAAGAGAAAAAATCCAACTCGCCCTCCTGTCTGATTTCCGACACTTTCCATTTGTTTTTCGTTAGCAGCTTTGGCAAGTAAAAGGCCGCATTCTTTTGCTCCCGGAGGAGCAACCATTACCCATCTTTTCTTTTCATCTATTCTTGTATCTTCAAGAAGTCTGAAATCTAATTTTTTAGTATAAAATTCAATCGCATCATCATAATCCTTTACAACTAATGCAATATGTGCTATTCTTTGGTTCATTCGTTTTCTTTAACTATTTAGATACCACAAGCAAATTCAAGCTTACCCAAGTGACGCTATACTCCGATATCGAATACCAATGTAGGTCTTTTTTATATTTTCGGAGCTGAAACAAGCTTAAAATCAACGATATATGGAAAAAAAATGGATAAAGCGCGTTTTAGTGCCGTTTTGTCTAGATTTATTTTATGTATTTTTCATTTGAATAGTATTCTCATTTTTCAATTCGTCAATCATCAATTTATTAGCCTTAATTATCTTAACATCAGAGTTTATTCCAAATAACCTAGAATTGCCCATATCTTCTTTTGTTTGGATTACTATTTTTAATCTATAACCTTTCCTTTTACTCGCTCTCTCTAACTTCTCGATAGCATCATCTATCGTTTCATTTTCACTTTGAATTTTAACAGGAACAGGTTTTCCATCAAAATGAGTTTTTAAGAATCCATCGATTCCATTATTTCTTTGTACAGGCACAGCTTCTATACTTTTGAGTATTGCTAATTCTAGGGCTGACTTTTCCAGATAGCTTTGAGTTCCTTTTTTCAACAAAGCAGAATCCGTAATTATCATTTCTTCCAAACGTCTATTGGCAAGTTCAACAGCATCTTTAGAAGCATCAATTCCAATAAAATCTCTATTCATTGATTTAGCTGCAACACAAGTTGTCCCACTTCCACAAAAAGGGTCAACAACTAAGTCTCCTTCGTCAGTTACAATTTTGATTATTTGTTTTAATAATAAAACAGGTTTTTGTGTTGGATAGCCGACTCGTTCTTTTGCTTTTGGATTTAGATAAGGAATTTCCCAAGTGTCAGACAAAGGAACTCCTTTTTTTGCTTTCCCTAGTACTATCTCACCGTTTTCATCTCTTTTATAAACTGACTTGCCATTTGCAGTTTTTTTTCTATCCTGTAAAATCTGGTCAACATTTGTACTAGCTGCATAGTCTGTAAAAAGTTGATTGAACTTAAAATCTTTAGTTTTAGAATAGAAATAAATATTTTGGTGAGAATTTAGAAGTCCCTTTTTAGAATTTGACCATCTTTTATAGCTCCATATAATTTCACTCCTAAAGTTTTTCATTCCAAAAACTTTATCAAGAACTACTCTTATATGGTGTGATGCTACTTTATCACAATGAAGAAATACACTTCCGGTACTTTTTAAAACTCTTTTACATTCAATTAGACAAGATTCAATCAACTCAAGATAATCTTCTAATGATTCCCAACTATCATTAAATTCATATTTTTTAGACTCGTCTCTTGTAACTAAAGAATGCTTCTTTTGTGTGAAGAAAGGCGGGTCAAAATATATTAAATCAACTGAATTAGAATCTAATTCTGACAACTTTATTCTGCAATCGCCTTGATATATCTTATTTACTTCCATCTGCTCCTGTTTTATTATTTGCAATAGAAGTTAAAATCTCCAGTAAATCGTATCCTGTATAGTTTTTGACAAATTCCCAAGCATCATCTCCGCCATAATACTCACCATTTACACCTTTGTAGTAGGTTGCAAGAATCTTTTGGATTTTTTTGGCTTGCTTTCTCTGTGGGTAATAGAACATAACCCTAATCGGCTTATATCCATAACTTGTAATACACTCAACTCTTGTGTGTTCTTTCGTTATATGGTCTCCATCTGTGGTTGCATCACGCCATTTTATTTCAATTGCCGTATTCCCATCCAAGAAATCTATCTCAAAAGTTTTTGGCTTTGAACCAACCGTATTACTGACTAAAGTACGTTTCCCTTTTAGATTATTAAACTTGAAACACAGTACAGTAACGTCTTCTAAAAATGATCCTGCATATTTGTAAAGAAATCTTCCTGTATTTTGATAAATATCAATGAGTTGCCCACGTTCATCTGAAATGCCTAATATTCTATAAATCAGATAATGTGAATTATCATCATCTAACATTTCTTCTTTCCTATCTTTTTATTTAAGGATTCTGCATATCGGTTAGATAGTTCTACAATCTTTGAATAGAGTAAATCATAATCACTTCCATCTTTTTTTGATTGCTCAATCTCTTGATTACCATATTTTTCTGCATCTGCCATTAATGTATTCATGGTCTTGCCTTTTGTGTCAATTCCAAGTGATTTGCAGTATTCAACTAGCTGTTTTTCTTATTCAGTTTGTATAATTTCAATTTAGTAATTTTCTCAAATTTACGAAAATCTCATCTGTTTTCATGTTTTTCTTCTTATTGTGCCTGACGGTCAAGTGCATACGTTAGGAGGCATTGTCGTTATGCACATTGTTATCATCATCTACCATTATTCTTTTATAATTTTTGTTTGATATAAGGTCAGCCCGATTTTTCCTTGAATAAAATAAACTCCACTATTTAAGTCGGTTACATTAATATTAGAGACATTGGTAAAACGTCTAATTTTCTTTCCTTGATTGTTGTAAATGCACAATTCTTCATATTTGTTATTCAGATTTAAAATGTTCGTAGTTGGGTTTGGATATGATTTGATTATTTGAATATTGGAAGCTTCATTAATTGACAAGGAAATATCGGATTTCTGAACACTTGATATTGAACTTCCTACATCTGATATTGTGTTTCCACCGATTGCAAAAAGGTGTCCATCAACTCCTTCGGCTGCACAATGCCTTCGTTCATTCAAATTATTAGTTAATATTTGAAAACTGTTATCTGAAGTGTCGAAGTAAGCTAAAAAAGTTAGGTTGCTATAGTCACCAACTATATAAATTTTACTACCGATTATAGCCGTTGAATGAGCGGATACACTAACGGGCATTGTAATGTTTGATTCCCAAGTATTTGTTGTTAGATTATAAACATCAATACGGTCAGATACAGCTCCATTATATCCACCAATAATATATAGCTTTCCGTCTATTATCTCGCCTTTTGTTTCGCCCGCAAATGGAATATCAGTTAATTCTGTCCAAATGTCATTTTGAGGATCAAATTCATACAATTTATTGGAGTATTCTGTTGGATGCAGAGTTCCACCAAAAGAATAAATTTTATTGTTCCAAGCTGAAACTCCGGCAGCTTTACAAGGTTGTGGATTATCTGACAAAAATTCAATAGAACCATTATTTATATCTATCTTTTCTACCGAACTGTTGATTTGTCCGTTTGAAACACCGTTAAAAACGTATAGATAATCTCCTATTATCTCTGCTGATGCGAAACGTTTAGGAATGGTTGAAGATGTGAGTACTGACCAAGAATTTTGAGAAATGTCATATTTATACACTTCTTCTGTATATTGGGCATCAACTCCAAAGCCATTTACTACATAAATATTCTCACCATCATTCGCAGAAGTTAAAGCACTTCTGGCTTCAGGAAGATTAGTCATATCAGCAAATTGAATGTCTTGGCTTAGAGCAATTATTGAATTACTTAATAGTAAAACAATTGCAAATTTCATTTTTAATCTTGTCATTTTGTTCTTTGTTTTAGTTGCCGAGAACTATGTCATAGCAACAACTATTCGTTATCCCGATTTTGCCTTTTCATAGTCATATCCAATGGACTAGCAACTTCCGCAACACTTCTGAGAATGGTTATTTCTAACTGTTTTGGTCAACAAAAACAAAGTTACAATTTTTTCTTAAACTTAGCAAGATTCTATCCCGGTGACATCGCTTAACAGATTGGATATATCGGAAAATGCTTTAGAATTGCCGATTTTATTCCTTTATTTTCTTACAATAGTTTACCCCCATCCAACTCCTTATCCTTATATCACTTGGGCAAGGGCGAAGAAGTAGTGCGCTATAGAATATTCGATAGCAGAATAAAGTGTCAGCTTTTTTACGAAAGTATCCTATAAAAGCTCAGGCATCCAAGCCGAAAAATTGGAAAATTAGAAAAAATGTTGTAATTTAGCTTGTGACGCATGTTTGCTTGCGTTTGCAAAAGTGTAATCAATCGACAAAATCATAAAACAATTAAAAAGATGATAACTTACAGCTCCTTTGAAGAAATGGTCAAAAAGGAAATTATACCTATTCGAAAAAACAAATCAGCAGGAGACAGGTTGGATGGTCATAATGGAGAAAATGGTATAAAGGTTTTTTCATACTTTGAATATAATAATAAAAAATGGCGTGTTAATTCGGATACAAGATTCAAAGAAATATTCAAAGCTTACGATCAATTTGAAAAAGGATTAGACCCTTTTGTTGAAGGAAAAACGAAAGGTGGAAATCCTTGCTTAGAATTAAAAAAGGATTTAGCGAATAAACCGAAGCATCTTTATATTTACTTTGTTAAGAATATTTGAAAAAAATTAATATTTATCGACACAGATTTACAACAAAAAACACCCATCAAGCAACATACTCCGCCCCTAAAAACTAGAAGCGGAGTCCGTATTTCAACCCACCGTACATTATCAATTCAAAAAGCAATCGACAATTTCGATAAGTTTTTTCCTTTTCCGATAAAGGCTGCTGCCGAATATTGAGCCTACTGCGAAAAGTCAATTTTTGTAGTTTCATCTTAGCTCCACAAAATTTAATTCTGTTTTCTTCCTTATTTTTAACCCCAAATATCCCCTTACAGAAGGGGACTTAAGGTAAACAGAATAAAATTTTGCTCCTTTCTTTAATTCTTTACAGTAGTGACTTTTCGGAGTGGATTCAATACTACAGCTTAAAAGCTTTTTTCACTTTAGGGACAAAGTCCAATTTCTCCCAAGTGAACAACTCCACCTGTTTGGTTTTTGTCTTTCCATTAAAGTTAAAAGTTAGCTTTTTCTTTTCGGGTGTCCGTCCCATGTGACCATAAGCCGCCGTTTCAAAATAAATAGGATTCTTTAATTTCAAACGCTTGACAATAGCGGCCGGACGCATGTCAAATAAATCCATCGCCTTTTTGGCAATTTCGCCATCAGTCATATCGACTTTAGCGGTACCGTAAGTGTTGATATACAAACCAACCGGCTCGGCGACACCTATCGCATAGGCAATTTGCACCAATATATTATCCGCCACACCGGCAGCCACTAGATTCTTCGCCATGTGTCGAGTGGCATACGCAGCGGAGCGATCCACTTTGGAAGGATCCTTTCCGGAAAAAGCACCACCACCGTGGCCACCTTTACCGCCATAAGTATCAACAATAATCTTACGCCCCGTCAATCCGGTATCTCCGTGTGGTCCACCGATAACAAACTTACCGGTTGGATTGATATGGTATTTGATGGACTCATTGAAAAGTTTTTTGATTCTTGCCGGTAATTTCTTCATCACTCTAGGGATGAGAATTTTCTTCACATCATCAGAGATTTTCGCAAGCATTTTCTTTTCATCATCAAAATCATCATGTTGCGTAGAAAGAACAATGGCTTCGATACGAATAGGCTTATGGTCTTCAGAATATTCAATCGTCACCTGAGACTTAGAGTCCGGGCGCAAATATTTCATCTGTTTACCAGCCTTCCGAATGGCTGCTAATTCTTGTAACAATAGGTGAGACAAATCCAAAGCCAAGGGCATGTAGTTATTGGTTTCATTGGTCGCATAACCAAACATAATTCCCTGATCCCCGGCACCTTGCTCATCAGCTTGCTTCCCAACATCGACGCCTTGCGCAATATCCGGTGACTGCTCATGGATAGCAGAAACCACACCACAAGAATTGGCTTCAAATTGATATTCGGCTTTGGTATAGCCGATTTTTCTGATGACATCTCTGGCAGTTTCTTGCACATCGACATAAGCCTTGGAGCGTACTTCACCGGCGACGACGGCTAATCCGGTCGTGACCAATGTTTCGCAGGCTACTTTTGCATTAGCATCTTGCACCAAAAAGGCATCAAGTATGGCATCTGAAATTTGATCAGATACTTTATCCGGGTGTCCTTCAGAAACAGACTCCGAAGTAAAAAGGTAGGACATAATTAATCTTTTATTTTTCGCTTAAACTATTCAGCGTTTGCAATCGGCAAAGGTATGGAAAGTTTTGGTAATTAATTAAATTTTTTATAATTTAGGGGTGTCAGTTTTTTTGTTATATAGTACCGACTTTGTTTTTGTCTGATTCTTATCACGTCAAAGTGCTAATCATCCAGAGACAAAGCACCTAGCAATTACCTTATTTAAGACTAGA
>JANTGI010000084.1 GCA_024762995.1 Saprospiraceae bacterium | reverse complement strand
GATGAATCTCGCATCATTTTTCACAAAGCCCTACCCATACGGGGGCTTTGCGAGAAAATGATGCTAAGACTTTCAAAAAAACAAGTTCAGGGAAAAATATGGATTGCCCGACTATACAAAGAATCCAAAAAATTATTTAACTTTGTCCAAAACCTGTCCGATGAATTGGAGACACTTCACTCAAATACACTTCGATTGCGTATTGTCCTAAAAAATCGCACCAAACCAAAGCAAAAAAAATACTCATTCAACATTTTCCTGCAAAGGAATAATTAACATAGAACCATAATCATTAAAGTGCGTGACAAATAATGGGGAACGCAATTTAATTAAATAGGGTAGTGCCTGTAGCCAAAAAGGCATCTGCGTCAATTAAACTAATAAAAATACGGCCCCTAATCAGCAACGGTGACCAAAATCTGTCGGTTGATTTAGCCGGAATCTGCGAGATAATCCATATCTTGGCCCTTAAAAAAATGCGAAATAATTTTTTCCTTGTCAGTATCTTGATGGTACTGGTCTCTTTTACGCAAGTGAAGGCCCAAATGCCCATTTTAGAAGCGACTACCGGAGATTATGCACATTCTTTGCGTACCGTTTCAATCGTCCGGAATAATGATGATTTACTGCCTTTAAAGTATTTGGAAAAGACAAAAATAGCTTTTTGGCCGATGGCCGACGGAGCGCCGATGGGGGAGACTTTGGCTAAATATACGACCATCCAATATGTGGATGCGGAGTCAATTTCCAAGGCAGATTTTAATGTGTTGATTGTCCTTGCGGAAAAAGTAAATAATAATGACTTTCAGGAATTGAAGCCTTTTTTCGCAAGAAAGGATATCAAAACAATCCTTTTTATTCCTGAAAAGGAACTCCCCAATGCCCCCAATGATTTTGATGCCGTCGTGACCGCCATGTTTATGACCCCACTCACCCAATCTATTGCCGCCCAAGAAATCTTTGGTGGCATCATAAGCCATCGTAATGCGGATGTTTATAAGAAAGATAGGGGGCATCATACCCCGTTTAGGCTGGGATATGCACCTCCTGAAGTGGTGGGTATGAATCGGCAAATCTTGGAGGACAGTATCCGGGCCATTGTCAATTATGGTATTGAGCAAGGTGCTTTTCCGGGGGCACAGGTGCTGGTCGCCAAAAATGGAAAAATTATCTACCACGAAGCCTTTGGCTCACCTACTTACGCAAAACTAAGACCGTTGTCCACGGACGATATTTATGATATGGCTTCGATTACCAAAGTCACTACAGCGCTCCCGGCCTTGATGATCCTGAACGGGGAAGGCAAATTTAACCTCGATGAACCACTCAAAAAACTGTGGCCTAAGTTTAAGAGATCAAATAAGGCCAATTTGACTTGGCGTTCTGTGCTTGCGCATAATGCAAGACTTCAACCTTGGATCGCCTACTGGAAAAATACTTTGCGCAAGAAACCTAAAAGAAATGGTTGGAGATATAAGGCAAGGACCTTCAAACCCAAACCGTCCAAAAGATACAGCGTGAAAATTACCGATAGCCTATGGTTGCGCAAAAATTATCGTAAGAAAATTTTTAGAGCGATTAAGAAAACACCACTCAATAAGGAGCCTGGATACAAGTATAGCGGCTTGGCTTTTTATATTTTCCCAACGATTGTCGAAAAGCAGACTGGTGATGAGTTTGAGCACTTTCTAAAGTCTAAAATATATCAACCACTTGGTGCTAATACATTGACATTCAATCCATTAAGATTTTATCCTAAAGATAGAATAATCCCTACGGAGCTCGATACTTTTTTTCGAATGCAGCAAATTCAGGGCACCGTTCATGACGAAGGGGCGATCATGATGGGCGGCGTGAATGGCAATGCAGGGCTTTTTGGTACCGCCAATGACATGGCCAAACTCTGGCAGATGTATCTGAATAAAGGGGCTTATGGCGGGCAGCAATTTATTAAGCCGGAAGTCATTGACGAGTTTACCAAATGCCAATATTGTGAAGAAGGAAATCATCGGGGCCTTGGATTTGACAAGCCGTTGGTAGAATACAACCCTGACAAAGCCAGCTATGCCAAAGAAGCCAGTCCGGGTACTTTTGGACATGCGGGTTATACGGGAACACTTATTTGGGCAGATCCCGAAAATCAGCTTTTGGTCATCTTTTTGTCTAATCGGGTCTATCAAACTCGCAAAAATCGACTGCTATACACCTTGAATTTGCGGCCTAGATTGCATCATGCCATTTATTCGGCGATAGAGTAGAGGCTAGGACGGTGAATGGCGTACTTCAACATTTTTCTCCCTGTTTGCTAATTATCTCCCAAAAAGCTCTAAATTCGCCAAACTAAATTAAATTATCGATGGGTATTTCTGTTACACAAATCATAGTCGGCTTGACCGTACTGGTCTCCATTGGGGCTTTTAACAATAGAGAGTTATTTGGCAAGCTGTTGCATTCTCCTTACATTGAAGTGCGGGATAAGGACTATTATCGGTTTTTGAGTTCCGGTTTTATCCATGCTGATTGGATACATCTAGGGATAAATATGTTTGTTTTGTGGCAATTCGGGGGGATTGTAGAAGCTTACTATAAGAGTGGATTTGGTGCGGAGTTGGGTGGGTTATACTACCTGGGTCTTTATTTTGGGGCCATCATATTTGGTGCGTTGCCTTCCTATTTCAAACATAAAAATAATCCAAGTTATCGGGCTATTGGCGCTTCGGGCGGAGTGTCCGGCGTGACATTGGCCTACGTTGTATTTCAGCCATGGCAAAATATTTATCTGTATGGGATTATAGGCATTCCGGCGGTTATTGCGGCGATATTATATTTGGTCTATTCCTCTTATGCCGGCAAGAAAAACAATGACAATATCGGACACGATGCGCACTTTTACGGAGCGGTATTTGGGTTTATTTATACCTTGGTAATTAGCCCGGCTTTTTTGACTCATTTTTTGATTCAGTTGAAGGAAGTTCCTTTTATTTAGTGGGATTGACCGCACATTTCTAAAACTATCAACACCTTAACCATGAAAAATACCCAAACTTACATCCAAGAACATCATGATGATTTTTTGGAAGATATGAAGATGCTTCTGCGTATTCCGTCTGTGAGTGCAGATCCGCATTTTAAAAAAGATGTCGTGGACGCCGCTAAAGCCACCGCTCAATTGCTTAAAGGAGCAGGCTTGCGCAAAGTGAAAATACACAAAACCAAAGGGCATCCCATCGTCTATGGGGAGCGGATCATTGACAAGAAACAACCAACGGTATTGATTTATGGGCACTACGATGTCCAACCGGCCGATCCTGTAGAATTGTGGGATACACCGCCCTTTGAGCCGGTAGTCAAAACAACCAAAAAACACCCCATGGGCGCCGTGTATGCACGTGGAGCTGCGGACGACAAAGGACAGTTTTTAATGCATGTAGAAGCGGTGAAGGCGATGATTGCGACCAATGAATTGCCGTGTAACGTCAAATTTATGATTGAGGGTGAAGAAGAAGTCGGCTCCATTCATCTAGGCGATTTCTGCAAAGCCAACAAAAAGATGCTGGCCTGTGATGTGATTTTGATTTCGGATACTTCCATCATCTCTAACAAGACCCCTTCGATTACGGTGGGTTTGCGGGGACTTTCTTACGTCGAAGTGGAGGTGACAGGTCCCAATAGAGATTTGCACTCCGGTGTTTATGGGGGCGCCGTGGCTAATCCCATCAATATTCTGGCAAAAATGATTGCGCAACTGCATGATGAAGACAACCACATCACCATTCCCGGATTTTATGATGATGTAAAAGTATTTTCTCAAAAGGAAAGGGATGAATTGAACAAAGCTCCTTTTTCGGAAGCAAAATATAAGCGGGACCTAGGGATTAGGGAGGTATATGGAGAAAAAGGTTATACCACTATTGAACGCACCGGGATTCGACCGACTTTGGATGTGAACGGCATCTGGGGGGGATATATCGGTGAAGGAGCTAAGACTGTTTTGCCTTCTAAGGCTTACGCCAAAATTAGTATGCGCCTTATACCTAATCAAGACCCGAAAAAAATTACCCGGCTTTTTGCGAAATATTTTAAGTCATTGGCACCCAAGGCGGTGAAAGTGAAAGTAACGCCCCATCACGGTGGAAGTGCTTCGGTCACCCCGATAGATTCGATTGAGTATTTAGCTGCCGCCAAAGCATTGCAGACTACCTTCAAAAAAGATGTGATTCCCCAGATGAGTGGGGGCAGTATTCCGATTGTTGCGCTTTTTAGTAAGGTGCTCAAGGTCAATACCGTTTTAATGGGTTTTGGCTTGGATAGCGATGCCATTCATTCTCCAAACGAACATTACGGTTTATTTAATTTTTACAAAGGAATTGAGACCATACCGTATTTCTTTGCAAATTATGTAGAGATGAAGAACTAAACCCGGCATGAATACCCAAGCATTTTTGCGAAAGCTGAAAGAAAACATAGACATTGAATTAAAGGAAGATATTCGTATTTTCCAGCAAAAAATAGAAGCACTTTCCCTTTCGGAAAAACGGCAAAAAGGTTATTGCTGGCACCCCGTGCAAGTCGTCAAAACCGGTTTTACTTATGGAGACCGCGCTTTTATTGTTATCGAAAGACAAGACAATGACGATCATGAGTTTAGGTCGGGTAATCTGGTCAAGTTGTATTCGCAAAAGGATCCTTTAAATGATTTCGTCCAAGGTACAATCAATTATTTGAAAGCTTCTCAAATGAAGATTGTCCTTCATGCTGATTTTCTGCCTTTGTGGTTGGACAATGAAAAACTCACTTTGGATTTATTGTTTGATGAGCGCACCTATAAGGAAATGGAGCGGGCATTGCATCTTGTGAGTAAGGCTTCCAATAATCGCTTGGCGGATTTGCGAGATGTCTTGATGGGCGAGATTCCTCCTTCCTTTGAAAAGGTACCCAATGTCTCCATTCCCGCCCTGAATGCGTCTCAAAATCAGGCGGTGAATACGATTTTATCTGCCGAAGATGTGGCTTTGGTCCATGGCCCCCCCGGCACCGGAAAGACGACAACTTTGGTGGAAGCCATTAAAATTATTTCGAAAGAGCAAGGACCCGTTTTGGTCTGTGCTCCGTCTAATGCGGCCGTTGACTTGCTCACGAATCGCTTAGCTTCCGCAGGGCTGAATGTGGTACGCACCGGTAATATCTCTCGCGTGGATGATCTGGTTTTGGAGACCACTTTAGATGTACGCCTTTCCAAGCATCCTGAATTTAAAGAGATCAAAAAGCTAAAAATTAAAGCCGCTCAAAAACGGCGAGATGCGGAAAGATACAAAAGACATTTTGATCATGCGGCTTCTACCGCTAGAAAAGAAGCCTACCGGGAAGCTCGCGAATTGACTGCTTGGTCGCATCAGCTCGAAGACCGCTTGATTGATCAAATCTTGTCTTCTGCGGAAGTCATTAGTTGTACTTTAACGGGGTCTTCGAATTCCTTACTGCGTGATTTTCATTTTCATACCTTGTTTATTGATGAAGCGGCTCAAGCCTTGGAACCGGCTACTTGGATTCCCATTTTGAAGGCTTCTAAGGTTGTTTTAGCGGGGGATCCGTTTCAACTTCCACCAACCGTAAAGTCCACCAAGGCACAGAAATACGGCCTTGCGGTGACCATGATGGAACGACTGCTTCCGGTGCTTTCACGAATCAATTTGTTGAAAGTGCAGTACCGAATGAATACGGCCATTATGGGGTTTTCTAACGGGCAATTCTATGATAATCAACTTATTGCGGATATTTCTGTGGAGCAGCACCAGCTTCCTTTGCCACCGCATAAAAGTGTGGAATTTATTGATACGGCCGGCACCGGATTTGAAGAGACAACCGATGAGTCAGGGATAACAAAAGCAAATAAGGATGAAATAAGATTGATTTTTGAGCATTTTCATCAGTTGGTGAAGGCTTTGCCGGAAGGAGAGCAACCGAGTGTGGCTCTTATCGCCCCTTATCGAGCACAGGTACGGGCCATGGAATTGGAATTTTCGTCTGAGAGTGAATGGCAAGACTACCCTGTGAGTATCAATACGATTGACTCTTTTCAGGGACAAGAGCGAGATGTGGTTTACATCTCGTTAGTACGTTCCAATGATTCCGGTCAAATTGGTTTTTTAAAGGACTATCGGCGGATGAATGTGGCGATGACCCGCGCACGCAAGTTACTAGTGGTCGTAGGAGATAGTGCGACGGTGGGACAAGATGCTTTTTATGGGGACTTTTTGGATTATGTGGAGCAATATGGCGTTTACCGGACGGCTTGGGAATTTTTTTCGTAATTGGTTGTCATTGTCATCGGGTGATGCGGTGGATGCTATAATTTGACTAGCATTTTAATGTAGTAGATACAAGGTACACCTTGTATCTACTACAAGTTTTCTTAATTTACAGAGCGGTAAGCTGAAGGATCAACCGTAAAACCCTTTTTGATGGTTAAGGTTTCTGACCAAGCTTCTGTGGATTTGTTGTCGTAATAGACCTTTACACGGACGGTGTATTTACCCGGTTTGGTGTAATAGTGACTGATTTTTTCAGTTTTACACACTTTCTCAGTGCCATCACCAAAGTCAAAGGCATATTTGGCCGCCTTATCATAACCATTGAGTGTAAATACTACTTTGTCAAAGGTTACCATGTGGCCACTGTACTTAATCCAGTTTTTTCTGATTCGGGTGGTGGAAGAATTCGGATGTCTGGTGGTGTGATGGGTCAATTCTTTGTGGCCTTCGATATAATTACTGTTGTCTGCAGTATTGTCTCCAACCGGATTAACAAAGAAAAGATAAAAAATAAGACCACATCCAATGAAAAATAGACTTATCCAAAATAGAAAATCGAACAATTTTTTTCTTTCATCCTGTTGAAATGAATTGAAGTTAGTCTCCGGTGTAAGATTTCGATTCATACGGTTTGATTTACAGCGTTTCAAAATAGTGGGATTCCACGAAGCATTGCAACAAATATCAAGCCATATACATGCTTTTTTGTGCTAATACTTTGAGAAATCAATTATTTTGGTATCTTGGAGTTGGGTGCGGTTGTTTCCTGACTAACAGAAGACAGTTGCAAAGGTATGTTATTTTTAGTTATTAAATCATATTTTTTTCTATATTGTGACTTGATTTGTTTGTAATAAGCTGATAATCAATATGATAAAAATTTAATTTTTTTCACAAGTAACAATGTGTTTACAATAATCAGCCTAAAAGTATATTGGATTATCCTAGTTTTTGAGTAATTCAATGGCCTTTTTAGGTTGGATGAATTTTCCGGTCTCTGATGGATTACGGGTAGTTTTACCGGATTCTTGTAGTATCTCATAGGCCTGTTTGGTGGTTAGTTTGGGTTGAAGGGACTTCATAAGCCCTAACAAACCGGCTACAAATGGAGTCGCCATGGAAGTCCCATTAAACGAAGTGTATTGATTATCGGGTATCGTAGAGTAGATGCCCACTCCCGGAGCGGCAATGCCCATGTCCAAGTCATTGACATAATTAGAGAATAAGGCGCGGGTCAGGGTGCTATCGACCGCTGTTACGGTGATGACGCCCGGTACATTCGCGGGGGTGACGGTATTGGCGTTTCTATTTTCGTTGCCTGCCGCCACGACGACAATCGCTCCTTTTTTGTTGGCATAGTTCACGGCTTTCATATACGCCTTCTGTTTGCGTTTATCTGCGCGTCCGCCCAAGGACATGGATAGGACATCCACGCCGGCATCTGCCGCTTTAAGTATGCCGTCAATAATTGTCTCCTGGGTGCCCATACCGTTGGCATTTAGGACTTTAATGGAGGTGACCTTATAAAATTGTCGGATATCTAAGGAAGCGATGCCGACATGATTATTGGTTACGGCACCGGCAATACCCGCACAATGGGTGCCGTGTCCGACCGGGTCATTATTGGAGCGAATCTCGGTGGACTGAAAATTATCTTTTAAATCTTCATGTTTGGCATCGACTCCGGTATCCAAAATGGCTACGACGGCTTTTTTTTGTGCTTTTATAGACTGCTTGCGCAAAAAATCATAATACGCATTCATGGATAAGGCGGACATGGCCCATTGTTTGTCCACATCGGGGTCGTTTACATTTATTTTTTGAGAGAATGGTCGGACGGTTTGGCTTGGTTCGGGCCACAAAGAAATTCTTTCATTGGGTTCCAGCCACTTTACATCAGCGCTGGCGGAGATGATGTCTTTGACCTTTTGTCGCTCTTGCGGAGTATCCTTGAGTACATCAACGATATAGAAGTCATCCAAACTGGTGGCATTGATATCCTTGGGGTGAAAAGCTCGGCGAAGGACGGCCAAGCCTTTTAATCTTAACTTAAACAAGTCTAAATCCGCATTGGATTCTAATTCTACCAACCACTCGCCATTTGGATCTACCGGAATTTCAGTTTGGGTATTTTTTGTCGCAAGACGCACCCGCATCTGCCGAACAGCAAATATCTGGAAGACCACAAAGCCTAAGAGTAAAACAGACCAGAAAATACGGTTTTTGGGTTTTAAAAATTGAAAAAACCAATTCACTAAAGCTAAAATCACTAAATCCCTAAATCCGGTAAAAAACTTGGTGGACAAGGGGATATCCGCCCATATTAAAGTCAGCAAATAACTCACAAACCCCGCCACAAAAAGCATCCTTGCCCATCGGCTTTTGGTATCATCGTCTTGATAACGATACCATAAAATCAATCCCACAACGGAAATGCCATAAGCCACTGGATAGAGAATTGTTTGCATAATGATGTTTTTTGACCTATTTTTAGGTACGAAGTGAAGCCTGAGTGCTTGAAGTACTAAATTTACTCGTACTTTCGCACTTAAGCAAATTTTTTCGACGAAATACGAATATGAGACCACTAGCAGAAAGAATGCGTCCGACCAATTTGGATGATTATGTCGGACAAGCCAGCCTGACCGGAAAAGGGGCGGTTTTGCGCAATGCCATTGAAGCCGATAATATCCCTTCCATTATTCTGTGGGGCCCGCCGGGAGTCGGCAAAACCACCTTGGCATCCATCATCGCGCACACGGTAAAGAAGCCTTTTTTTAAGCTTTCCGCCATTAATTCCGGCGTAAAAGATATTCGTGAAACCATAAAAAAAATCAAAAGTCAACGTTTTTTTGACCATCCCAATGCCATTCTTTTCATTGATGAGATTCATCGTTTTAGCAAATCCCAACAAGATGCACTCCTAGGTGCCGTCGAAGACGGGACCGTAACCTTAATCGGAGCCACCACCGAAAACCCTTCTTTTGAAGTCAATAATGCCCTATTGTCTAGGGCGCAAGTGTATGTTTTGAAGCCTTTGGAAAAAGAAGACTTAATCGGGTTAGTTCGTCGGGCTTTGACGCAAGATGAATTTCTCAAAGCCAAAAACATCGAAGTAAAAGAATATGACGCCATGCTCCGAATATCCGGCGGAGATGCGCGGAAGTTGTATAATGTTTTGGAGATATTGGCGAATACCGTGGCCGACGGTCAAAGTTTGACGATCACCAATAACCTAGTCGAAAAAGTCATAAAAGAAAATATTACCCAATACGATAAATCCGGAGAACAACACTACGATATCATTTCTGCTTTTATCAAATCCATTCGCGGAAGCGATCCCAACGCGGCTCTGTACTATTTGGCGGCGATGCTTCATGGAGGAGAAGACATTAAATTTATAGCTCGTCGGCTCATCATTGTGGCTTCCGAAGACATTGGTTTAGCCAATCCTAACGGCTTGCTTTTGGCCAACGCCTGTTTTCAAGCCTGCCATACGATAGGTATGCCGGAAGCACGGATTATCCTTTCGGAAACGACAATATATTTGGCCAATTCTCCCAAAAGCAATACCGCCTACAAGGCCATCGACGATGCTTTGGCAGAAATCCGCCAAAACGGATTGCAGCCCATCCCATTGCACTTGCGCAATGCCCCCACGAAGCTGATGAAATCGCTTGATTATGGAAAGGATTATCAATATGCCCACCAATATGAAGGCAATTTTATTGCGGCGGAGTTCCTTCCGGAAAAAATGGCCGGGACTAAATTCTATACTCCCGGACAAAATGCCCAAGAAGAAAAAACTAGATTGATCCTTAGAAATCGTTGGAAAGATAAATATGGTTATTGATTGGGGCTGTCTTACAGACATTTTATTCAGCTCGAATTTTTTTGAAAACGAAGTATCCCAAAAGTTATGAATTAAGACGAACACTCGTTATCTTTACGATATTTGGTGCTTGGATGCTAGGCTTGCCTTCGTTTTATGCAGTTGCACTTATTTTAATTGTCAAACTTCATTTCAATCCAAAAATAATGAGAACATACCTCCTATTTAGTTTGGTCATCTTTTTTTCTCTTTCTTGCAATGGTTCCGGTGCCAAGGTGACCCAATCCACTCAAAAAATGACTTCCAAGACGGCAAAAGTTGTCCAATCACCGCCTGTTTTGTCGAAAGACACTCTTTTTGATTTTGAAAATGATGTCCTTGGGCATTTGCCCGCTAATTGGTCGCAAGATTTCACCGGCGGGGGCACACATACCGACTGGCAAGTCGTCGATGATGAAGGTAATAAAGTGCTCGCCCAGCTCTCTCAAGATCACCCTAATTACCACTTTAATGACATTGTTTTTGACGGATTTAAAGCCCAAGATGTCTTATTGAAAGTCCGTTGGAAAGGCGTTAAAGGTCGTATGGATCAAGGTGGTGGGTTTATATGGAGATGGCAAGATAAAGACAACTATTATGTGGTGCGCGCCAATCCTTTAGAAGATAATGTAGTTCTTTACAAGGTCGAAAATGGCAAGCGGACCGATTTGCCTGTTTTGGGTAAGGGACGCACCTATGGCGTTGATGTGCTGCCTTTGGGCAATGATTGGAATAGCCTAAAACTTGAGGTAAATGGTGATTTATTTATCGTTTATCTCAATGGCAAAGAAATTTTCAGAGTCCGAGACAAGACTTTTGCGCAAGCAGGGAAAGTCGGTTTGTGGACCAAAGCCGACGCCGTTACTTATTTTGATGATTTTCAGGTGGTGGTGGAGTGAGAAATTAAACATTTTTTATTTTCGCCGGTGATATGTCTTGCGACAAAACGCCTGTTCACTAAAAATCTCCCTGCCTATGCCTAATAAACGCCAAATAGTTTTAAAGAGAAAACAACGTCGAAAAAGACTAAAAACCATCAAAAGAATAGTGATTTTTCTATTTTTATTGATGAACGCAGTGGCCTATTTCCATGCCTACAAGTTTACCCATTTTGGTGAGGGCCAATTAGAAAGAACATCAACGCCTGTGTCTTTGTCCTTCGGCGCTAAACTAAAAAGTTTACTTTTCGGCGTTCAGAATCCGAGACCGGCTAACCAAAAATGGCCCGATAGATACTATGAAACGATTCTTATTCATAGTAACAAAACGATTGAATGCTGGAGTATCAGGCAGCTTCACCCCAAAGGGACGGTGATTTTGTTTCACGGTTATGGGAGCGAAAAATCCGCTCTTTTGGCGCAGTCCGATGTGTTTATGAGCTTGGGATATAATACTTTGTTGGTTGACTTTATGGGGTCGGGCGGCTCCGATGGCAACCAGACGACCATTGGGTACTTGGAAGCGGAGGAAGTGAAATCTTGTTTTGATTACTTGCGCAAAAAACACGAAAAGAATATTTATCTTTATGGCACTTCAATGGGGGCGGCTGCCATCATGAAGGCCATCAATGATTTTGATTTAGCACCTTCCGGTATTATTTTGGAATGCCCGTTTGGGACATTGCGCCAAACCGTCGGCGCCAGATTTCGGGCGATGGGACTACCGGCTTTTCCGATGGCTGATTTGTTGGTCTTGTGGGGTGGGGCCCAAAATGGTTTTTGGGGATTTGGCTACCGGCCAACGGATTATGCCAAGCGGATTCATGTTCCGACTTTGTTGATGTACGGTGAATTAGACCCAAAGGTCAGCCGCAAGGAGATAGATGAGATTTATGCACACCTTGCGGGAAAAAAGCAACTCGTGACCTTCCCAGAACTCGGACATGAAAACTACTTGCAAAAGGACCGCAAACAGTGGGTAACGGCCGTAACCGGCTTTCTTGAGTCAGCTCAGAGATAAATGCCATGGTGTCGTTGTACCGCTAAACCGCTAAACCGCAAAAATTACCGATTATGTTCCATCACATAGTCCAAGACCTTTCTCATCAGGTGGACTCGATCTTTGCCCCTTACATTGTGCGGGTGCATGGGATAGGGATAAAAGTCTGTTTGGACACCTTCGTCCACGCATTTCTTGATGAAGGCATAATCATGTTGTGGGACGACGACATCATCAACGGTGCCGTGAATGGTCAATAAGTGGCCTTTCAAATTTTTGACATAATTTAATAGGCTGGATTTTTTAAATCCTTCTGGATTTGTCGCTTCGGTATCCATATAGCGTTCGCCATACATGACTTCATACCATTTCCAATCAATCACCGGGCCACCGGCGACACCGGTCGTAAATACCCCCGGATGCCGTAGCATAAGTGAAGTCGTCATGAAGCCGCCAAAACTCCATCCGTGGACAGCAAGCCGCTTGGGATCCACAAATTTTTGCCGCTTGAGATAATCTACGCCAATGAGTTGGTCTTCCATCTCGTGAGTACCGAGATTTCTAAAAACTTCACTCTCAAAAGCGAATCCGCGGTTGCCGGAGCCGTGACCATCTAGGCTAAAGATGAGATAGCCTTGTTCTGCCATCCATTTCATCCAGAGTGGTTCGCCGTAATTCCATCGATTAGTGATGAGTTGGACGTGGGGCCCGCCATAGACATAGACCAATACGGGATATTTTTTATTCGGGTCAAAATTACTGGGTTTGATTAGCCTAGCATACAAGTCTGCGCCATCATAGGATTTGAGTTTGATAATTTCAGTAGTGCCTAATTGGACATCTTTCAAAGGATTCTTTGCAGAAAAAATTTGGTGATATTGCCCATCGGCTAGATTGTAGTAGCCGATTTTTCTAGGAATCTTGGGGCTGGAGAGTTCTTCTAATAAGTAGTTGTTATCGGGGCCGCCCAAAGAGACGGAATGAGTGCCGTCTCCCTTGGTGATTTGTGTTTGTCGTCCGGTTTTTAGGTTGACGGCAAAGGCATGAGTATTGAGTGGATTTTCACCGGTACCGGTAAAGATAATGGCATTTAGTTGAGGGCTGTAGCCGAGTATGCTGTTGATGACCCATTTATTGTGGGTGAGTTGTTTTGTTTTTTTCTTTTTCTCATCAAAGACGTAAATATTCATAAAACCGTCCTTTTCACTGAGCCAAAACATTTTACGTTTTAGGGATTTAATCATGAAAGGGGGTGTTTCCGGTTCGACCCATTTTTCATTTTTTTCTTCGGTGACGGTTTTTAGGAGTTGGCCGGATTTGGGGTCGTATTTGTTGAGTTTCATGTGGTTTTGATCGCGGTTGACTTCCGCCAAATAAACGGCTTTTTCGCTCGGCGACCAAGCAAAATTGGTCAAATAGTGATCATCCATTTTAGTTTTTAGGCGGGTGTATTTTCCCGTAAGGGTGGAGTAGATAAAGGTGGAGGGAATCTCACTGCCTTGCCCATTCATGGGATATTTAATGTTGCGCAAGCTAGCCGGATAGGTGTTTATATTGACTAAGGGATAATTGAATACATTCGTCTCATTTTTGCGGTAAAAAGCCAAATAATCGCCTGACGGAGACCAAAAAGTTCCTTTGGTAATGCCAAATTCAAATCGTGCGATGGCTTGTCCGGACACGATATTGGTATCTTTTACTTCGGCGATGGCTATTTTGGGATTATCTTTTGTGGCAATATATAAGTTGTTGCCAATGGTATAAGCCAGCTTTTTTCCGGCAACGGAATAGTCCAAATTTTGGGCTTCGGCGGGATATTCCAATACTTTTTCTAATTTCTTGGTGGATGTATCAAAAATATAATAGGCATGGTCTTTTGAGAAATAGAATTGATGGGGGTTTATCCAACTAATCCGCGGGAATGTCTCCATTCCGGGCATAATTTCTTGTGCTTTAAGGGCGTGGTCTCGTTTCGGGTCTAAAAGATGATGAAATTGCAACGTCCCCCTTTGGTCTTCTAAAGTCGTGTAAGTCAATGAGTTTTTAACCCATTGAAAGCCGGCGGGACGCTCGGGCATTAGGCCTTTTTGGTAGTAAAGAACGGCATCGTCAAGGGTGAGTTGACGTTTTTGAGCGATACTGCTGCTTGCGCAAAAAAGAAAAAAAGCGGCGATAATAAAAAGGGAACGATGTTTCATCAAAGTTAGAATTAGGTGACTCAATTGTAGTTATTTTTTGCCGAAAGGCTCAAAATCAACACGAATTTAGGATGTTTTATTGTAAAATTGATACTTTTGGGGAGATAATAAGATTAAAATTTCGGTACCTCGGTTTAACGGTCTAACGGAATAACGATACAACGGTATGGCTCATTCTTGATTTTCGGGCGTTGGTAAAAGGTAAAGGGTTAAGGGTCAAGGGGTTATAAATTTTGGCTTCTATCTATTTTCCTTGATATTGGAATGCTGTAAGATTAGAAGGTAAGAATTTTCGGGGAAGCTTTAATCAGCCTTTTAGCTTTTCTCTGCTATAAGCCAATAACCACGGGTGATTCTAACCGCCGAAAGTTAAGTAATAAAAATTTAATGATGCGTGGTCTCAATTATATCTTCAAAAAGTACACCGGGGAATTGCGGAATATGAAGGCCGTATATGTTATAAACAACCTACTGAATGTCAAAAAATTGCGTCGAAATAAGCCTGTTTATCGAAAGTACGGTCTGCGAAAAAGTATTTTTGCACCTATCGGCAGTCAAGATTTTGTGGATAAGGACGAAGCGCCGGTGTGGACTATGCGGTCGGATGCGCAGAAGTGGCTAGATGCACATCAAGAAGAATTTTTGACCTTTTCGCCGAGAGTGAGAAAGAAAATCAAGAGTTATCTGGAAGACGGATATATGGTGTTGGAAGGTTTTTACGATGCTCAAGAAGTGGCTTTGATGCGCCAAGAACTTGATAAGCGGGGGCAAAATTTGGAGCAATATACGAATTATACCGGCAAGAAAATACCTGATATTCATCGAGAATCAAGTATCATTCGAACGCAATTTACCGAGCATCCGAATATCTTGAAGTTGTTGAGTTTTTTGATGGGTAGGCGTGCCGTGCCGTTTCAAAGCATTGGGTTTTATGAAGGGAGTGAGCAGCGGGCGCATTCGGATTATATACATATGAGTACGTTTCCGGATGGTTATTTGATAGCGGCTTGGGTGGCATTGGAGCCATGTACAGCAGAAAACGGGATGTTATTTTACTATCCCAAGAGTCAACGGTTGCCGATCATTCGAAAGCATGATTATGATGATGGAATTAATACTTGGCGCACCGGAAAGACGGATTATGTGGATTATGAAAATTTCTTGGAAAAACAATTGGCACAGGCGAATTTAGAGAAGGTCTCTTGGCCGGCGCAGCCCGGTGATTTATTGATTTGGAATGGGCATTTTGTCCACGGCGGGAGTCCAATTTTGAAAAAAGGACAGTCTAGGCGAAGTGTCGTGAGTCATTATTTTGGGGAAGGAGTTATCTGTTATCATGATATTACGCAACGTCCGGCGCTGTTGTTTTAGGTGGTTGCGATGGGGGGGGGTGTCCTTCGGACGCCCGCCTGCAGCGGGCAGGTTCATTTGTCCTTCGGACGCCCGCCTGCAACGGGCAGGTTCAATTTGTCCTTCGGACGCCCGCCTGCAACGGGCAGGTTCATTTGTCCTTTGGACGCCCGCCTGCAACGGGCAGGTTTAATTTGTCCTTCGGACGTTTGCCTTCGGCGTTTTATATCAATTGAGTGTGTGACAAATTCTTTGGGGCAACGACCATACAAAAGCACACTATTTATCCCAATTCTTCAACGGCTTGAATAATCACAAATTCTGAGTTGGTGAACTATAATTTGTATAAATATATAAAAAAACATTCATTTTATTGTTATTTTACATCCAAATTTAATATCTTTGTTAACTCACTTGTTAGAATTAATTATGGTCAGTGGTT
>JANTGI010000083.1 GCA_024762995.1 Saprospiraceae bacterium | reverse complement strand
CAGTTTTATTTTATGGAGCGTGGTGCGGATTGTAAGATATATATGATAACGCCTTCCGGTAATCCTTATATGCACGTCATAGAAGACCCCGAAGTGAAAGGAATTGGTTGTAATATGGTACAGAGAAAGATTGAATTGCCGACTTATAATTTTAAGTCGATACCGCATTTTCCCAATTATAGATTGGGGACAGGACATCCTGCCTGTGATCCGAATTTGCCGGTAGGGGTGACGAATCCGTTGCACTTTGTACCGGAAATTATCGTTTGGCCCAATCCGGTGAGTGAAGTGATGAATGTTCGTTTGACGGTTTATGAAAATCGACCACTACGCGTAGTTTTAGTGGATGTGATGGGGCATAGGGTGTTATCCGGTCTTTTGGATGGGTTGGAAACGGAGTTGGATGTCTCTAGTCTGTCTGATGGATTGTATTTTTACAAGGTGTATGTGGATGATGATGGGTATCAAGTGGGTGCGGGGCGAGTGGTGGTTCAACATTGATATGGCAATGGCGATTTTTGGTCACCAAATTTCGTGGTACGGTGTTATTGCACTAGATATTGGTGGTTAAAGCCAATACAAAAAAGAAAATAATGCGCTATATATTTTTAATCATATTGTTTTTTAGTTCTTGGCCGGTTTTTGGTCAAGGAGAATTGTTGATTCCGGACTCATTGGGTTTGCATGAAGAATATGGTCATTCGGTGGCTATTTCGGAAGGTTTTGCTTTTGTGGGAAGTCCGTTTCGGTATGAGAAGCGGGGTGCGGTGATGGTTTATCGGAAGGTTGGGGGTGAGTGGGTGTTTGATGATGAGTTGTTGGCTAGTGAGGGAGTAGTGGGTGCACAATTTGGATTTAGTATAGCAATTAATGGAGATTATTTGGTTATTGGAGCCCCGTTTGATACTGAAAAAGGATCTGATGCCGGGGCTGTTTATGTTTTCCGAAAGGAAGGAAATGAGTGGCAAGAAAAAACGAAACTGACAGCATCAAATGGAAACCAGTATGATGTTTTTGGCAATCAAGTTGGGATACATGAAAATACAATAGTTGTGAGTGCTGTGGGGAGTGAGCAATGTGGTTTTTTGTGTGGCGCAGCTTATGTCTTTGAAAAAAGTGGTAATGAGTGGCTAGAAACGGGGCAGTTGCTCCCACCGGATGGTGGGGATTGGAAAAGATTTGGGTTGAGTGTAGGGGTGGAAGGTGATGAAGTATTCATTGGTTCATCTAGTGAAGGTTATCATGGTATTGTGTACGTTTATAATAAAAATGCAGGAATTTGGTTTGTAAGTCAGGAAATACGTGCTTCAGATGAGCAACAAATTAATTCAAGCTTTTTTGGACGAACATTGAACATTGATGAAGGTTATTTAGTCGTGGGTGCACCACGTCGATGGGAAGGAGTTAAAGGGTTGGTGGGATCGGTTTATGTGTTAAAGAAAAATGGCTCAGAATGGCAGGAAGTACAAAAATTACAAAAATTAGAGCCAATGGCCACTATTGATGGTTACCAATTTGGTTCGTCAATATCTTTGTCAGGAGGGCATTTGGCAATAGCAGCTAACCAACAAGAGATTATAGTAAATAACCGGAGACGAGATGTTTATTATTATCGTTTGATTGGAGGGTTTTGGGAAGAAAAGCGAAAGATTTCGTTTGAACCGATTGAGCAAGATGAATATAATTTAGGGTTGAGCGTTGCTATAGATGATAATGACATGCTGGTTGGAGTTCCTTACTCCGATACAATCAATAACAACAGCGGCGCAGCCCATGTATTCAAAATATCAGATTTAGTGCCTGTAGTACAAGTCCTTGCCAAGCCCATAGATATTCAGGTTTTTCCCAATCCCGCATCCAACAATATCCAATTAACATGGACGGATTCATCCATTTCGACGTTATCTGTAGAAATCAAGGATATGACCGGACGGACGATAAAAAGAATGGCCGAAATTTGGGCAAATCAAGCGGTTGATGTCGCTTTTTTGCCGCAAGGTATGTATTTAATGACCCTTTTTGAAGGCGATAAAGTCTTACAATCTACACAACTAACCATCATTCGATGAATGAATCCTATTGAGCGAAATTCAATAACTAAAGTTTTGGAATAACGGTTTTACGGCTCATCAAAACTAGGGTAATACTAAAGTTTAGGTCTGCATAGCGCAGCATTGGCTGTAGCAGTGGGCAGACGGGTACTCAGGATTTTTAACTTCTTAACTCTTCACTCTGTATTCTTCACTCTAAAATCTTGTAGGAAGTGGGTTTTGGGGATTTGCCTAGAACGGATTTAAGATTTACGATATACGAAATAAGATTTTTGAAGTGCTGCCGCAGCGACAAGTAAGACAAAGGTTTTGTAGGATTTTAATTTCTTCAATCTTCACTCTGCATTCTTCACTCTTAAATCATTTAGGAAGTGGCTTGTTGGGTGCTTATATTTATTTTAAGGTTAAATTTAACCGAACTATGCGTTATCAAAGATATTTTTGGGCAAAAATGAAGTTATTGGAGTTTTTTTTCCGTACAATATGGTAATTATTTCTACCTTTCGGTTAATATAAGGGATGTTTTTTAAGAGTAAGAAGCTAGCAAACAGCAATATATCCATGCGATAAGTGGATAATTTGTAAACTTTTGCGTAGCTTTGGAGCTTAAAACAAACAGAACCTTACCATAATTCACTTTGAAGCAAAAAAGAACATCATGTTAAAAAAATTACTTTTTATTCTTTTGACCATCTCTGCGGGGCACGTGGTGGCGCAGGATATACATTTTACTCAATTTCAAATGGCACCTATGAACTTTAATGCTTCCCAAACGGGAATGTTTAGTGGTACCGCTAGAATTGGTGGAATTTATAGGGATCAATGGAGTATATTTAAGACACCTTCTGTGTATATTGATGCGCCTATCCTTAACATCATGAAGAAAGATTGGCTTGGGATTGGATTTACAGCCATTAAAGATGAAGCGGGAGCGGCCAAGTTAAATTATACCGGTGCAAAACTTGCCGTCGCTTATCATCATGCTTTTGATAAAAAAAGAAAAACGGTCATGTCTATCGGTGCCCAGTACGGATTGATGGGCCGTTCGGTCAATCGAGAAGCGCTTCGGTTTGAAGATGAAATATTGAATGGTACCGGTGGGGTAGGTGGTAGCGCAGATTATGGTAAGATTACCGATGCTAAATTTAAAGAGATAGATGCCGGTGTGAGTTTACGTAGTCTATTGAGCAAAAAAGCAGATATGGTCATCGGAGTCGGCTTGAATCACCTAAATAGCCCTAAAAATGGCCAAGTCGATAAGGGCTATAAGTTGCCGATGCGAATGATTGCCCATGGTCAAGTAAATATGGATATGGGCTCAAAATGGATTTTTTCTCCGGCCTTTTTGTATCAATCTATTGCCTCGGTAGGAGAGTTTGAGTTGCAAGGTGTAGGTACTTATAAATTCAATCCGGATTGGAATTTTCGCGGGGGTCTGGGGTATCGTCTAGGGGATGCTGCACAGGTGATTTTGGGAGCGACCTACAAAGATTTGAATGTTGGTTTTTCTTATGATATAGGTATGTCCGGTACCAACTCTGCCCTAAAGAATGTGGGGGCTTTTGAGATAGCGGCCAACTATATTCTTAAAATTGCCAAAAAACCGAAGGTGGATCCGGTTATTTTCTGCCCACGCTTCTAATTCTTTTGTAAAAATTTATTGACCTGTCAACAAGGTCTTTCGAAAAAAATAGACTGATGAAATTTAATTTAGTAGCTTTTTTACTTTTTACCACTTTTCTTTCTTTGAGCGCTCAGCCCCTTACGGTAGATGAGACCGCTATGATTGAAATAGGGGACGAAAAATTGGCGGAAGCGGATTATTACAATGCGCTGGATTGGTACAATCGTGCCTACAAAGAACAAAAGAAGAAAGATAATCAACTTCGCTATAAAATTGCTCAATTGCACTACACTTTGCGTGATTATGCCAAGGCGGCAAAGTGGTTTGCAAGATGTGTGAAAAGCGATAAAAAAGGCGAAATGCCGCAAGCCGTTTTTTATATGGCGATGGCTCAAAAGTACAATGGAGAATATCCCGACGCCATTAATTCTTTTGAGACTTTTCTGGGGATAAGTAAGGATGATGCCTTGAAAGCTCGGGCACAAATGGAAATTGATGGAGCCAAAATGGCTATGACCATGCAGCAGGATAAAGCACTACGGATAAAGAATGCCGGAAAAAAGGTAAATTCTAAGTTTTCGGAGTTTAGTCCTAAGTTTGTCGGAGATGCCCTGTATTATAGTTCCATGTCTTCCAAAAAACCTATTGTGTTGGATGGTAAAGAAGGGGATTATTATGCCAAGATTTTTCGCGCAAGCGGAGAAGACAAAAAAAATGGGTTTGCGGAAGCGAATCCACTAGATGAAGCCATCAACAGAAAGGGCTTTAATACCGGCAATGAAGCTTTTTCGGAAGATGGCTCCAAGATGTTTTTTACCCGCTCTTCACTGGAGGGTAATGTGCTTGGCGAAAGCGAAATTTATGTCGCCCAAAAATCAGGCTCATCATTTAATGCTGCCCAAAAGTTAGTCGGACCTAACGGGGATTGGATTGCTAAGCACCCAGCTCCAGGAGAGTTGTTTGGAAAGGAAGTCTTGTTTTTTGTGTCCAACATGGATGGAGGCAAAGGAGGGGATGACATTTATTATTGTGCGTCCAACGGGGATGGTACTTACGGATTACCGGTGAATTTGGGAGATGATATCAATACGCCTTTTGATGAAGAAACCCCGTTTTATAGGGATGGAAAGCTTTGGTTTAGCTCTAATGGCTATTTGTCTATGGGTGGATTAGATATATATTCTTCCACTTGGAACGGCTCGAATTGGTCTAAACCCGAGAACTTGGGCCCCGGATACAACTCTAGTGTGGATGATTTTGGATTTTATGTCAATGCCGATGGGTATCAAGGTGCGCTTGTCTCTAATCGCCCAAGCATTAATTCACTAAAAAGTAAAACTTGCTGCGATGACATTTTTATTGCGACTGTGCAGCCGGTAGCTGTGGACATCAATGCACTCGTCTTTAATGCCGTAGATAAGAAGCCCTTAAAAGGAGCCACCGTCCAATTAATTGAAATGGTCGGACAAAAATTAGGTAAAACAGACAGCAAAACCAATGGAGAAGCCAATAATTTTCATTTCTTATTGGATTTGGAAAAGGCTTATAAGGTGATTGTCAATGTCAAAGGGTATTATCCGGATACATTGACTTTTAACACGATTGGAATCTTAGAATCTAAGACCATTTCTAAGAAAATGTACTTGAAGCCATTGCCTCCACCGGAGCCGGAAACAACCACTGTCTATATCAATGAGCCGATTCGCTTGAACAATATCTACTATGATTATGATGATGATAAGATTTTGCCCGATGCCGAAGAAGATTTGACCATTTTGTTGGGCTTAATGGAGAAATATCCGGATATGGTGATTGAGTTGTCGTCTCATACCGATAGTCGCGGTTCTCGGACTTATAACCAGAAGCTTTCGCAAAGACGTGCCGAATCCGCTGCTAAGTGGTTGATTGACAAGGGAATTGCCCCGGAAAGAATTAAACCGGTCGGTTATGGTGAGCAAATGATTTTGAACAAATGTACCAACGGAGTACGATGTACGGATGAAGAACATAGGTTCAACCGTCGGACTGAATTTAAGATTATTGCCGGTCCAAAAGAAATCAAGATTCCTAAGATTGTTAAGAAAGATGTAACAAATAAGAAAAAAGACAACAAATAGGAGTCTTTTGAGTTCCGTTAGAGTGGACACCTTTCAGATTAAATCAATTCAGCCTTCCAATGCCAAAAGTGGCATTGGAAGGTTGTGTATTCACTAAAACATAATTGACATGAAAAATCTCATTCTCTTTTCTATGATGATGGTTGGGTTGACGCTTTCCAGTTGCGCCGTTCTTGATGTTATTACGGAGCCTGGGACAGAAACCACTCCGACACCGCAGACTAAAACAACGCCCAAAGGCGAGACCGCCAAAACCAACAAGGTGATTTTGAAACCTTCGGAGAAACCCGCCGGGTCAAATTCCCGCGAAGCTAAAGTCATCACGAAGCCGACATCTGAAAGACCAAAATCTACTTCAGGTAAGAAGTCCGGTAAGGTCATCAAAAAGCCTACTCCCAAGCCTACTAATTCCGGCTCGCAGTCTATGTCTTCTAAGCCTGTCGTAAAGCCTACTGTCGCTAAAGCAAAGCCCAAAGTAATTACCAAGACTAGGGTTAGAACAGCGGAGGCTAAGCAGGTGCCATCTACCCAGGCTTCAACCAAAGCGGTTATGAAAAAGCCCATGAAAAAAGCAAAAACGAAAGCAAAGGTGGCTAAGATTGCCTTAGATGAGCCGCGATATAATTTTGGTACCATCAAAGAAGGGACTATTATTAAACGGGATTTTAAGTTCACCAATGTTGGAGATACTGATCTTTTAATTGAGATAGCGACCGGTTCTTGTGGTTGCACCGTGCCGGAGTGGCCCGCCAAACCGATTAAACCCGGAGAAACAGGAGTCATTCATGTGACCTTTGATTCTACAGATAAAGAATATGATACCAGAGTTGAAGTCAATATTGTGGCCAATACAGAGCCAATCGTTACCGAAATCATTATGACCGGCAAGGTCATTCCAAAAAGAGATTTTAAGAAAAATAGTAAGGTGAGTAAAATGTAGGCATCTATCTTTTTTAGGAAGAAAAACCTTTCGGAATTATCCGGAAGGTTTTTTTGTGACTATTTAAAAGGGCAGGGTTTTGCTATAAAATGTCTTTTGGTACCTATTTTTACTCAATTTTATACAAGCAGGCCTTGTATCTACTATTATCTGCCAAAAAACATGGGAACTTAAGTCGTTACATTTTTTTTATTAGAAAAAAACCTTTACCTTTGCACTTCCGTAGAAAACGGACTAATCATTGACCTATTTAGAAGCAGAGAAAAATGGATTTAATAAATTTCGTTCACGAACAACTAACAGAGAAGAAGGATTTTCCTACTTTTCGCCCCGGAGACCGTCTTGACGTGACTTATAAGATAATGGAGGGCGGGAAAGCAATTCGTTCTCAAACTTTTCGGGGGGATGTGCTCCAAATAAATGGAACAGGTGCTACCAAGACCTTTACGGTAAGAAAGGTATCCAATGGAGTAGGGGTAGAAAGGGTATTTCCTTTCAACTCTCCGATACTTGAAGAAATAAAACTACTTAAGCAAGGTAAAGTAAGAAGAGCCAAGCTTTATTACCTTCGTGATTTGGTAGGTAAGAAGGCCAGAATTAAGGAAAAGGCGCACTTTAAAGCTAAGTAGGAGTAAAAATTTTCATGGCAATTTATTTTTTGGATCCCGGTCGCATTCCCTTGCGATTGGGATTTCTATTTGGATAAGTGGTTTTATAAGGGCGAAGAACGGGGAAAGGATTAGGGGCTCGAACAAACTAAATAAAAAAAAGCCACATCGAAATTCGATGTGGCTTGTTTTTGTAGATTGTCGATTGTCCGGACTTATTATTTACGGATATTAAGCTTCGCAGTTAATTCTCTGTATTTGACAATGTCTTTTTTGGCGATATACTTCAAAAAACGCTTTCTCTTACCCACCATGTTTAACAAAGCACGTCTGCAAGAGTGGTCTTTATTGTTTTTGTGAAGATGCTTCGACAACTCGTTGATACGTAGAGTCAATAAAGCCACTTGTGCTTCCGTAGATCCGGTATTTGTCTCGGAGCCACCAAATTCTGCGAAAATTTCTTTCTTTTTTTCGCTTGTTAAATATTCTGCCATTTTAAAATTTTTATGGTTACCAAATGGAATCACTATCGATCCTTCTTTAGCGACTGCAAAGGTAAGCATTTTTATTCTTTTTTTCAATATTTTTGCCTTTTTTGCCGAAAGGCATAAAATCTAATTATTGGGGCATTCCCCATCCGCCTGTTTGGGTGGGTACCATTCTCTTGGGCTTCTCGCAAGGGGAAGTGGCCGAGTTGGGGCGAATTAACCCTTAGGATGATGGTTTTTCTTATTTTTCCGAAAGGAAATGACTCTTATTTGCATAAAACTACCTAACTTTCGCACTCCATTTAAATAACCAACAATATGATAAAGATTAATAAAGTGGCGGTCCTTGGTTCAGGGGTAATGGGATCCGGAATTGCCTGTCATTTAGCTAATGCAGGGTACGAGGTATTGCTCTTGGACATTGTTCCTTTTGACTTGGACGAAAAGAGTAAAAATGATCCCGCAGCCCGCAATCGAATTGTAAATGCTTCTCTCAAAGCGGCCATCAAGTCTAAGCCGGCACCACTTTATGACAACTCATTTGCTTCGCGTATCACCACGGGCAATTTTGATGACAATATGAAGGACATCAAAGACTGCCAATGGGTCATAGAAGTCGTGGTCGAAAGACTCGATATCAAGCAGCAGGTCTTTGCTAAAGTCGAAAAATATCGAACTCAGGGGACATTGATTTCTTCTAATACTTCGGGGATACCGATTCATATGATGTTGGAAGGACGGAGTGACGATTTTCGCCAACACTTCTTGGGCACTCACTTTTTTAATCCGCCGCGGTATTTGCGTTTGTTAGAGATTATTCCGACTAAGGAAACCAAGCAAGAAGTCGTCGATTTCTTTATGAGTTTTGGGGACGAGTATTTGGGCAAAAAAACGGTGCTTTGTAAAGATACTCCGGCTTTTATCGCCAATCGGGTAGGTGTCTATTCGATGGCTAAGATTTATCAGCTTACGCAAAAATTAGGTTTGACTATTACGGAAGCGGATGCCTTGACCGGTCCGGCTATTGGCAGACCCAAAACGGGTACGTTTAGATTGGGAGATTTGGTGGGTCATGATACCGCCGTACATGTCATTAACGGTATTCGAGAAAACTGTCCGGATGATGAACAAGCGTCTAATTTTATGATTCCCGATTATCTTCAGTTTTTGATCGATAATAAGTTTTTGGGGAATAAAACCAAGAAAGGTTTTTACGAAAGGACTAAAGAAAAAGATGAAAAGGGGCGTAGAGTTATTTTAGCACTCGATTTGGACTCAAAAGAATATAAGCCTAGCAAAAAACCAAAACTTCCCAGCTTGATGGCTGTCAAGCAAATGGATAAGCTAGAGCAACGAATTAAATACTTTTTTAGAGCGGAAGACCAAGGCGCTCAACTGGTTAAGCAATCTTTGTTAGGATTATTTGCTTATGTTTCTAATCGGATTCCTGAAATCGCGGATGATTTGTATGCCATTGATGATGCGCTCAAAGCTGGATTTGGATGGGATGTTGGACCTTTTGAGTATTGGGACATGGTCGGTGTTCAGAAAGGAATGGAATTGGCGGAAGCCCAAGGGGAGTCCGTCGCTTTGTGGGTCAAAGAAATGTTGGCAGCCGGCAAAAATTCTTTCTATACGGTCGAAAATAAAGAACCTAAATACTATAATATCACTTCCAAGTCTTATGAGTCCATCCCCGGACGAGAAGGGATTATTATCTTGGATTATTATAGAGAGAATGAAGTGGTCTATGAAAATCCGGAAGTACAAGTACATGATATTGGTGATGGGGTGCTGTGTTTGGAGTTTAGGAGTAAGATGAATGCCATTGGAGAAGGCATTCTTCGTGGAATTAATGATACCATCGATATAGCCGAGCAAGGCCCTTGGAAGGGGATTGTCATCGGTAATAATGCGAAGAATTTTACTGTCGGTGCCAATTTAATGATGGTGGCCATGTTGGCTTATGAGCAGGAGTTTGATGAATTGGCTATGGCGGTGAATTTATTCCAACAGACTGCGATGCGGGTCCGTCATTCTTCTATTCCCGTGGTGATTGCGACCCAGGGTTATGTGTTTGGGGGCGGATGTGAACTTTCCATGCACGCGGATGCCGTCATGGCAGGTGCTGAATCTTATATCGGCTTGGTTGAAGTTGGTGTTGGGTTGATTCCCGGTGGCGGGGGCACTAAGGAGTTTGCCCTACGGGCTGCCAAAGAATTTGATCCGGGCAAGGTGGAGATTCCTACTTTGATGGAGAGATTTAAGACGATTGCCTTAGCTTCTGTGGCTACTTCCGCGGATCAAGCTTTCTCGATGGGTTATCTCGCGCATGAAAAAGATAGTGTTGTCATCAATACTCCAAAGGCCATCGCTCGTGCCAAAGAGAAAGTATTAGAATTGTCAGAGCATTATGTGCCACCAACAATGGATGATGTCTATGTTTTGGGGCGTAGAGGCTTAGGTGCCTTGTATATGGCTGTGAATGAGTTGAAATTAGGGCAATATGCCAGTGAGCATGACGCTTTGATTGCTCAAAAAGTAGCCTATGTAATGTGTGGAGGAGATTTGACCGGGCCGCAGAAAGTTTCTCAGCAGTATTTATTGGATATTGAGCGGGAAGCCTTTTTGAGTTTGTTGGGTACTCAAAAAACTTTGGAGCGGATTCAGCATATGTTGACTACTAATAAGCCTTTACGAAACTAGTTCTTTTAGAAGAAGATTGGACGAATTGCGGGGGGGGGAGTAGTTGAAATAACCAAGCCGGGCACTTGAGCATAGGTTGCCTTTAGCGTTTGATAAATTATCTTTAGCGGGAAGTTCTCTCTTTAATGGAGTTTTTGTAGTTCTTCAACTTAGGATTTGTGATTTCTCAAACAGTTAAAATCTAGAAGGGGAGAAACTACTATAATTCAAAACACCACTCAGCCAAGCCCCCCCCCCAAAGGGTGGAATGATTATATTCAAAATAGACCAACGAAAAATAACAAATGGGTGGAAATATTTCCTTGACCGGATGAATAATGCCATCCCTTCGGTATTATACGATGGTGTGAATGCAAAATTCAATTATAATGTTGGACTTTTGAGCTTCAACCTAAACTATAGTTCACCAATTTAAGATTTTTTAGCCGTTAAAAAAAGGATTATGCTTCCCGCTTTTTCACAAATTTAGCATTGGAGAACCGAATTCAAATTTTGTCCGAAAAGGATTAAGCAATTGCATGATTCGTCAAACGCACTTTGACTTTTAAAATCTCTCGGACTTCTGTGGGTTCTACTTCGTAGGGTTTATAAACCGCATCATTATCAGAGATAAGGCGCATGGAGACGACCTGACCATTTTCTTTGACCAACTGGATTCTTTTGGCCACAACAGAGTCGGTCACTACAATATAGACTTGGTTATCTTTAATTCGTTCATCAGGCCGCATTTTTTCGGCCACGACAATATCTCCATTCGTAATAGTAGGCAGCATACTGTCTCCTTCAATCTCAAAAGCATATAAATCATCTCCTTCATATCCGGGAATAGAAAATTTCGGATAATCCACAAAGTCATTCTCTTGGCTGCTTAGCGCATAGCCGGCCGTCGCTCGGTGGGGAACCAGAGTAATATTTTGTCTGCCGGAATAATGACCGGCTGATTTCGGTATGCTCGGGATATCCGAAGTGGCCGGGTGCCCGGAAAGAAAAACATCTTCACTGAGCTCAAATAAATAATTACTGTTGACACCGTAAGTTTCAAACATTTTATGGAGTTGATCCACGGTAATGTTGCGTTCTCCTTTCAGAATGCTATTGATGACATGGTTGTAAGTACCCAAGTGCTTGGCTAGATCAGATTTGCCTTTGATAAGTTTGAGTTTTTCTAACTGCTCGTACACCTTTCTAAAGCGACGATTGACCGGATTATCGACAAAATTCCCCATTTTTAACAAATAAGTTTAAAAAAATTTGACATTTAAAACAAAATGTTTGTATATTTGTAAATACAAACACATGATGTTTTGTTTTTCACCCTGTAAAGGTAACAATTATTTTCAATTCGCACAAAATGAAGGACAAAAAAAGTAAAAAAATTTATGATAACCCCCTTTTTCGTAAGGAAAATAAGGGGCACGCGCACTCTGCCGAAGGGGCATCTCATACCCAAGAAGTGCTACAAGAGTACACCTTATGGCAATTTTTTTGGCTCAAACTCCAATCTTTGTCACAAAGGGCAGTATTTAAGTTAAAACATATTGTTTTTGATTCGTGGCGAGAAACGCTTAAATCGACCTTTTTTTGGAAGACCATCGCTTTTCTTTTGGTGGCGGCTTGGGCTCGGAGTTGGTCCCAAAAAGTACAAGTCCATTTTCAGTGGCCGGTGGTTGTCTCTACCGGATTGGTTTCGTCGCAAGATAATCCGGTTCAAGAAATGAATTTTTTACCTGTTTTTGACCAGAATCAAGCCGCTCCAAAAGTGAACCTAAAGCGTCAAAAAGCAGAAAACTATATTCGGCATTATGCAAAAGTGGCTATTGCGGAGCACAAAAAATTTGGTATTCCTGCCAGTATTAAAATGGCGCAGGCCTTAGTGGAGAGTCGGGCAGGGGAGAGTACGCTTGCGCGAAAAAATCATAACCACTTCGGTATCAAATGTTTTTCACGAAAGTGTAAGGCCGGGCATTGTTCTAACTTAACCGATGACAGTCACAAGGATTTTTTTAGAATTTATCATTCGGCATGGGAGAGTTGGAGAGCGCACAGTCAGCTTCTGATGTCCAAAAAATATAAACCACTCCTAAAATATGGAGATGACTACAAGGCTTGGGCCAAAGGTCTTAAAAAGCTCGGTTATGCCACGGATAAAAACTATGATAAAAAGTTAATCCAAATTATCGAGACTTATAAGCTGTATCGCTTGGATGCCCAATAATCCGCCTTGGTTTTTAATAACCTGAGCTCGATTGTTTTGTGAATCCAAAGGTTTCGTCGAACTCGGGTTTATACCTGGGTCAATGGCTAAAATTGACTTCCTATTAATCTCATTGTTTCATCAAAATCAAACCTAAAATGAACTTCCTGAATTATTCTACTCCGGCTGCACCTGCTCAAAAGAAGGCTGAATTACCCGCGACCCCTTTTCAAATTTTAGCAGAAAGGCTTTTTCCTCTTATTTCTTTGATGGTGTTATTTGGCTTTTTGCAATTGTTGTCCGCTATTTATTATCATCCGACCGAAGCGTCCAGTGGCATTTATAATATTTCCTCGCCTAGTCGATTAGATTTGCCTTTCCCGGTCTTAGTGAGAAATACACGTGTGGGCTTAGGCATGTCACGGCGGATGCTTGCGCAAAAAGTAGGACTAACCATCGCCAATATTGAGTCTATCGAAGAAGGGGGTGCCACTCCCACGCATGATGTGGAAGTTAACTTGCGCCAAGTATTAGGCTTGCCGCTTAATGTCTTGCAGGGAGAGCTAGTTATTACTCCTTGATAGGGTGCATTTACGGACCTTCTTCTTGGAGAATTTCGTTTGGCTAGGTTCTTTATCGACTCTACTTTTTATTCTTGTTATCATAGTCGATTAGTTTTCTCATCACATCCGGTAAGTCCTTGGCAGGAATCCGCTTCATGATGATTTCCTTGTCCTTGTTGAGTATATAGATGGTCGGTGTACTTTTGACATTATAGACCGTCTTAAAATGGGATAGATACTTGGGATCGACCAAATTTATCATGTCATCAAATCCATCTTCTTTGACACCTTCCCAGCATTTATTGACCTTTTTCTCAGAGCCTAATTCATTGCAAATGGTGATGATTTCAACTTGATCTTTAAACTCTTTAAAAAACTTGACCAAATATGGAGCTGCTTTCTTACAATGCCCACAATCCGGTGACCAAAAGAATAGGAGGGTGTAGGGTTTGTCAACATCATAGATTGACTTGCTGCTTCCATCTTTTTTGTAGAGTGTGATATTGGGGGCTTTTTTGCCGATTAACACTGGCTCAAGTAGAAAAGCATCTCGGAGTATTTTGGCCAATTGGTCTTCATCGACCCATGGCGTCTTGCCTTTGGCATAATACTCTTTGACTAGATGCACATATATCGCATCGAAACCTACCATTTTGGAGGAAGCGTACTTGTTTAGGAAGGAGATAAGGTAATACTTGTACATCTCCTTATTGGGTTCCATCTTCTTGAGTAGGACATCTAGTTCTCCGGATATAGTATCCGGGTGCTGTGGAATGAGCTTATCCACATAGAAGTTAACTTTGTTGTCAAAGAAATTGGTATATAGTAGCCTTTCGTCCGAAAAATCAAAATTATCAAAATAGTGATTTCGGTAGTAATAATATTTTTTGGTACGAACTTCTTTTTCATCCCCTTCAAATTCCGGTATTGTCGGCTCGCTAAGTCCTTTGACCATGAGCGCAGGAAGTGTACCGGCATTTTCCTTGATAAACTTCTTTTGGTATTCGGCGACTTCATTGTCTATTTTCTCAATTTCCTTTTCTAACTCCTTTTTTTTGGCGTCGTTTTTAAGCGAATCTTGCACATGAATTTCTTTGCGGAGCTTTTCTGCTTTGGGGCGCTCTTTTTTCAAAAATTCCCCATATTCTTGGAAAATCTTGTTGGAATGAGAGTGCTTAAATTTTAAGCTGTTGGCTAAATCGTTTGCGTCAGCAGACATAGAAAAGTGATGGTCATTCTTGTCCACCATAAATTCTACAAAGTCTTTTTTGGGTTGCAAAACCGCCAGATAAATGCCATTCTTAAGGGTATCAGTCCCTTTAAAGACGAATTTTCCCTTTTTTTCTGCCCGTAACGTGTCCTTAATATATTGCTTGTCCCCAAACTTATACCCGATAAGTAATGTGTCTTGCGGATAATTTTTGATTTCTATCTTTATATTGTAGTCCGTTTGCGCTTGAAGTTGAAAAGCAAATAGAAGGGCAAAAAGAAGGCTGGTCCAAATTTTCATTTATCGTTGTTTTTTTCTGATCAGGTAATATCCGGATTTCGCTTGCGCCAAAACCATTCCGAAAGGCTAACGCAAGAATCCACACAAAATTCTAACCTATTTACGAAATAAAATATTTATGGCCTTAGTTTAAAATTGTGTTAACAATATATATTTCTCCAAGCATTAAAATTTATACATATAGCCAATTCCTGCCGTTAATAAATGATCGTTTTCTCGACCGGATTGTATATAGTTGTAACTGACACCAAATGATAATTCGCTATCCTTGATGTAGAACGTGGAGCCCAATGTGGTGCCCCAAAAATCGGAATTGTGGTCATCTAAAATAATCTGCTTGACATACATGGGATTCATGAAAATAGCATGTCGAGAATTAGGATGGTAAGAAAAGAATAAAGGAGCATAAAGTCGAATAGGGTGGGTATTTTCAGTAAATAGGAGCTGGGTGCCTATTTTCAGGCCGGCGGCCATGGCTATATTAGATTCTTGGTTGCCCAAAAATTGATACTTGGTCCCTATTTGACCATTTCCACCTGATGATGCGCTGATGTTTAAATCCAGCCTAGGCTTAAGCCCATAAGCATATTTGATGTTCACGGCGGGGACGACCCCACTAATGTCTTCTCCCAATTGGCCGACAAAATAGGTCTCGAAATTACCTTGAATGCGATGATGCCCAAGACCTGATGTGCGACCGGTTTCAAGATTGGCGAGTGGAAAGCACCCGGCGAACATAAGCAGGATAAAAGGGGTGATTAGATTTTTCATTGCGCATTTTTTGGAAAGTCCATAGTTATTTAATGTGTAAAAAAGTAGAAGTCCAAAGGTACTCATTTTCCTTGACAATAATTTGTCTTAAGTTTCGCTAGTAGAAAAGTCCTTGTTTGTTGGTTTGGGTCTTTGGGGCGCAGCAAGCTGCTTTTGGCTATGTTGTCAACTGTACCTGGTTGCCCAGCGCTAAGGCCTATGCTGCGCCAAGCAGGCCGAAATTTGAGTAACGCCATGCAACCAACCATCTCCGGCAGGCTTTTAACCCTTAATAATGGTTCAAGAGATAAAACTATAATGTGTTGATAATTAGCTGACTATGTACATTTTGTTAAAGTGAACTCCTAAGTAATGGGGAGTCGATTTTCTTTTTACCCGTGAATCTATTTTCCTTGGGTAATCCATCAATCCTGTAAATGAAAGAGCAGTGTTAGAAACTCCGGTGCCCCTATAATTTACTCGAATTCCCACATTTTACCTCAATCGTCGGAATCGGAGTGAAATAGGCGACTATCTCAATATCTAAAGGCTTCTTGCTCCCTATAGTTAAAGAAAAATATAGGCTTTTTCTAAGTAGGTTTCCCCGCTTTTATTTTTTTAAAGAATGGTTACCATTTTTTACCCGTTAAATTTGCACTAATTTGTGT
>JANTGI010000082.1 GCA_024762995.1 Saprospiraceae bacterium | reverse complement strand
TTTTTTCTTTGTTCTTTTGCCTATCAAACATACAAAATGAGTAAAGAAATTACCAACCCCCACGATAAATATTTCGCGGCAGCATTATCTTATGATGTCATCGCAAAGGGCTTTTTAAAGCTATTTCTGCCCAAAGAACAAGTGGACCAACTGGATATTGATAACAGTCTCCAAATGGATTCCAACTCATACATTGACAAAGAATTACAAGGGCATTTTACGGATATAGCTTTTCGTTGCAAGCAAAAAGATTCTGATGAAAAGGTCGTCATCGGTGTGCTTATCGAACACAAAAGCTATCCGGACGACCAAGTTATTTTCCAGGTACTCCGATACACACAAAATATTTGGGATGCCGATGTCAGAAAAGGCAAAAAAAGACAAATTGTCATCCCATTAGTCCTGTATCATGGTCAAAAAGAATGGGAAAAAAAGCAGATTAGGGACTTTTTCCCCACTAAAAATGAGCATTTAACCCAATTTTTGCCTAAATTTAACTATCTGTTGGTTGATTTATCGAAGTTTTCCAGCACCCAAATCAGCAATCTAAAAATAAAGGCGATGGTTAAGAATTTCTTAATGGCCTTAAGATTTGGACGAGATAGAGAGTTTATGTCTAAAAATGCCGACTTAATTTTTTATCATGCTGATGAATATTATGATCAAGAGACCGGAAAGAACTTTTTGCACCAGACATTCGTTTATTTAATGAATGTCGCACCCATTCCTGAAAAGAATTGGGATGTGATTATTGAAAAATTACCAAAACCCATAAAAAACACTGCCATGACTCTTTATGATAGCATTTTGTTAAAAGGTAGAGCCGAAGGTGAAGCCAAAGGTCAACAAAAAACACTTCTTATTGTCAGAAAACTAAAAGATGGGGAGCAACCTAAGGCTATTGCCACAGAATTGGAAGTTGACATTGACTTTGTCCTTACCATCAAGGATGAGTTGGGGTTCTAAAACCTAAGCTTACCGGTGAGATGATTTTTTCGTCCGACTAATGCCCCGATCTTTGACCGGATGAAGCCGATTCTACCGTTAAACATTTACCGCCATCGCCGCACCTACAATACCGGCAATATTTTTCATGGCTGCCGGTCGTACTTCAACATCTACGGTGAGATAGTCCTTGAATTTATCAAACTTTCGGCTTATGCCGCCACCAATCAATATCAAATCCGGACTAAATAACCTATCTAAATGTTTTAAGTAATTATTCAACCGCCCACCCCATTTTTTCATGGACAAATTTTCAATTTCCTTTATCCGGGATGAGCAATATTTTTCGGCAATGTCCCCTTTAAATTTCAAGTGACCTAATTCGGTATTGGGGATTAATACGCCATTTCTGAAAAGAGCCGAGCCAATACCCGTACCCAAAGTGAGCAGCAATACCGTACCTTGTTTTCCTTGACCACCACCAAAAGCACGTTCTGCCAAGCCCGCTGCATCCGCATCATTAACAGCAAAAACAGGTAAGCCGACCCTTCCACCAAAGACTTTTTGAATGTCTTGACCAATCCAGGCCTTATCCACATTGGAAGCCGTATATATCACATGATTCTTAACAAGACTTGGGAAGCCGATACCAATTTCCCCTTTCCAATCAAAATGCTCCACAATTTTTGCGAAAGCATCCACAACTTCCTTCATCGGAGCCGGTGGACTGGCCGTCTTAATCTTAAATCGCTCACTAATCATTTCTCCTTTGCCCAAATCGACAATTCCCCCTTTGACGGCAGAAGCACCGACATCTATTCCCAATACTTTTTTTCCCATTTTTTTATGATTTATAAGTACTTGATTACTTCAAACTAGATCTAAAACAAGCAAGAAGTAAACCAGAACCGGTTTATTTTTCAAATAAAGTCTCCATCTCTTCCAAGGTCTTGCCTTTGGTTTCCGGTATAAATCTCCAAACAAAAACAATAATCACCACTATAAATCCAGAAAACAAAAAATACGGCAAAGAATGGTTCCAAGTTCCACCATCTATCTGCAATTTATTGGTGTCACTGTCCACAATCATCGGAAAAGTCTGGGAGACAAAGTAATTGGCCAGCCACTGAGCAGCAACGGCAATTGACATCGCTACACTCCTAATCTTATTAGGGAATATCTCCGACAAAATCACCCAAACTACCGGCCCCATAGACATCGCAAAGGAACCAATAAAAATCAAAACGCCAATCAAACTATACATGCCTTCTGTCTTCGTCAAGGCGGGCATCCCGGCGGCATTCAACTGCGCATAATCGCTCCCATAAAGCGTAAAACCCATAATCAAAAATCCTATCAACATCCCAAAACCACCTATCATCAACAAAGGCTTTCGACCCAATTTATCTACCGTAAACATGGCCACAAATGTAAACAATAGATTAACCGTAGCCAATAAAACTTGCTGCTTTAACACATCATCCGGCCCAAAACCCAAGGCTTGCTCAAATATGTCCGCTCCATAATACAAGACGGCATTAATCCCCGTAAACTGCTGTAAAGCGGATAAGATAGTACCTATCACAACAATGGAAAATACGGATTTCGAGAAGACTGAAATCTTTTCAGAACTACTTTCTTTAGCGATTGATGCTTCGATTTCTCCAATTTCCTTTTCTGCAGCCGCTGCTCCGTGAATACTCGTCAAAACCCGCAATGCTTCGGCTTTTTTCCCCTTAGTCATCAACCATCTCGGACTCTTCGGTACCATAAAAAGCAAGACCAAAAATGCCCCCGCCGGTATCAATTCCGACCAAAACATCCGTCTCCACCCAAAAGCGATATTATCCGCTTCAGACAGACCATTGCCGATAAAATAGGTCGCCAGAAAAACCACAAAGAAACCTATAACAATCGCTAATTGATAGTAAGTCACTAGCTTCCCCCGTTTGTCAGCCGGGGCAATTTCAGCAATATACATCGGAGCATTCATCGAAGCCACGCCGATCGCTATCCCCCCCAATATTCTAAAAAAAACTAGCAGCGATGTAGATTCCGGTAGCATACTAGGCAACCCGGAACCCCATGCAGACACCGTAAATAATATCGCCGAGATGATCAACGAATTCTTCCGACCGATGGCCTGACTCAAGACTCCTGCTCCCACCGCTCCGGCAAAAGCACCCAGCAAAGCACTACTCACAATGAATCCTTTTAAGGCGCCGCTCAAATCAAAATACTTGGAAAAATAGAATTGAGTCCCATTGATGACGCCCGTGTCATACCCAAATAGCAACCCACCAAGGGTAATTATCAAGGTAATCAGTAAAACATTTGCTCTTTTTGTAGAATGATTCATTTTTTGTTGTTTTTTTTAGTAGATATCAACATCAGCCCAACTAATCTCTTTTTTGACTTTGAAAACGAAATTCAAAATTGCTCAAGCCAAGACAATAATAACCGCTTACTTAAGACGCTCAAATTTACAAAAAAAATTGACAAGAGCTTGTTTTTTAAGGTATTAAAGCAGGATAGACCCTGTTAAACCCTAAAAAAAACAACACTCTTCCGAAAAAAAGCCCCTACTCCACCAAATGCCCACTAACCAGCAACAAACCCAATTCTGCCAACTTCGCATCATATTTGGCTTGCTGATAAATGGATTGGGCATTAAGCAGACCGAGTTGGGCTTGGCGAAATTCTACAGATGAAATTTGACCGGCTGAAAAACGCTCTTTTGTCCTATCAAAATTAGCTTGGGCAGTTTGGATATTGACTTGTTGAAATTCGAGCGTGGAAAGGGCATTTTGATAATTAGCCCATTTGGTACGGACATCAGACTCCAGATTGTACTCGATTTGCTGCTTTCGCAAAAGGTTGGTTTCCTGGTCGATGATGGCATTTTGTTCTTTGATTTTGGTACGCCCCCCGTCGAAGATGTTCCAACTTACTTGCAGCCCGGCGCCTAGTCCCAAAGAAACTTGTTTATCAAAGAACCCGCCCGGTTGCGCCACAAAAGAACCACCATAACTTGCTGATAATCTGACTGTTGGCTTATATCCTGCTTTGGCCATCTTTAGGTCCAACTCACTGAGTTTGATGTTTCGATTGATGGCTTTGATTTGAGTATTGCGCTCGGTGGCATCTTCAATCAACTGCTCTTCCGTCATCCCTGTGAGATAATTCACATCCGTAACCACATCAAAATCAATAGATAAATCCCTTCCCAAAAGCGAATTTAAATTACGCTTGGCATTACTAATCTGTAATTGGGTATTTTGAATTTTCAGGCTATCGTTATTGATGTCCACTTGGGCATTTAGGACGCTCAATCCAGATTCTTTTCCAAATTCGACGCCTACTTCTGCCCGCTTCAACCGATGTTTGGAGACATCCATGGTACTTTGCAGAATGGCCAAAATGGACTTTAATTTAGCAATTTGGTAGTAAGCGGTATGAACAGAAAGGGCGGTGCGTTCGTACAAGGCTTGCGCTTCAATTTCCGAAAGGTGATAAAATATTTTTAATTTTTCCCAATTGTATTTTCTAAAATTGCCGTCATAAAGCAGATAATTGGCTCCCACTGAAGCATTGTAATTTTGAGTTCCTGCCCGACTTATTTTTTTATAGGTATCCAAATTGGGCGGCTTACCCCAAAAAGTACCGATTTGATAGTTCGCCCCACCACTCGCCGTCACCGTAGGGAGTAAACCGGTATTTTTCTTATCCGTATTGAGTTGAGCCTGTTGTATTTTTTTTTGCGCAAGCTCCACGTCAAAATTATTTTTTAGCGCAAGCGACACCGCTTCATCCACCGTCAATAATTCTTGTCCATAGGAAATACTCACCGATAATATTAAAAATAAAGCCGCAAAAATCTTATGTATTCTATTCATCATTTTCATGTTTAAGTTCGATGATTGCTCTTTCGACTTCTTCTCTGGTGATGTCCCTTCCGGTAAAAAGCCATTTAATAAAGACCTTGACATAATTAACCATACTAAGCAACACAGGCAACATCACCAGGGTCAAAACAGTGGAAACAATAATGCCATAAGAAATAGATGCCGCCATCGGTTTTAAAAATTGGGCCTGCCGGCTCCGCTCCATCAACAACGGGAACAAGCCCGCAAACGTCGTAATCGTCGTCAAGAAAATAGCCCTAAATCTCGACATGCCGGCTAGATACAAGGCATCATCATATTTCCGTCCTTCCTTGAGATAGCCATTAAATTTTTCAATAAGCACCAAGCCATCATTAACCTGTATCCCAATCAGGGCAATGATGCCCAACCAAGACAAAAGATTCACCTTAAAACCGTGAATATAATGCCCCCAAATAACGCCTATCAAACTAAAAGGTATCAACAACATCAACAGCAAAGGCTGACTGTAAGACCGAAACGTAAAAGCAATAATCAAATAAATCATCACCAAAACAGCCAATCCCACGCGCTGTGCAGAGTCCTTTGTTTTTGACGCTTCTCGATTTTGACCTTCATATAACACACTGACACTGTGATACTTACTCATCAAACCCGGAATAATATCCGTCTTAATCTCATCCATCAACTCCGTAGAACTCTCGTGAATCGAAATCAAATCGGCTACCACCTGAATCTCTCTTTTGCTGTCCAAATGATTGATGGCCACCTGCCCCCGTTCGATGGCATAAGTCGCAATTTCTGAAAAGGGAACACGGCTACCCTTCGGAGTCACAATCCACATCCTATCCAAATCTTGGATGGACGAACGATCTTTCGCCACGTATCTCACCCACACTTTTATCTCATCCTGCCCCCGCTGAAAACGCTGTACTTCCGCACCAAAAAATCCGGCACGTACCTGTGCCATCACCGATTGCAGGGTCAAACCCAAGAGATAGGCATTGTCCTTTAATTTTATTTTTACTTCTTTGATGCCTTCCGGATCCGTATCCGTTATGTCCTTCAAGGCCGGCATCTGATGCATCTTCGATTTTAGCTCTTCGGTGGCGGCTTTTAGTTCTTTGATATTATGCCCCAACAAGGAGACCGCAATCGGCGCCCCGCCAATATGCGCCCCTGAACCAAAGGTCAAGGATTCCACTCCGGCCACTTCCCCAACTCTCTCCCGTATTGCTTTCGTAATTTCACTCGAAGGAAAATCTCGACGCTCACCCGGCAAAAGATTAATTTTCAAACTTCCTTTGGCGGAACCCGGGCCTATACGTCTTATCGTATTATCCACGACAGGAAGATGCCCACTTTGTTTTTTGGTATATTCTTTTCCGACTTCCCAAACTTGAGTTTCGATATACCTGAGAATAGAATCGGTGATGGCTTCATTAGTCCCTTGGGGCATATCCAAATTCACTGTAATTCGGTCACTCGCCACCGACGGAAAAAAAGCAGTTTTAACCAAGCCTCCTTTGATGCCCCCCATAAAACTAAAAATAAGTAGCGCCAACGGAATGGCCAGCCCCAATACTTTATATTTTAGGAAAAAACGAAGTGAAGGCCCATAGACCTTATCCCGAAAAGCAAAAAGACCTTTTTCAGAGAATTTATTAATTTTTGAAAAGAAGGTATTGATGGCATTCTGCTTAACATCTTTTCGGACCAAGGCACCCGAGTGGGCGATATGAGCCGGTAATATTAAAAATGCTTCAACCATAGAAATTCCCAAAGTCAATAACACCACCGTTGCCACTTCGCCAAAAAAAGTTCCTATCCGACCATCCAAAAAATAAAAGGTAGAAAAGGCAATCATCGTTGTCAATACTGCCGAAAAAACCGCTGCGCTCACTTCCATCGCTCCATCCACAGCCGCTTCAATCGGCCCCTTTCCTTTCTCAAAATGATGATAAATATTTTCACCAATAACAATCCCATCATCCACCAAAACACCAATCACAATAATCATCCCAAATAGCGATAACACATTGATTGTCACGCCCATATAAGCAACTACCGCAAACATTCCAAAAAAGGCAATCGGCATACCGGCAGCCACCCAAAAGGCCAGCTTCGTATTCAAAAACAAAGCCAAAAAAAGCAACACCAACAACACCCCGTACATCCCATTCTTGGCCAAAAGTTGAGTCCGTTGTTCAAGCGTTATAGATGAATCTGTGGAGACAGTCAACTGCACATTATCATGCTGTTTATTGAATTTTTTGATATAGGCTTTTATCTTACGAGCAGAGCCAATCAAGTCTTCACTCTTCGTATTTTTGACTGTAATATTAATGGCTTTATCTCCATTAAAGTAGAGCCGATCGGGCACTTCCGACCATGTATCTTTAATCGTGGCAATGTCTTTCAAATGAATAATGGTGCCATCGGGATTGGTCCGCACGACAATATTATCCATCTCTTCACCATAATAGACTCGATTACTCGCCCGAATCAAATAGTCTTCTTCAGATGTTTTAATATTTCCCCCGGTCATCAAAATATTTGATTTTCTCACGGCATTAGCGACTTCCGTAAAAGTCAGATTATAGCCCCGCAGGTCACTTTCACGGAGTGCGATTTCTATTTCTTCATCTGGAAAACCGGACAATTCCACCTGAGAGATTCCCTTCATCCCCCGCAAGTCATTTTCAATATCTCGGGCATATTGTTTGAGTGTTTTTAGCGACATATTTTTACCGCTTACGCTAAAAGAGATGGTTTCCCGAGTCACTTCAATCTTGGAAATAATCGGCGGCTCCATTCCTACCGGAAAGGAAGGAACTCGATCCACGGCATTTTTAACGTCCGCCAAAACCACATCCACATCCTTATCCATCTCAATCTCTACATTGATTATGGCTGAATTTTCACGGGAGACCGAAGTGACCCGATCCACTCCGACAATGCCTTTTAGGTTGTCTTCTATTTTTAATACGACGCCTTCTTCCATCTCTTCCGGAGAAGCTCCCGGATAAACCACCTGAATCTGAATCATCTTAGAATCACTCAACGGAAAAAAGGACGAGCGCAATTGCTTTGCACCCATATACCCAAATATCACAAAGGCCAAAATAAAAATATTGGTGGAAACCGGATACTTGATGAAGAAGGTTAATAGATTTTTCATGCTTTAGGTATTAGGGCGATTTGCTGTAAAATTAACGACAGGGTGACGAAGCTATTTGGCGATTTTGACCTTCATCCCGTCATAGGCTCCGGGTAATGACTTGCTCAAGATTGTCGTCCCATCCGCCAGCCCTTTGACAAAGGCTTTTTGATTATCAAAATACACCGGAGTAACCACCACAGATTGAAGTACAGAGTCCCTTACTGCAAATAACTTATTGTTATCCAATAACTTACGATCGACCACAAAAACATCCTTCGCTACTTTTGCATTCAATTGGGCTTCTAAGTACATGCCTTCTTTGAGTGCCGGATTTTTGACCGTGATATACACTTTTACGGTTTGGGAATTGGGATCGACCTTGCCATTAATCCGGGCAACTTTTCCTGTAAAGGATTGAGTATGTTCTAAATTTTGGAGTTGGACGGTATTCCCGATTTTCATCAAATCCATCATGGCAATGTTGACTGCCACTTCTAATTCGTAAACAGTCGGGCTAATAAATTCACCCAGCTTCATACCCGGCCGGATGAGTGTCCCGGGATGTACATTCGCTTCCGTCACAATACCATAAAACGGTGCATGAATGACATATTTGGACAATCGAACTTCTGAATTTTTCAGATTGTAATATTGAGAAAAGATGCCCCTTCCGGAAATAAAAAACTTCTCCCGATCAGAAGTGGCTGGGGGCAGCGGCTTTATCGGTTGATCGATGTCAAAATGATTGAGATAATCCTGCCATTTTGCGAAAGCATCCGGATAATCAAATTTCAAATCCGGCAAAATATTAGAGATGGCCGTATAGAGATTACTTTTCTGCGACTGAAGATTGGCCGAAAAATCATCATGGTTGATACGAAAAATAACTTCACCCTTCCGGTAAGCAGTTCCTGCTCGAAATTCCTTCTGCGTGGGTTCCAAGATACCTTGTACTTCCGAAAAAAGGTCAATTCTATGCTTGGCAGTGAGTTGCCCACTGGAAGAAACGACCAGCGGAATATCTTGATTTTCAACTACTTGCGTAAAAACGGTGGGTACTATCTTCTCAAAATACTGCTCCGGTTTCTTCCTATTAGCGATGATGCGCTTGGAAAGCATGACGGCGCCCGCAATTAGCACAATGGCTAAAATTGCTGCTATAATTTGTCTCATTTGGTTGAATTTATGCGCTAAGGTATTTATTCTTAGTTGAAAAACGAGTTTTTAAGTGGCATTTTTTAGCTTTCTGAACAAAAAAATAGATGATCAAACATCTTTGAATAACCTTAATAAATCCTCGCTAACTGCTCCCCCATCTCTACAAATGCGCACCATAAGATCATGCTTGCTAATATTGGATAGTCGGCAAATTAAACTATTCTTGCAGATTATTACTCAATTTTCACTAATTCACCAATTGGAATTATTTATTTCAAGCAAGATAAAATCTCCATAAAAAGCAAGCTACGGGAAATAACAAAACCAATCCATAAAGCTTATCCCTTACACAACTCCACCGCCTTTTTCAAAACCAGAATCGCATTTCTCGCCGCTTCAATATCATTAAATTCGATAGAGAAGACATTTTTATAATTATCAGGCTCTCCGTTTTTGTAATATTTAATATTTTTTTCCTTGTATTTGGCATTCACTACGATGGCTAATTTTTTACCCGAAATTTTCCATTTAATCTTCTTCTCATCTAAGTCTTCCAGACTGAACTCAAAAACTTCTTCCAATTGCTTTTTCCCGGATTGAATAGAAACCAATTTCCATTTACAATCTTCATCACCGGCTTCCAACCTCTGCTCGTGCTCCGGCACCACATGCTCTTTAAGCAGCTTAGCCAGCCAATCAAAATTTTCTTTCACACTCCCAAAAGGCTTGAACCCAGCTTCATCTTTACACAACTTTGCCGCATCGACAGCGGCGATTTTCATCAACTTCGCTTTTTCAATATTGGGGGCGATGATGGTCAGTTTATTAGTATAGCTGCCCAGTTCACCATCCTTATAAGCTTGAATTAACTTGTCCTTTCCCGTACCCAATGTCAGCTCCACCAAATTCCCTTTAACACCAATCTCAATTCTTTTCGCCTTTACGTCTAAGTAATTGAATCTGAACTCTTTATCTTTCGCATCAGAACTACCTTTGGTCTCATTTTGCGTAAGCGTCGTCGCACAAGTCGGCTTTAATTCCTGCAAAATTTTATACTTTTCCATCTCCACTGTCCCCACTTCTTTAGCCAACACATCCAACGCCTGCTTTGCAGAAGTAAAACTTGGAGTATTTGCTTTCATCTGTTTTTCGCTATCTTCAATAAGTAATTCCAACACACTCAACAAACATTTGGCTTGCTCAAAATTAGCCGTATAAAACTTAATTTTATTCGTATAGCTAGACTTACTTTCGTCCTTTTGATAAAAGATATATTTCAGATTTCGTTTGGTTTTAGCTTCGACATAAAACTCTTTGCTTTTAATTTGGAGTTTCACGCTGCGCTTATTCAAATCCGCCAAATTAAAAAACCAATGTTCCACCTTATCCTTTTTGCCTTTCGTCACCAGGTGATAATCCAAAATCATTCCGTCGATTTTCAGTGACTGCTCTTTCGCCACATCACCCACTGAAAAATCCGCCACGTTATCCATCATCCACGTATAACCGGTGGTCGCATCCGCCGGGCAAGATGACGGAAAAGCCTTCGCTTGCTTAGCCGCCTGTTCGATTATTTTCTCCAAGGCCTTACCGCTATCGGCATCATTGGCATAGACTTTCAACTGACTGACATAGCTCTTAAACTCACCTTCTTGGGAGAAAATCACCAACTTCTGTTTTGACTTCATAAAAATATTCACTTCGACAATATCCTTATTGGTCTTGGATCGAATGGCATTCAAATCAACATCCTTTAGACTAAAATCAAAGGTGGACACTTTTTCCTTTCCTTTTTTCTTTCCTGTTTCCAAGATCGTCAACTTCAATTTATAGGGCTTTTGGGCATCCCATTCCAGTGTTTGCCCAAAGACGGCCGATTTAGTTTCGACTTCCGTCAATTGATTTTTGAGTGATTCAAGCGTACTATTCAGGTCCGCTTGCGCAAAAAGAGCAAGAGACAAACCAACAAAAAACAAGGAAAATATAGACTTTTTCATGGTAAAACGGTTGAGACTGATAAAAAGCCAAAAATACGGGAAAGCTATTTAAGAAACCGGATGGATTAGGGACTGGCCCAAAATAAATATCAGTGGTTTAAAACCCACCAACTTACCATTCATTAAAATCAAATCCCAAAACAATCACCATCCCCCACCGCCACCGTATTCGGAAAGACAGTTTGTGCTTCTTGCTCTAATATTTTGGCGTCTTTGTAGCGGGTAGAGAAATGACCCAATAACAATTTGCCCACCTTGGCTTGTTGGGCGATTTGGGCGGCTTGTAGAGATGTGGCATGCCCGCGGGCTTGCGCCAAATCCCGTAACTCATCCAAATAAGTCGCTTCGTGATACAACAAATCTACACCTTTGACTCTTTCGGCAACGGTCTCCGAATACATCGTATCCGAACAATAGGCATAGCTTCGCGGAGCCGGTGACTCAATCACTAAGTCCTGATTATCAATGACTTGCCCATTGGCATCTTGGACAGGCAAACCTTTTTTGGCGGCTTTAATTTGTGCTATCGAAAGCTGGTATTTAGAGATGGCTTCCTTTTTGATATTGGGCGGTCTTCGTTTTTCTCGAAAGAGATAGCCGCTCGTCGGCACCCGATGCAAAAGGGGAATTGTCTCTACCGTAAATAACTCTTGGTCCAAAATAACCATGGATTTTTCAGGATCTATCGTCACCCAATTTAGAGAATATGGAAGTGATTCTGTCGGGCCAATCAAAGGCTCCATTAATTCTTTTAGGCCTTGCGGCGAAAAAATGGTCAACGGTTTTACTCTATTTTTCAAGGCATAGGAACTCAGCAGCCCCGGCAAACCCAAAATATGATCCGTATGCAAATGGCTGATAAAAATATATTCAATTTTGTCGTAAGGCAAGCCTAAGCGTATCATCCGATGGATAGATGACTCTCCGCAATCAATCAATAAAGAGAAATGGAGAAATTGTAAAAATTGGGCAGATGTATTTCGAGTGGCAGTCGGCACGGCCGAAGAACTACCAAGAATCGTTAAGCGGATATTCATTCAGGATTCATTCATCACTTCCGATAGCCGACAATACATATTCCTTGGCTTCTTTCAAATTGGGAACAATTTTGATAACAGAATCAATCCTTGAGATTTCTATTAGGTTTTGTACAAAAGAAGAATCAATTTGGGTGAGCAAAAAACCGCCTTCTGCCCACATCCGATTACCGGCCAACAAGGCAGACAAGCCGGAAGAATCAATAAATTTCACATTAGACATATCAAAAATCAAATTCTTGACACCACCCTGCGATAGAATAAATAACTCTGATTTTAGCTCCGGTGCAATAAGAGAATTTAAATTCTGCTCTGCCGGAGTAAAAACCGTAAAATGCTCTTGCCTGTCAACTGAATATTTCATGCGTTCTGATTCTAAATGAATAAATTGCCCCCTATAACAACGTAACACCGCCTTTAATTCCTACCACAAAGGTGAAAAATGTTTCAGAGAGAGCAAAGAAACAAAAAAAAATTAGGAATACCTTAACAATTTACCATAAAATATATACACAAAAAGCTTTTTTGCCTATCCCTGACGTTTTGCTGGTTGCTAAATCCTTGTACCAATCGGATATTGTACTCCAGTTATCAATGGTCGATACAGACAATGACTTCCCTACTTCCAAGCCGGTGGGCATATAAGGTTCATCTTTTAATCTTCTCCGGATTCTTCAATAATATTTCATACATGTCAAAATCATCAATGGGCGTTTTCTTGAGACTTTTGTTCATATTAACCGTCTTGATATTCAAGTGATAGCCTTTCGGAACAAACAGACGATTAATCCTGTATTTTAAGATAGCACCAAAACCACCTACACCCGCAAAAACCGTCCTTTTCGCCAAAACACCCACAAAACCAGCCCGACCAACCCAACCGTAACTAAGGCGAAGGCCAAAGAACCGTTCATATTTCCAAAAACCGGAGCAAACCACTTCTTAAAAATCCAAGAATATGCACTCCATTTCTCGCCTGCATCATCCACCCATTTAATTTTTATCAAAATCTTGACATATACAATCGACAACACAAAGCCCAAAATGGCATTCTTCCCAAATACCTGAAAAGGAATAGTCCATTTGCGCAAGCCCTTCATATCAATCACCCACAATAACACAACCAAAACCAAACTCGCAATCCCCGCCGTCACCAACACATAAGAACTCGTCCACAAGGCCTTGTTAATCGGAAAAACCTGGCCCCACAACCAACCCAAAACCAAAAACACAAGCCCATAAATCCCCACTTTTTGAATCGCTACCGACAAATCCTTTTCGCCCTGAATCATCCTAGCCACAAAATATCCCAACAATATCGTCACCACCGCAGGGAATGTACTCAAAAGCCCTTCCGGATCAAATGCGATTTGGTGCCCATGCCACATGTGCCCTTCTCCTAATACCTTGATATCCAACCATCTGGCGGCATTATCTTCCAAACTATAAGGCTCCACTCCACCAAAATAATACATCACGCCCCAATAGCCTAACAAAATAATTACAGAGCTAATCACCAGCTGTTTTTGCGAAAGCTTCAACGTCATCGTCCCAGCAATTCCATACGCCAGGCCGATTCTTTGCAAGACCCCAAAAATCCTAAATTTACTCCAACTAAGCGCCATAAAAGGAAAAGCCCGCAATAACGCCCCAATCATAAATATTTTGAATGCCCGACTCCACAAACGCTTCAGTTTTTGAGCATCAGACTGCCCACTTTTTTTCTGCATTGACAAATACATCGACACTCCCACAATCCACATAAAAAACGGAAATACCAAATCCGTCAATGTCAACCCGTGCCACTCCGCATGACGAAACGGTGGATAGACATACGCCCAACTCCCCGGTGTATTAACCAAAATCATCAACATCATGGTCATCCCGCGAAACACGTCCAAGGCGATTAATCTTTTGTTTTTTTTCATTTATTTTGGTCTTTGGAGCGGGCTACGCCCTTTTGGTCTTTGGAACGCAGCAAGCTGCTTTTGGTCTTTGGGGGACGCAGCAAGCTGCTTTTTGCTTAATATCAGAGTGATGAAGCCAAATTTTATAAACCGTGGCCCTATCTATATTTACCTTCTCTAATTCCGGCAGGCCGTTACACCGCTACACCGCTATACCGCTATACCGCTTTTTCACGCAACAAGATACCAAATTTATTGTTAACTACGAGAAAATCGAATAATGAAAACGACACTCTTCCTACTTTTGGCCTTTTTTCTTCTCTCCGCCGAAAGATGTGCTTCTCAAGAACCCAAATCTAAAGAACCCAACATGACAAAACATGCCCACACCAATCACCTAATCCACGAATCCAGCCCCTATCTACTCCAACATGCCCACAATCCGGTCAATTGGTATCCCTGGGGCCCGGAAGCATTGGCGAAAGCCAAAAAGGAGAATAAGTTGTTGATTATCAGCATTGGGTACGCTGCTTGTCACTGGTGTCACGTCATGGAACATGAGTCTTTTGAAGACTCTACAGTCGCCAAAATGATGAACGATAACTTCGTCTGTATCAAGGTGGATCGGGAAGAGCGCCCGGACATTGACGACGTTTATATGTCGGCTTGTCACCTGTCCGGTGGGGGCAATTGCGGTTGGCCCCTAAATGCTTTTGCGACACCGGACGCCCGTCCTTTTTGGGCCGGGACTTATTTTCCAAAAGAAAATTGGCTGAAGGTATTAGGCTATTTTAGAGATATGCAAAAGAATGAGCCAAATAAAATCGAAGAGTCTGCCCAAGCCATTAGTCAAGGTATGCAGCAGGTGGATCAAGTGCCTATTTCTTCCGAAACGATTACTGCCAAGCCCGAAAATTTAGTCAATGCGACCCGTAATCTAATCCAAATTATCGACTTCAAAAAAGGGGGCAAAAATGGTCGCATGAAATTTCCTATGCCCATCAATTACGAATATCTCCTATCGCAGTACGCCCTTACGGGAAATAAAAAAGCATTGGAAGCAGTCGATGTCACCTTAGACAATATGGCACTGGGCGGTATCTATGACCAAATCGGTGGGGGCTTTGCCCGCTATTCGACGGATCCGGATTGGTTTGCGCCGCACTTTGAAAAAATGCTTTATGATAATGGGCAATTGGTCAGCCTGTATGCCAACGCCTGGAAAGTGACCAAAAACCGACAATATAAAAATGTAGTTGATGAGACTTTGCAATTTGTCGAAAGAGAATTAATGGACCAAAGCGGTGGTTTTTATTCGTCTTTGGATGCGGACACAGAAGGGGAAGAAGGGAAGTTTTATGTTTGGACTTTAGCGGAAGTGAAGGCGTTGTTGGATGACCGGAGTTTTAAGTTGATTAAGGCTTATTACAACCTTACGGCAAAAGGAAATTGGGAGAACAGACAGAATATTTTGCACATCACCAAACCGCTTGCGCAAATAGCAAAGAAGCAAAATCTAGATTTGGCGGAAGCCCACAAAATCCTACAACAAGCTAAGAATCAATTATTTAAGGCAAGAGAAAAAAGAATTCGCCCGGGACTGGATGACAAAATCCTAACGTCATGGAATGCCCTGATGCTCAAGGGTTATGTGGATGCCTACCTGACTTTTAACGAACCCCACCATCTAGAAACCGCCCTAAAAAATGCCCATTTCTTGGCCGACAAAATGATGTCCAAGGAAGGTCAGCTTTCGCGAAATTACAAAAACGGCAAAGCATCCATCAATGCTTTTTTGGATGATTATGCCTTGACGGCGTGGGCTTTTATGGCTTTATATGAAGCCACTTTTGACGAACAATGGATCGAAAAAGCCAAGCTACTGACGGATTTTGCCTACCGGCATTTTTATGATCCACGCACCGGTTTATTTTTCTATACTTCGGATTTGGATGCCCCATTGGTGGCTCGCAAAAAGGAATTATCCGACAATGTTATTCCCGGTTCCAACTCTGTAATGGGACGTGTTTTGTGGAAACTTGGTCACTATTATGACACCGAAAACTACTCCAAGTTAAGCCAAAAAATGGTTCAAAATATGTCCGGTGCCTTCATCCAATCCGACCAACCTTTTTTCTATGCCAATTGGTTGTCGCTTTACAGCGAAATGGCGCATCCGCCTTACGAAGTCGCCATTATCGGCCCGGAAGCCGGCCAATTACGAGACGAAATGGCCAAAAATTATTTACCCAATGTCCTTTATGTGGGTGGGCAAAAAGAAGGGAATATGTCCCTTTTAAAAAATCGTTTGGTTAAGGGCGAAACAAGAATCTATGTCTGCCAAAAAAGGGTGTGTAAATTCCCCGTCAATACGGTTAAGGATGCCCTGCCACTGGTTGGGGCAAACCTTACGGTCACCCCCCGATAAT
>JANTGI010000081.1 GCA_024762995.1 Saprospiraceae bacterium | reverse complement strand
TTGGGGCTGGGGTGATTGTATTCGCTGATGGTGTAAGGTTGGTTTTTATTGGCCAATCCACCAAAAAGACCTTTAATCACGCCCAGTAAGTCATCCGCCAACATGGGGGTATTTTTTATACTCCAATTGGTCTGCGACCAGCCATCCGAGAAGTCCGGATGATCCCAATAAGCATGGTCATCAATATAGTCAAGTCCCTCCGCACTTTTGATTTCATACAGTCCGCCCAAAGCATTAGAGCCGGTGATGGGCACCTTGACATTCAATGTGTTACGGAGGTAGTCCGCCATTTCGTTATAGTAGTCGGTTTGAAGTTTTATATAAAATTCTGCTAAGTCTGCGACACGTTGATTAGCGTAAGCACTCCTTTCGGAATAACGAATTCTTTTGATGTTGGCGGAAGCTAGATTCTCTCCTTCTGCAACGCCTATTTTCTGAAATTTTTTAAGAGAAATATTATCAAAAAAGATGTCCCCGACAAACTCTCCCAAAGAAAATGAAAGACGAGTATTGTCTAAATTATCTTCATCAGGCGTAAAGTAAAACTCATACTCTTGCCAGTCTTCCGTGACCTCTGTCCACAGGCCTCCATAACCATTGTATGGGTCTCCATGATTCAGTACGCCAGTCCAAAAATCAACGGGCGTCGATGCCCTTGCGGAAAAAGAAACCACATAGGCCGTATCCTTTCTTACTTCAAAACCGTTTTGCTCAAATTGGATGTACCAGTCGGTACCGGTATTTTGGGGGACCTTAATTTTTGCGGATTGACTTCCGTCAAAAGGATTATCGGTGGATAGGCTCATGGTTGCAGCGGCTCCGTTATGTAATTCCAGGTTCCAATTATTATTAATATTATTAATCTCGAAGTCTCCATCTTGGATTAATTCGGTACTGGCCCCGTCACCGGAAGGCCAAGCTGCGACAAGGTTAGCCTGAGTGCCATATTTTTCCGAAAGGAACTGATTCCATTTTAGATTTAGCGTATCCGAATGTCGCGAAAGTAATTCCCCACCATCCTGAAGGGGTTGCAAATAATCATATTTCCAATTACCGTAAATGGTATTTTCATTATTAATTTCCACCATAGCCAGTACGGGGTCATCAACCAAAGGTAGCTCCGTATAGACATTGTAAGAAGTTAATAATTGACTGGCATAATTCTTTTGCAGCTGAATCATCTCCCCGTCAAACATGGAAACAATCTTTTCGGGACTATCTATCGAATCAATACCCGCAATTCCATCAGCTTCAGAAAACTGCCTGGAAACCAATAAGTTAACATTGGCATAAATCCCTTCTTCTTTCATCTTGGAAATCAGATAATGAAAATTTTGTAGGGCAAACGGATCAAATGAAAGGGTATTAATGCCATTAAAAATAGTCCCACCTTCACCTGACCAAGGATTATCCATGTGGTGAAATCGCACCAAGTTAATGCCCATTTTTCTCATTCGTCCCACAATATTACTGGCATCGCCTATGTCCGGAAAACAGGCACCCGTCACAAAGTTCACTCCCCAAAATCGAATGGGAATATCATTAATTAGAAATTCACCTTCCGTAGAAACAGCAACAAAATCAGTGATAGGTTTCTTTTCAAAAATGGGCAAAAAACGCTGGGTAGTGGAATCATTCGGTGGCATCAAAAAGTGATACCCATTCGAGAAATTTTGGGCTTGCAGAGATAATAACCCAAAGAACAAAAATAAAATTGACGATAAGATATTTTTCATTTTGGGTGGTTTTTTTCGATTCATAGCAAATATACGAAAAAGTGGCTTTTTGACCTAATTATCTTGCATATCTCATCTCAAAAGAAACAAACCCACGCCTAGAAAACCAATCTCCATCTCCCTTCGCATGCAAAATTGCCCGAAAAAGCCCCAACAACAAAATAGCTGCCAATAACCAAATCCAAAGATTGCTGCCTTTTTCACGATTGACCGTTTGCAAATATTCAATCTCTTGATGATCGACTTCCCGAAAATTTTCATTTTTTTGCGTAAGCTGAGCATTCTCCTCCAGTTCTTGAAGCAATTGGACAGCCCGATCAACATCCTTGTCTTCCACATGGATGGTCGGCCCAAAATTAGGCAGCGGGAAGACGCTCGAAGTACCGGACTCGCCTTCAACTGCCGGAATACCCGATTCCATCAAAGCATTTAGAATCACGCTGGCTTCAGCATTATTGGCACATCTGTAGATTAATTTCATTTTTTCGTTGATTACTCCCCACAAAAATACACGTTTTGAAGATAAGATTTGAAGAATTACGGTGTGGGGCCAAAGTCCAGCTCAATTTCTAAACTTATCAGTACCCAAAAATCTAAAATCTGCGAACACCTACCTTCTTTCGGGCAGTAGGCAGGTCTGCGGGAAAATCTGCAATTATCTGCGGATTCTTTTTTGAACCACTTAGAACACAGAGAACACTAAGGCTCCAAACCCAAAATCTGCGGGAAAAATCTGCGATTATCTGCGGGGAAAATCTGCGATTATCTGCGGGAAAATCTGCGATCATCTGCGGGAAAAATTTCAAACTCAAAACTACTTAGGCGCACAAGAAGAATCCGAAGGATCAGCCGCATTAATAATCGGACTAAACATATCCCCCATTTCCATACCACGATAAATAAACATGGCCGCCATCAGCAACAATAAGTAAGGGATATACTGCCGGGCTTGGAACCTAAATTTTTGCCCCGCACTCTTTACAAAGATGGGAATAAAGGTCATCATCGGGAAGGTCCCCAACCCAAAAAATGCCATAAAAATCATACCTTCTTTCGGCCCTGCGGTCGTCAAAGCTCCGGCAATAGCTAGATAAACCAAGCCGCAAGGTAGCAGCCCGTTAGCCAAGCCGATGGTTAGCGCACTTAGGAAAGGATTTTTTTGATGTCCTCTTTCGGAAGATTGATAGGCCCATTTCATGCCTTTGCTGATGAATTGGTTCACCTTGCGGTAAAAAGAGAGATTCGCAAGCCAACCTTCAACATTGATGGAAAAAAGAAAAACAATCACCAAAAAGACACCCATGAAGATGGAGAAATAATTTTGGAGACCGGTCAAGTCCATGCCCTTCGCAAAAAAACCGACCAAAAAACCTAACAAGACATAGGTAATCGTCCGACCGATATTATACACCGTCAAAGTTAAAAAAGAAGCGATTTTTCGCTCCTTTGAGATGGGAATCATCAAGGCAATCGGACTGCACATACCCGCACAATGCAGACTCCCTGTCAATCCAATTAGCAATGCCGCCCACCAAATCATTCTTCCACTATTTTTTGCGCAAGCATCTACAAAAAGACGGAGTGCTTATACTGATACTTCTTGCCGGCACTCTCCCATTTTATTTTGACATCCCAAAGTCCTTTTTTTAGATGATCGGTTGGGATAATCATTTTGGAATCTTCAGAAACCTTCAAAGGAAATATTTGATCCAAATGACGATCAGAAGGACGAAAAAGAACTACTTGGCCGTTCGCACTTGGGCCAAAATCAGACAGTTGAATATGAATCTTGCCTCCGGTATAATCCACCGTCACTTTTTCCGCAAGGTGATTGGCATTGGTTTGAGCGTCAATCTCCTCTTGATAGTTCAGCTCCTGCTCAAAATAATCGGATGCAACCAAATTAACATCATGTTGCCTGGACTTATAGACCACGCCAAGCATCAAAATCATAAAACCAACATAAATGGTGGCTAAAGCAATTCCCCAGTTTAATTTCATGGCAGTAATTTTTAAAAATACCCATCCAACAATATTCGCGGGATGGGTATTAAAACAATTATTTTGATTTAAAGTTTACATTCCATCCGTCCCCCAAAATAGGCGGACTTCATCTCTTGGAAAGACGACTCTATAATTTATTCTTCCGTGCCACCAGGTCCCAAGAAACCGGTTTTGCACACATCAATCCGTTTTCCATTGGAGAAGACTCCAATATCTAAATCCGTTATCTTACCATCCAGATCCTTGTTATCTAAGGTAATAAAGATAGATCCTTCCAGCATTTCTTTAGGGGGAACCTTTAGGACTTTTTGCCCTACTAATTCCAACTCTCCCTTCTTATTCAAGAGCTTAAATTCAATTGGAATTTCTTTCCTTGTCTTATTAATTAGCTGGTAGTTAAACAAGTTTTTACCATGGTCCTTGTCCACTTCCATGTAAATAGTTCCTCTAGAGTGCTGAATCAAGGGCTTGACACTAGTTCGATTAAACATCAAAAAGCCTAAAAAGCCCATCAAGGCAACCATCACAAAAGAATATGCTATAGATCGTGTTGTAAACACCTTATTAGGCTTATGCTCGACAATACTATTGTAGGAAGCGTATCGAATCAGCCCTTTAGGCTTATGTACTTTTTCCATAATACTATCACAGGCATCCATACATAAAGTACAATTGATACATTCCAGTTGTGTTCCATTACGAATGTCAATACCTGTGGGACATACTTTTACGCATAAATCACAATCCACACAATCTCCCTGTTTTTCTTCTTCTAAGGTGGCTATTGCCACATCAGAAGAAGCGAGTGCTACTGCCTTTTTCTTCTTTTTCTTTTGCCTTCCTCTAGGTTCACCGCGCTCAAAGTCGTAGGACACAACAATTGAGTTTTTATCCAACAAGACGCCTTGCAGTCTTCCATAAGGACAAATGGTGGTACATACTTGGTCCCTTATATTCGCAAAGACCATAAAGAATACAAAAGAAAAGATAATCATAGCTATCAAACCACCCACATGCTGTCCCGGGGACTTAATCAACTCAAGCACTTGATCTACACCGATAAGATAAGCCAAAAAATAATGGGCAATAATCAAGGCAACCAAGTAAAATATAGTCCATTTTAAACCCTTTTTCCAAATCTTCTCTTTGGTCCAAGGCGATGCATCTAGACGTCTGGACTTATTAGCATCCCCTTCAATGGCATACTCAATCCGTCGAAAAATATGCTCCATAAATATCGTCTGCGGACAAACCCACCCACAAAACAAGCGGCCAAATACGGCTGTAAACAACACGATGATGACTAATCCGGTGATCATAAGCACCGCAAACAAAAAAGTGTCCTGCGGAGTGAAAGGAACACCTAAAATAATAAACTCCCGCTTCAATATATTAAAGAGCATCAATGGCTCTCCATGCACTTTTACGAAAGGCCCTATCAAAAAGAGAATTAATAAGATGGCGGCAACGATAGTCCGAAGCCAATAATACTTCCCTTTCTGTTTTTTGGGATATACCCATATCCGCCGCCCATCTTCCGAAACAGTGGACAGATGGTCTCTGTATTCATTTGCAGAATTGTGCGGTTGTTTAGAATCCGACATAACCTTATTATTTTCTCCCATTAACAATATTTACCAACCAATAGTTGGCAACACATTAAAAAATCATTAATGACATTAGTCATTTATTCAAGTTTTCCCGTTCTTTCTACATCCGGTTTGGTGGCAAAGCCCGGTACATTTTGTGATAAGATCCTGCCCTACCCAAATAGCTCCCAAAAATACTAGTACGCGACGAATTAAAAAAATACCGAAGCGCCAAGCATTCACTCTGACTCCGGTATTTTGTATTTTAAAATTCATTACAGCTTAGCATACATTGACCCACCCTAATTCAATATTATCGCAGGTTATTTTATGCTATAAGCCTATCTTATTCACCTGTGTATTCTTCTCCTTGCGGATCCTTTGGTTTTGCAGGTGTTGTACCTTGCAATTTCTTCTCGATAAAACTAGCAACCTGTTGGATTTGGACCGGGCTTAACGACGCCTTCCAAGCAATCATCCCTTTTTCCGGCACACCATATTTAATGGTTTTAAACACATCTTTGATACCACCTCCATGTAGCCAATATTTATCGGTCAAGTTCGGACCAACTCCTCCCCCACCATCAGCGGCGTGGCAAGCCACACAATTGGTTGCAAATGTCTTAGCACCTGCCGCCAAACTAGCTTCATCAGTCAATACCGTCACATCTTCTTCCGTAACGGAGCCACCATGTTCTTTGACATAAGCATCGGTTGCTGCTTTAGCAGTTGCCATTTCGGTTTCATATTCTTTGGCTGAGGTCCAACCAGAGAATATATGGTAATAAGGGAAGTAAATAACCGCAAAAATTATGGTTACATAAAACAATCCAACCCACCAAGGCGGAAGCTTGTTGTTTAATTCTTGAATACCATCATAGGAGTGACTGAGTAGCAAATCCTTCTCATCATCAAAAATATCATTACCACCGGAATAGTCACTACCGCTGACTCCTTCAGAAGAAGTTGCCCGAACAACAGCATCGTTTCCTGTAGTCGCTTGATGTGCGGACGAAGAGGAATAACCTCCGGATGCAGCTCCGGCAGTTTGCAATTCATTTTGGGCTGCATTAGAACGAATCAGCGCATAGATTCCAAAGAGAATCACGATGGCTCCAATGCCCCACATACTGTACAAAAAAGGTTCCCCATTTACACTTCCGGCCGCAAAAACCAACATCGGTGACAGCAAGGAAAGTAGTGTGAACAAAATTCTATTATTCTTCATGTCTTTAATTTTATTTTGAATTTTCCGGATTGTCATCATCTTCCAAAGGCAGGTTGGCCATATAATCAATATCAGATTTTTTGCGCATCATAACCATCACCGTGGCAATAACAAATACGCTAAAAAAAATCAACAGCGACACAATTCCTGCCCAATTATAACCATTAAACAAGCCTTTAAACATAACGTACCGATTTTAAATTCTCCTACCACAAGTTAACTTGCGGTAGGAGTCAAATGATGATTAATTTATTTTGCCTTAATATCTGTACCTAGTCTTTGTAGGTAAGCGATCAATGCAACGATTTCCTTTTTCTTCAATTCATCAGGATTCAAATCCTTAATGTCAGATGCCAAACTCTTAACAATTTTGTCAGCTTGTGCAGCCATTTCAGCCGGTGCTTTTTCTTCATAACCTGCAGGATATGGAGTACCCAGCTTACGCAAAACACGAATCTTCGCAGCAATACTTGAGTTATCTAAATTATTTTTGAATAACCAAGGATACGGTGGCATAATAGACTCCTTCTCTGTATTCTGCGGATTCAACATGTGATTATAATGCCAAGAGTCTCTATACTTACCTCCTACTCTATGTAAGTCCGGACCGGTACGCTTAGACCCCCACAAAAATGGTCGATCATAAATATACTCACCGGCCTTAGAATATTCTCCGTAACGGACAGTTTCTGAACGGAACGGACGTACTTCTTGAGAGTGACAACTTACACATCCTTCTCTGATATAAATATCACGTCCTTGTAATTCAAGTGCCGTATAAGGTTTTACAGATTCAATCTTAGGAACACTAGACTTCATGAAAGTCATTGGGAAGAACTCAACCGCTCCACCTACTAAAATAGCTATTAAAGCCCAAATCAATAATGGAACAGGCTTTCTTTCCAATTTTCTGTGGACCGATTCATTCGGTTCCGGTACAATGTGCAAGGCAGGAGCTTCTGCTGCTTCATTGCGAATCAATTTTCCTTGTTGAGCAGTTTTCATCAAGTTAAAAAATCCAATCAACGCTCCGGTCAAATATAAAGAACCACCAAAGGCACGCAAGGCCAACATCGGCTTAATACTTTGTAAGGTAGTCACAAAGTTTCCATATTTCAATAACCCTTCAGGAGTAAAATCTTTCCACATCAAACTTTGAGTCCATCCGGCAAAATACATTGGGACCACCCAAAACAAAATACCTAGTGTACCTATCCAAAAATGTATATTCGCCAATTTCTTAGAATATAGCGTTGTTCCAAATAATCTTGGGAACATCCAATAGAACATACCAAAAGTTAAGAATCCATTCCAACCCAATGTACCAATGTGCACGTGTGCAGGAATCCAATCCGTAAAGTGTGCTATCGCATTCACTGATTTGATGGACAACATCGGCCCTTCAAAAGTGGACATACCATAAGCGGTGACCGCAACCACCATAAACTTCAAAATCGGATCTTCTCTTACTCTATCCCAAGCACCACGCAACGTCAACAATCCGTTTAACATACCACCCCAAGATGGTGCAATCAACATGACAGAGAAAACCGTACCTAATGACTGTGTCCAATCAGGCAAAGCAGAATACAATAAGTGGTGGGGACCCGCCCAGATATAAATGAAAATCAACGTCCAAAAGTGGATAATGGATAGTCGATAAGAATAAACCGGTCTGTTAGCAGCCTTAGGTAAGTAGTAATACATCAATCCCAAATACGGAGTGGTCAAGAAAAAGGCCACCGCATTGTGCCCATACCACCATTGTAATAAGGCATCTTGGATACCGGCAAATACCGGATAACTCTTCCAGAATGTAACCGGAACTTCCAAGTTATTACCTAAGTGCAAGACCGCTACGGTAATAAAAGTGGAAATGTAGAACCAAATGGCCACATAAAAGTGAGATTCACGTCTTTTAATCATCGTGCCCACCATGTTGGCTCCAAAGGCCACCCAAGCAATCGTGATTAATACATCAATAGGCCATTCCAGCTCCGCATACTCATGCGAACTTGTAAAACCTAAAGGCAAGGTAATCGCAGCCCCGACAATAACTAACTGCCATCCCCAAAAGTGGATTTTGCTTAGTATCGAACTATACATTCGTGCCTTCAGCAAGCGCTGGGTAGAATAATAAACACCGGCAAATATCGCGTTTCCGACGAAAGCAAATATCGCTGCGTTTGTGTGTAATGGTCTTAGACGGCCAAATGAGTTCCAAGATATTCCCCCGTTTAATCCGGGAAAAACCAACTCAAGTGCGATCCATAAGCCCACTGTAAATGCAACAATCCCAAAGATAATCGACGCAACGGCGAAGTTTCTTACAATGGTGTTGTCATATTCAAATTTTTCAATTTGTGCCATAGAAGTCAAGTTTTAGATTTATTTTCGTTTTGTTCAGTTTTACCGTAGGGGGTGGACGGCGGTGTTACAAGTTCATCGTCCAATAGAATTCTCATAGCGGGGGTCACATCGTCTTCGTACTGTCCGGATTTGACGTTCCAGATAAAGACGTAAAGAAACCCAATGGCTACTATAGCACTCAACGCTATTAATAAAAAGATAATCGCCATTGTCGTTTGCATTAAAAAGAAAAAATGATAATCAGCTATGCTCCCGTATGTTATGCAATGCAAAACTATAAAACTTTACGCAACTTTTATACACGAGTTTGATGATTTGTATCATTGTTTTGGGAAAAATCCATCTTTTTTAATAATAAAGTGCTTAAAATTACGCCAATGAGTACCACCGTAATTGAACTTAACGGCATTAGTATGGCCGCAATCACCGGTGATAACAATCCCCTTACGGCAAAACTTAATCCAATAATATTATAGATTAGTGCAAATAGGTAGGCTTTATAGATGACTTTAATAGATTTTTGCGAAAGCGTCAAAATATCCGCTAATTTTGGCAATTTGTTTACAGATAATATCAAATCCGATGCCGGCGTAAAATTATTACCTTCTTCGGTCAACACGACACCTACGTCTGCCATCTTCAAGGCTCCCGCATCATTGAGTCCGTCTCCGACCATCATCACTTTGTCTCCTTGACGCTTTAATTCTTCGATAAAATTTAGTTTGTCTTCCGGTTTTTGCTCATAGTACATCGAGCCTGCTTTCGCAAATAACTCACTCATCAAGCCCTTTGCGGAATCATTATCCCCCGAAATCAACGATAGCTTATACTTTTGACGCAAGTCTGCAAATAACTCCTTAACCTTCGGACGCAATTTGTCAATCGTCAAAAAAGACCCGACCACCTGACCATCTATCCGAATCTGTGTCCCGGTTTGCTCCCCTTCAAAGGCGCCGGACACGACTTCTACTTGGTGTCCATCGACGATGCCTTTCACCCCATACCCCAATACTTCTTGATAATCGGTTATTCTTCCGAAAGGAGTTACATCCATTTCTTGCTGCAATAATCGACTGATGGGATGATTGGATTGCAAGACAAGCGTTTTCACCAAACGTTTTTGATAGGGCGTCAAGCGTTTCCTTTCGGAAAAATGAAGCCCTTTTTGCGTAAGCGTACCGGTCTTGTCAAAAACGATGTGATTGATTTCCGCAAGGTCCTCTATCACCATGGTATTTTTTAAATAAATTCGATTTCGGCCCAGTACACTCAATACATTCCCTAAGGTGAAGGGTATCGACAACGAAATCGCACAGGGACAAGCGACAATCAACACCGACGTAAACGCATAAATCGCTAAACTCCAGTCCCTTGGCAACCAATAGAACAACGTCAAAAAGGCAATCATCAAAATAACGTATGTAAAGCGACGGCCAACCACATCGGACAGAGCTGACGCCGGACGTTCTTTTTCTTTGACAAAGGCGTCATTATTCCATAAATTGGTCAAATAACTCTGCGATACATCCGTCAATAAGGCAATTTGGATAGCCGGACCTTGTTGATAACCGCCGGCATAGACTTTTTCGCCTTTGTCCACCTTGACCGGCTCCGATTCACCCGTCACAAAGCTATAATCTATCAACCCCTTACCTTCTATTAATTGCCCGTCCGAAGGGACCATCTCCCCGTTACGCACAAGAATAATATCGTCTTTGGTCAATTGATTCAAGGCTGTAGGCACTTCTTCGCCATCCACCATTTTGTTGGCCCAAATCGGAAAATACGAGCGGTAATCTCGGTCAAAAGCAATCTTTCGATAAGTGCGATCCTGAAACCACTTCCCAATCAACAAAAAGAAAATCAACCCCGCCAAAGAATCGAAATACCCCGTACCTACGCCCGCAAATACTTCATAGGCACTCCGAAAAAATAACGCCAAAAAACCTAGTGAAATCGGGACATCCATATTGAGATGCCTTGATTTTATCCCTTTCCAAGCTGAATCCAAGTAGTCCCAGCCACTATAAAAAACCATCGGCACTGCCAACACAAAATTCATATAAGGAAAGGCTCTCAACGCCACATCACTGGCATGCTCATCAATGTGCAGATAGTCCGGAAAACTCATCAACATGATATTGCCAAAGGCAAAGCCGGCGACGCCCAAACGATAAAGCATTTTTTTGGAAGCCGGCGACATGCCCGTTTCTTCGGCATTGATGGTGCCCAAATTCAACTCCGGTGGATAGCCGACCGCCGCCAATAACTGAGCGACCTGCTTGAGGCTCATGATATTCGGGTCAAAAGAAATGACCGCTTCCTTTTTCATAAAATTGACCCGGGAAGAAAGAATCCCTTCTTGAAACTTGTACAGGTTTTCGAGTAGCCAAAGGCAAGAAGCACAGTGGATGTTTGGTAATTTCAGGGTGACTTTGGCGACTTTGTCGGTCTTGATGGACAGGAGGCTCTCCACGACATCGGGGGCATCCAAGACGACGTAACTATTGGGGGAGATTTTGATATTTTTTAGGCTGATGCCGGGATTTTCTTCTAAGGAATAATAATTTTCCATATCATTATCCTTGAGCAAGGAATAGACTGTTTTGCAGCCATCGCAACAAAACACCTTGCCGTCATATTCTACCGGATTGATGATGGTTTGCTCTCCACAATGGAAGCACTTATCGTGACTAACTGCTTGATTATCAGACTGAATTGACTCTTGCTCTTCCATTTTACAAAATTTAAGTATCGGAACTTCGGTTTATCGGTATAACGATTCAACGGTATCTCTCATTCTTGACTTTGTGGTATTAGTGCAAGGTAAAAGGTTAAGGGCCAAAGGGTTACAAATTTTGACTTTTGTCTATTTTTTTTATCAGGACTGCATTAGATTAGAAGGTAAGATTTCTTAGGGAAGTTTTGATCAGCCTTCAAGCTTTTCTCGGTTCCAACCCAATAACCACGGGGAATTTTAACCGCCGATAGTTAAGTCACAAAATTTTCCTAATGCGACAAGCTAATAGCGGGTGACACAAACAAGGAACTTAGTTGGGCATCTCTTCAAGGCCGTTCACATCCAAGACTTCGATGATTCCCCGCTCTAAAATATTTATATACCCTTCTTCCTTAAAATCGGACAGCGTCCGGATGACGGTTTCTTTGGCCGTACCCACATAGCCGGCGAGATCTTCTCTAAAGATGATGATGTTTTTCTTGCCTTGACTTTTGGATTTTTGGTGAAGGACCAAGAGTGCCGAAGCCACCCGACGGCGAACCGAATCATAAGCCAAGTGCAATAGCTTTTCTTCTCTTTCTTTAATGGAAACAGCTAAGTATTTGATGAAGGAGGAAGAGATGTTGCGATTATGGCAAAGTAGTTTTTGGAAAGCATCTCTGGGTATTTGGAGTATTTCACTGGGTTCCATGGCGACAATGGTTTCGGTACCGACACCGTCTTCCACTAAGTCCATGTACCCAAAAAACTCCCCTTCAATCAGAATATCCAGGACAAAGTCTTTACCTTCTTCGTTGGTCTTGATGATTTTGACCTTGCCTTTACGCACATAGTACAAAAAATCAAGCGTTTCGCCTTGTTCATAGACAATCTCTTTTTTACGAAAGTGCTTAGAAGCGCGATCTTTGAAATTATCCAAAAGGATTTTTTTGCTGGCTTCAATATTTTCCGAAAGGAGAGAATCGTTTTCAAATTGAAAATCAGACTTTAGTTGAGTAACTTTTTTGAGACGGGTCTCTATGGCTTCCAAAAGCTCAACATCATCAAAAGGCTTCACGATGTAATCATCCGCCCCAAGATTCATGCCTTTACGCACATCTTCCCGATCCGTCTTGGCGGTCAAAAAGATAAAAGGAATGCGCATTAGTTCCGGTTTGTTGCTCATGATTCGCAATACACCAAATCCGTCCAACTCCGGCATCATCACATCACACAAAATCAAATCCGGCATAAACTGTAAAGCACGGATTACTCCTTGCTTGCCATCGACAGCAATTTCCACTTCATAACCGGACAGTTCCAGAAGCTCCCTGATGTTGTCTCTTACATCTTCGTTGTCTTCAATGACTAAAATCTTTTTCTTATCTTCCATTATTTTTTGGCAAATTAATTAGAAAAACACTGCCTTCCATCTCTTTCGATTGGAAGGTAATCTTCCCGCCCAAAACTTGTACATATCTTGCGACAATGGCTAAGCCCAGTCCGGTACCCTGAATATTTGAAGCATTAGTGCTCCTAAAGAAACGTGTAAAGATAAAAGGTTGTTCATTTGCCGGTATTCCAATACCATAATCTTTGACTTTTATGATAAAAGAATCCGCTTTTGACTCGACACTTAACTCAATCTTTTGCCCTTTATCAGAGTATTTTATTGAATTGGAGAGCAAATTTCGTAAAATAATACGTAAGATGTTAGAATCTTGATACAATTCTTTGTCTTTCGTGGCATAATTGATGACAATGGCTTGCCGCTCCTTTAAAATAGATTCCATTTGTTCGACTACCCCTTCGACAAAACTCTGCAAATCAATTAGTTGCGGACTCACATTAATCTCATTCCCATCCATTCGCTCCACTGATAAAAAGTCGTTGAGCACATCATTCAATTGACGTATCATCTTTTTTATTTTGGCAATATGCCGCTCTCTGTTAGGCTGCTGCTCTGTGGTCGTATATCGGGATAAAATGGAAGCCGAAGACAACATGGCACTCAATGGCGTTTTAAACTCATGTGAAGCCATAGACAAAAACCGGGACTTCATTTCATTCAAGTGCTTTTCCTTTTGCAAGGCAATTTTCAACTCTTCTTCACTATTTTTCAGAGCAATTTCTTTAGCAGCTTTTTCTTGGATTTCCTTTTCCAGCTTCACATTAATCTTGAGCAAACGATTGACGGCATCCGCTAATTCATGAGTTCGTTGCGCCACTTTCTCTTCCAACTCTCTGGTCAACTCCGTCAAAGCCCTTTCGGTCTTCTTTTGCACACTCAAATCATGGACTAATCCCGTAAAGAATATTTTTCCATTCACCCTAGACTCATTGACACTTAACCAAAAAGGGAAAGTGGAGCCATCCTTGCGCCTACCCCTTACTTCACGACCAATACCAATAATCTTAGCGTGCCCCGTCTCCAAATAATTTTTCAAAAAACCGTCATGCTGATGCCCCGAAATAGAGTCGGGCAAGAGCACATTCATACTATGTCCAACCAACTCTTCTTTGGCATATCCAAAAAGTCGTAAGGTCGCATCATTCACAAACTGAATTTTCCCCCGGTGGTTGATGACAATAATACCATCCACCGTAGATTCAACGACTGCCTTGAGGAGATCTTCCGATTCTAAATCCATTTTTTATCTTTAAGGGACACGCCCAAAATAACTGTCCGTTTTATGCGGCTTTTTTTGCGATTATACTGCGTTGTTGTAGCCCTGCTACCATCGCTCTTCTCGTCTTGTCTAATCTCAAAATAATCTCGCCTAATTATGGACATTTATTCTGATTGTGTCCTTAAGCTTTCGCAAAATAAAACTGTTCTACTGACAAATATCACCAAATTAATCCAACCAACGTCATTTTTTTATAGAATAAAATCCCATAATATTGACACATCATAAAATCAAAAGAAAAACAACCAGAACAAATCATTGATTACCAACAGGTTATGCCGATAATTTTCAAAAACTGGAATGCAACGAATAAACATAAAAATTTACGGAATTGGTTCAGAAGTAACATCTATACTGCATGATATGCTCGATGAGCTACTGGAGGTGGGCTATGACAAGACCATCAAACAGGTGGAAGATATTGATGAGATGATGGACAAGAAACTAAAAGGTATTCCGGCATTGAGCATCAATGGGGATTTGGCTTTTCAGGACACCATCCCGTCAAAAACGGACTTGAAAAACTGGATTTACTCTTATTTGTTTAAACACTCAAAACCAATGACTATGAAAAACATCCTAGTTCCTGTCGATTTTTCCGACACCTCTAAAAATGCGTTTCAATTCGCTTTGGCTTACGCCGAAAAAACAGGGGCACAGCTCCGACTTGTACACGCCTACAATTCGCCACTTGATGCCGCCAATCCGGCGGTGCTACTAAGCATTACCGAACAAGAAAGTCGTATCAACGAATCTTTGGCCCAAATGATTCTCAACCAAAAACCGGACTCTTCCCCTGTCAAAGTCGATTTTGAGTCCCGTTTGGGCTTTGCCGTCGATGAAATTGTCAAGATGTCCGAAGAAGAGGACACAGACATGATTATCATGGGCACCATGGGAGAGCACATCGCCTTGGAAAAAGTTTTTGGTACGGTCTCTTCTGATGTAAGTCAGCAGGCAAAGTGCCCGGTCATGTTGATTCCGCCCAATATTAAATTCCACAAAATAAATGACATTCTCTTTGCCAGTGATTATTCGGCCACCGAAGGTCAAGTCCTAGACAAGATCTTAAAATTTGCCAAGACTTTTGATTCCGCCCTTCACTTTGTACACGTCAATGACAAATTGGACGGCGAATTAAGCACTTCCCCCGAAGAGCTTATCTTTGAAAAGGTATTTGCGACGAAGGATCCGATGACTCCCATGTATTTTGCGGAAGTCCAAGGCCATAGTGTTACGGACGGACTCAACAGTTATATCAAAAATCATAAAATTGACTTGCTAACGGTTGTGACCCAAAAGAGGACCTTCTGGGAAAGGCTTTTCCATAAAAGTACAACTAAAAAAATGGTGCTGAACTCTGAAATCCCACTGTTGGTCCTTCATGTTTGAACATACCCGGTTTTATTGACTCGGTTGGATTTTGTAGCTATGGCAAAAGTGGTGGACCGTAAAACCGTTACTCCGCTGTACCGAAACTTGAGTTAATATACTCAATCGGCACATATTCTGTTAGCCAAACACTATTATCTGACAGATAAAACTTATGTCCGTTTTGACTCATCTTTTCCGCTTCGATATCTAATACTACAGGTTTTCCGTGTCTTTGTCCAACTTTCAAGGCTGTTTCAATGTCAGAACTTAAATGAACGTGCTGCCTATTTCTTTTTTCTATCCCACTTTTTAAAATGCTTTCTAAAAATCGTTCACTTGTTCCATGATACAATTTCTTTGGTGGGTTTATTGGTTCATAGTTAAGATCTATTTGTAAGGAATGTCCTTGACTTGCTCTTATTTTGGTTTGATCTTCATTAAAGGCAAACCGTTTTTTTGAATTAGTATCGACAACGTATTTTAAAATCTCAAAACTAATATACTCTCTATTTTGATTTAATTTTTCAATTAATTCACTCACACTTACCCAACCATTTTCATCCAATTGAATTTGAATAGTTTCAGGTTTGTGCCTTAAAACTAAGCTTAAAAACTTGCTGATTTTTATATTCTCTTTTTTGCTAATCATTATTCTCAATGCTTCGGTAAGAAAAAATTTGTAAAAAACCATAGGAAGTTGGATATTGTGGTCTCAAAACTACAAAACTCCACCCCCTATGAGTAAGAGCAAAGCCCTCGTGACAAAGATAGTCGAAAAAATGGAAGGTCTCCACAAAAGGAGAAAAAATTTTATTGTATCGCTATTCGGCACCCTGCTGAGTTTTAGAGGAAGGCATAATTTTCTTAACCTATCCCGCTATGGA
>JANTGI010000080.1 GCA_024762995.1 Saprospiraceae bacterium | reverse complement strand
TTTTCTTTGCCATAGCCCGCTATGCCTTCAAAAAATTAAATTGAAAATGAAAAATTTAAGAAAACTGAATCTCAAATCTTTAATCGAACTCAGGTTTCAACGTTTTAGACTCAAATATACGATAAAGATGCAAGAACCATCAAAAATGGTGGGCAATCTCTTTATTTCTGCTCAATACTTACTTGAAATCCATGGTTTGCATGAAATTCACCCTAAAATGCGAAAGGACAAAAGTTGGTTACTTCGCAGAAAATCAAGGATGTCGCCGCCAATACCTATCCACGGCGACAATTTTCAGAAAAAAGCCCCAATGTTCCGATAAATGACGTATTTTTGACCTAAACAAATACATTTGGGCTTTTTTCAAAACATAAAGGATTCGCCGAAATATGTCCGCTGGACACAATGGGAGTATTGGCCTATGGCCGCCTTTTATATTCCGGTGTTTCCCTATTACCTATATTTGTCCGTAAGGGCCGGACATCCTTTCTTTTATGTAGCCGCAAATCCGAGTATCAAATCAGGTGGCAGTGGATTTGAGTCCAAGTATGATACCATTAAAATGCTTCCGCAAAAATGGGCGCCAAAGACCATACTTGCGCCAAAAGGAAGCGACTTTAAGGTAATTCAGAATGCCTTGCGGCAAAAAGAGATAGATTTTCCGGTCATTGCCAAACCGGACATCGGGTTTAGAGGACTTTTGGTGGAAAAGGTCAATAATCCGGCTCAGTTAAAAGCCCATATCCAAAAATATCAGATAGACTTTATCATCCAAGAGTTTATCGAATCTCCGATTGAGTTTAGTATTTTTTATCACAGAATACCGGGAGAAGACCAAGGCAACATCACTTCACTCACCGTTAAAGAATTTTTACAAATTAATGGAGACGGCAAGACTAATTTTGGCGACCTTCTCCATAAATCTCCACGTGCCAAAGTCATCTTGAAAGACCTTCAGTTACGCTACAAAAACTTATGGCATTCTATTCCCGTCAAAGGCAAAAAAATAAAGGTGATGGAAATCGGCAACCACTGTCGCGGTGCTCACTTTATCAATGGCAATCACTTGATTGACAAGCAATTACACAAGGTTTTTGACGAACTAAACCACAAAATACCCGGCTGGAATTACGGCCGTGTGGATGTCCGCTGCGACAGTATTGAAGCACTCAAAAAAGGGGATTTTAAAATCATAGAAATAAACGGCGTCCTTTCCGAGCCCACACATATCTACGATGCGACCAAAACCACCTATTGGAAGGCCCTGCGCGAAATAGCCAAACATTGGAAAATACTCTATCTTGTCGCCACCAAAAATCACAAAAAATATGGTATCGAATACGATAATCCTGTGGAATACATCCGCTCGGTAAAAAAATTGCGGCAATATGTAAAAGGCTTGGAGAATAATTAGTACAGGTTTTCGTAAGTCCTAAGATTTTGCCCTGTACAAAGACGATTGCATTCAGTCACCTAAAAAAACTAACAACAATCTCCAAGCGCATCCTCCCCCATTCCTCCATCCAACTCAATGGTTGCATGATGGATATTATGATGTTTCAGTTGATGTTTCAATTTGTTTTTGATGGACATGAGTTCCTTTCCGGAAAGGTTGTCTTGTTGTAAGCTCACGTGGGCAGTCAAGGCATTTTCGGTACTGCTCAGCGCCCAAATATGAATATGATATACTTCCCTAATTTCTTGATTATCAGCGATTAATTGTTTGATTTCATCGATTTGAATATCTTTCGGCACGCCATCCAAGGTCAGTTTCAAACTTTCCTTCAACAATCCCCAAGTCGATACCAAAATTACCACGCCCACCACAAAACTAATCAACGGATCCACAATCACCCAGCCCGTATAATAGATAATTACTCCCGAAATCACCACCCCGATAGAAATCACCGCATCCAACATCAAATGCAAATAAGCCCCCTTCACATTAATATCCTCCTTCTGATCCTTGAAAAACAACCAAGCCGATATCGTATTAATCACCACGCCCACCAAAGCCGTAATAATAATCGCCCGACCCACCACTTCCGGCGGATGACTCAACCGCTGAAAGCCCTCCACAAAAATATTTATCACCACTGCTATCAAAATCACCGAATTGACCAACGAAGCCAAAATCGAAGCCTTCTTGTATCCATAGGTATAAACCGCCGTCGCCGCTTTTTGCGTAAGCTTCAACCCAATCAACGATATAACCAAACTTGCGACATCACTCAAATTGTGACTCGCATCCGCGACCAATGCCAGCGAATTGGACATATACCCCATCACAAACTCAACGACCGTAAAAGCCAAATTGAGCACAATCCCAATATAAAACGCCCGACTGATATGCTCCAAACTCTTGATCCCATGGTCATGGTCATGATGATGCTCGCCCATCTTTTTTTCTGCAAAGATAGAATTTGGTGGGTTGTTATGCAATTGTGAAGGTTATTGGTGTGGGGCTTTTGAAGAAGCCACCAACATAGATCATCAAGAATGGCCAAGAATTTTGTAAATCATTGACCCTTTTTTCTTTACTTTCTCTAACTTCGGTAGGCCCGCCTGCATCGGGCACACTTAATCTAACAAGGCCAAAATCTTTTCATTAATAGTATTGAATAGGCCATAATTACCTGCCTCCGGCATCTCTAAATATTCACGGAGCTTCTGATTGAACTCTCCGGTATTTTATCAAAATATCAAAAATAAGAAAGCGCTTTTTATTTCGTACAGACCTTTTAATCACGACAGTAATTTTTCAGGAATTGTCAGTCCGTATCTTTTAAAAGAATACCGCAATCGTTGGTATCTGATAGCTAAGTTTCACAACGACAATCATATTTATCATTATGCCCTAGACCGGTTGAGGGATGCCAAAATATCTTTTCAAGAGTATCGACCGGAGCCTGATTTTAATCCGGATTTATATTTTAAGAATATCATCGGTGTGACTCTTCCCAAGGATGGGCAACTGACCAAAATTCAATTTAAATCAAATTATGCGCAAGCCAATTATATCAAGACCAAACCCATTCATCCCAGCCAGACCATTATTAGTCAAACTCCTGATTATACTATATTTGAAATTGAAGTATTTCCCAATTATGAGTTGGAATCTACTTTATTGGCCTTTGGTGAAAATGTGGAAGTATTGGAACCTGAGTACTTGCGCAAAAGGCTCCAAGAACGGATAAAGAAACTTCACATGAATTATTTGCGCAACAATATTGACTGATGAGTTGAGTGCAATGAAGATAAATAGTGATTTTGACACCTTGGCAGGCAACAAAATACCTTATTTTTCTAACTGATACATGGGCAATTATTTGGAAATATTGATAATTTATCGTACCTTTGTGTATGCGCTTAGATGTACCTTTTTGGCCAAAAATGATGTTTGTAGCGGCTTTTTCCGGTCGCAATTCAATGATTATCAACAAGTTACAAAAAGAGCTGTCGAAGTGCACCATCCATTACAAGAAGGATGAACGACCGTTCCCGCAGGGTCGAGTACGACAGTACTCGAAGGGAGTGAACGGCGGTAGCCGCTATGACGATGCCTAATATTTTCGGGCTTTTGAGTCAAAAAAGGCGATTCCCATTTAGTTAAAAAATGGAACACTTCTTTTTTGCTTCAAAGTCCCTTTGGTTTTCCTTGGGTTTTAGCGGAGCATACCTGCTGTCGTCTTAATTCTGCGTAGCGGCCGGTGTCTCACCATTTCACTGTCGATAATTCGCATGGCAGGTGATGCAATAATTCATGGTGACGGCTAGGGCTTCCAGAGATTTCTTTTTATCGCCGGTTTTGAGTGTTTCGCTTAGGTCGTCGGCACTTGCGTGAAAACTTAGGCCTAATTTTTCAAAATCTTCATTGCCGAAAGAAGCGCACATGAGTTTCATCTTGGTCGTGGAGCCTAGTTCAGTGTGGGCGACTTTGGAAGCCAATTCCAGGCTGTCTGTGGAAATTAGCTCAATGATGGTCTGAACCGCCACCAAATGACTTCTCATATTGATTAATTGATGCCGCTTTTGCTTGGGCAAAAGATTTAGGGAGATTCGATCGTCTTCCGGGACATTCATGGCTTGGTGCATTTCGGATTCTTCGGTGGCGACTGTTTCTGTCTTGATATCGGTTTCTTTTTGTGCGGGTTTTTGGGTACAAGCCCCAAATAGGAAGAGCGCCAAAAATATGACTAAACCGGAGAAATGACTCTTTTTCATTTTTTTTCTGTAAAGGTAAATGAAATTTTGGATTTTCTAATTGGAGTGGCTTATCAACCGGTTTTTATCTTTTTTTTGTCCCATCTAATGGTGCAGCCCTCTTCCCAAAAAAAATGGCGGTTCGGGTACTTTTGCTTACAAATCTCATTCTTTTATCATCCAAAAGGAGATAATTGTCACTCTTTTTATTCTTGTAAAAAATGGGAAGTTCCGCATCAAATTTAATTTTGTCGCAAGACACTGATTATCAATAAATTATAAAGTAGAGATAACTTCCGTAAAACCCAAACTTCAGGGAATAAAATAACCCGGAAATAGGATTTGTTTCGGCTAATAATGACAATGGTCAGCCTTATCTGTGATTCTCTCAGGACTACTTTTTTTCATAAAAATATATGCTACATTTGCTTCGGTTTTCACATAAATGACTGAATATGGATTTGTCAGTAAGTTACTTGGGATTGAAGCTAAAATCTCCTGTGGTCGTTGGAAGTTCGGGTTTGACGACGCGTATTGCCAATTTGAAGAAAATAGAAAAATCCGGTGCCGGTGCTGTGGTCATTCGGTCGCTTTTTGAAGAAGAAATCATGCACGAGTATGAGAGTATCGTGCGAGAAGGTAAAGAGAGTGATGGCTTCCTAGACTATTATGACTATAAAATCAGAGATAAAAACCTGAGCGACTATCTCGATTATATTAAAAAAGCGAAAGCCAGTATCGACATTCCGGTTATCGCCAGTATCAATTGCACCAGTGCCCATGAATGGACCTTTTTTGCCAAAAAATTGGAGCAGGCAGGAGCGGATGCCATCGAGCTGAATATGTTTATCATGCCGTCGGATTTTGAGCAAACTTGCACGAAAATTGAGCAAACTTATCTTGATATTATTCATAAAATTCAAGGGGAGACGAAGTTGCCCATTGCTGTAAAAATGTCCTATTATTTTGCAGATTTAGCCGCTTTTGTCCGCAAGGTCGCTGATAGCGGAGTGCAAGGAGTCATCTTGTTTAATCGTTTTTTTCATCCGGATTTTGATATTGAAAATTTTAAAATCATCCCTTCTAATGTATTAAGTCGCTCGACGGATTTGGCGATTTCTTTGCGTTGGATTTCGATTCTTTCCGGAAGGGTCAACACCGATTTAATCGCTTCCACGGGTGTGCATGACGGCGACTCCATCGTCAAAGAAATCTTGGCCGGCGCGACGGCTGTTCAAGTGGTTTCGGCACTTTATAAAAATGATATTGAGTATTTGGTGGAGATGATTGATGACCTGAAAAGCTGGATGACTCGACATGAATTTCACGCACTCGGAGATTTTCGGGGCAAGATGAATCAGTTGTCCAGCCCGGATCCGGCTAAGTTTGAGCGTGCTCAATTTATGAAATATTTTGAAAGTAAGAAATACGATTATGAATAGTCAACCCACTCATTTACAGCCACTTAGCACACAGACCAAGGTCTCTCGATTTTTAATGAATTGGCTATTGTTGACCATCGTTTGGATTGGTTTTACGGGGACGTTTGACCTTCACGAATTATTGACGGGGATAGTGGTTGCGGGTATTTTATCTTTTATGGCGATTCGGATTTTTACTTGTTGTGATTTGGCTTTGCTTGCGCCAAAAAAGCTATTTTACCTTGGAAAATTTATCGTTGTTTTTTTGGTGGCTTTGGTCAAATCTAATTTTGATATGGCCCGTCGAGTATTGTCTCCGGCATTGCCGATAAATCCCGGAGTGGTGAAATTTAAGAGTCAATTAAAATCAAATTTTGCCAAAATGGTTTTAGCGAATGCCATCACCTTGACACCGGGTACTTTGAGTATTGATGTCATTGACGATACCTTTTATATACATTGGATTGACGTGAAGAGCGCCGACCCGGAAGTGGCTTTCAAAGAAATTGCGGAAGACTTCGAAAACTTACTCATAAAAATCTTCTGATCATGGAGTACATCATATATTTTGCTTTAAGTATCATGGCCGTCGCCCTTGTTTTTGTGGCGATACGATTCATTAAAGGTCCGACAACCGGAGATCGAGTCATTGCCTTAGATACATTGACGACTTTGGGCGTTTCGGGGATTGTCCTGGCGTCCTATTTATTTCACCGATTTATTTATCTCGATGTGGCCTTAGTTTATGGGGTGCTTGGATTTATCGGGGTAATCGTAATCGCAAGATACCTGGAAGGCGCCTTATGAGTATCATGGAAATAATAGGTAGTTTTTTGGTCATTGTCGGAAGCATTTTTTTGTTTTTGGGTGCTTTGGGTATCTACCGGATGCCGGATTTGTACAGTCGTTTGCAGGCAGGCACAAAAGCGACGACGCTGGGGGCGATGAGTGTGATATTGGGCGTTGGTTTTTGGGAGCCGGATTGGTTTTTAAAGTTATTGGTTTTGGTGGTATTTATAGGTTATTCCAATCCGCTAAGTTCTCATGCAATGGCACGGGCGATGTTTAAGAAAAAGATATTTCCATGGACCAAAGAAGGGGGCGTTGATGCCTACAAGGAAGTAATTGAGCCAACCGGAGAAAAACAAGAATCATGATTTTTTTAATAACTGTCCTCTTGATTTTACTTTTGATGGTGGGCGCCGCCATCTATGCGATTGTGCAAAAAGACTTGCTTTTTGCGGTAATTGCCTCGGGTGTTATCAGTTTGATTTTGTCGATTTTATTTTTAATATTACAAGCACCGGATGTCGCTTTGACAGAAGCCGCTATCGGGGTGGCCTTGACGACGATTATCTTCATTATTACGATTCGCAATACGGTTCGATACGAAGATGAAAGAAACAAAAAGAAGAAACAAAAGAACGTAAAAAAACTAGCCAAATGAAGAAATATATCGTACTCGGCTTGCTTGCGGTATTGGGTTATTATCTGATGAGCATCTTCTTGTTGGTGGACTTTGGGTTGCCCCATTTTGCTCATGGCGTCAAGGATGTTTATCTCAGTAGCAGCAAAAATATTTTAAAAGTTTCCAATGCGGTGACGGCTATTGTCGTTAATTTTAGGGGATTTGATACCTTGGGAGAAGTCACGGTACTCTTCCTTTCGGCAACGGCAATGAGTGGCATTTTGTACAAAAAACGTCACGATATTGGGGAGCGTTCTATCCTGTTTCCGGCGAGTAGTATCATCCGTTCCGGAGCGAAGATGCTCTTCCCAAGTATCACATTATTAGGGATTTATGTATTTATTCACGGGCATTTGTCTCCCGGCGGCGGCTTCCAAGGGGGAACGATTATTGCGACCGGATTCTTATTAATGTTGCTGACTTATCAAAACTATTCTGTGAGCCATAACCGCTTGGTTTGGGTGGAATCCGTTGCCGGAATGTTATTTGTAATTATTGGTTTGGCGGGCTATTTCATGAAAGGGAGTTTCCTGGAAAATGTTTTGCCTGTCGGCGAATTGAATGATCTATTTAGTGGTGGCGTGATTGGAATAATATATGTGCTGGTGGGATTCAAAGTGGCGGCGGAGCTGATTGGTATTATTTACACCATCTTACACGAAAAAGGCTAATGGTATGGAAAAATATTTAGACATATTAGAAATAGCCATTTATGGATCAGCGGTGGCGTTGATACTAATTGGGCTGTATGGAGCACTCACTAAAAAGTCTTTAATAAAAATAGTTTTGGGGTTGTCGATTATGGATTCAGGGATTCATTTGATGATGATTGCCTTGGGTTATTTGAAAGGCGGGACGGCACCGATTTTTTCAAAAGGTTTTGAAAATTCGGCCGATCAAATGGTGGATCCGATTCCGCAAGCCTTGGTGTTGACAGCCATTGTAATTGGGTTTGGTGTCACGGCGGTGGCCTTGTCCTTAGTGATAAGATTGTACCGTCATCACGACACCTTAAGAATTGACGAAATAAAGAATTTGAAATGGTAGGATCACCGGTACTTTTTGTAGCAATACCATTGCTTGCGGCATTTTTGATTCCGCTAATGGGTATGATATGGAAGGAATTTGTTCGGATAATTCCCGGACTGGTATTGGCGTATATGCTGGTTCTTTCTGTTTCCTTGATTATATATATACAATCCCATGGCACCATTGTGGAAGTCATCTCCGGATGGGGACCACCGGTCGGGATTAACTTGGTGTTTAGTCCGTTTTCGGGTGCACTGACGACGTTGATGACTTTTTTGGGCTTATTGGTTTGGTTGTATAGCCATAAGTTTAAGCGGAATGTAGATTACGAACCCGCCAAAAAATATTTCATTCTTTTGATGTTAATGGTGACCGGTTCTGTGGGAATGGTATTGACGGGTGACTTGTTCAATATGTTTGTATTTATTGAGATTGTGAGTATTTCGGGTTATGGGTTGACATCGTTTTTTGTGCGTCGGGATAGTGCGGAAGCGGCATTCAAATTTTTATTGATGGGGGCTTTTGCTTCATCTTTTTTGTTGATTGGAATTATGATTATTTATACCCAATTGGGCACTTTGAATATGGCGGAGATTGCGCAGCGGATGCCACAGATGGATTATCACATGAAGGTTTTTTCTCTGATTTTCATATTAGTGGCCATCGGTGTTGAAGCAGAGACCTTTCCGCTAAATGGTTGGGCGCCAGATGTTTATACGCAAGCACCCGGCCCTATTTCTGCTGCGATGTCGGGGATTGTGGTCAAAGCGGCCGTTTATGCCAATATCCGAATCATCTATACGATGTATGATTTGCAAGGAGCCTATGAGTACTTGCTTATCATCGGGTTAATTACTTTTATCGTTGCCGAAACAGCCGCCTTAAAGCAAGAGCGACTCAAACGGATGCTGGCTTATTCCAGTATCGGACAAATGGGATTGGCGATGATTGCCTTTGGTATTGGCACGAAGGAAGGCGTTTATGCGGCCTTGTTTTTGATGTTTTCTCATGCGATTATTAAGTCGTTATTATTCTTTTCCGGCAGTTATTTGGTTTACAACAAAACCAGTAAATATATCAAGCATGTCAATGGCATGGGCAAATATCTTCCGATTACTGCCTTCCTGTTTACATTAGGGGCTTTTGCCATTATTGGCTTGCCGCCGTTTATGGGATTTTGGAGTAAACTGGCGTTGTTGTCGGCGGCAGCGGATAGTAATTTAGTGATTTTAGTGGCGGTGATATTGGTGGTCAGTATTGTGGAAGCCGTTTATTATTTAAGGGTGGTCAACCGGATTTTCTTTTTCAAAAAGAGAGCGAATACCAAACCCGAAAAACCAACAATTAATGCGATGATTGCGATGTTGAGTTTGGCGGCGATTGTATTGGTGATTGGATTTTATCCTGACTTGGTGACGGGGTTGATTGAAAGAGCAGCGGATGACTTGATGGATAAGGGGCGTTATATTGGTGAAATATTGTCAAAAAATTAAGCGCGATGAACGTAATATTTTTAATATTAATCCTTTTCTTGGTCGGGGCGATTGTGACTGCCTTTGCAGGAAAATGGTCAAGCTTACTTCAAGATGGTTTATTCATCCTAGCTGTGACGATTCCGGCCGTCTTGTTTTTTACGCAAGTCGAAATGAATCAATTGGTTGGATGGACGCGCGGGGGGATTCATCTGGAATTGGGCCTTACGCCGTTTAGTTATTTCTTTGCGATATTGGTTTTGTTGTTGGGGGTGGCTTCAGCGATTTATTCTGTTGGTTTTATGCACGGAAAAGCCCGAAAATCTTACTACTACTTTAATTACCTGTTGACCATTATGGCGATGCTGGGGATTTTATTTAGTCGGGATTTTATTTCGTTTTTTGTTTTTTGGGAAATCATGACTTGGGCTTCCTATTTGATGGTGGTGATGAATGGTACACGCACCCAAGAAATTGGTATTAAGTACTTCGTTTTCAGTGCGATAGGGGCTTACGCCATGTTGATGGCCATCGTCTTAATTCATGCGCAAACGGGTAATTTTTTGATACAGGATTTTATTGATACTTATCCTAGCTTGGCCCATGGTCGTCAAATTTTAATACCAATATTATTGCTGGTTGGATTTTCTGTAAAGGCTGCTGTGATGCCCTTGCATGTATGGGCGCCCGGGTCTTATGCTTACTCTCCGATGAGTTTTACATCTGTCTTTTCCGGCGCCTTATCGAAGATGGGGATTTATGGAATGGTGATTGTTTTTGTGACCTTGTTGAGCCATTTGCCGGAAGGCGGTTTGATACGGGATATTATTGCATGGATGGGGGCGATGACGGCGGTGATTGCGACACTTTGGGCCATTGCGCAAGATGATGCGCGTAAATTATTGGCTTATTCTTCGGTCGGACAATTGGGATATATTGTGATTGCGGTGGCGATTGGAACGCCGATGGCGATGCTTGCCGGATTGTTTATGGCCTTCATGCACGGCTTGTTCAAAGGGGCATTATTTATGGTTGTCGGAGCTGTGGAGAAACAAACAGGCACCACAGATTTTACGAAAGTAACCGGCTTAATTCGCAAAATGCCTTGGACTTTTTTGACTGCGTTGATTTCGATTATTGCCCTTGCGGGAATACCACCCTTAGGCGGGTTTATCGGAAAATGGATGCTGTATGAATCTTTAATTTTAAGCGACCATTATCTGTTGGTCATTGTAGCTTTCTTTTCCAGTACGGCCGCCTTTTTATATGCTTATAAATTTCTTTTTGGCTTCTTTTTGGGTCAGGAAGAAGAAGAGTGGGCAGATGTCAAAGAAGCGCCAATTACGATGTTGATACCGATGTTGGCACTAGCTGTCGGGTCTATTCTTTTGGGCGCATTCCCACAATTAATCCTAAAACCCATCAATAACGGCTTAATTTCTTTAGGCTTTTCGGACTCTTACGGAAAACTTTGGGAGACATCAACGCTCTTTAATGAATGGGGCGACAAGGTTGTGTTACAGCCAATTATATATGCCATAATGGGTGTTTTCTTAACGACCTTGGCATTTACCTACTTTAGAAATCGCAAGAGAACTAGATATGTTTCCACCAAAGACATTAGTACTTCTGGGGAGATTCCATTGGCACACGAGAACCTAACTTTCAAAGAAAACTTTTTTCAGCCGTTCTTGCGTGCAGTGGAGCCGGTGATGAAAAAACAGATAGATTGGTACTACCGAGAATTTGGGGCGGGACTGGAAGCTATTTTTAATTTTACCAGAAGGATTTATTCCGGCAACGGGCAGACCTATGCTTTGTATGCGGTGATTTTTCTAATTGTTTTATTGTTGCTGAATGGCAATTTGTTTGGACAATAAATAGGGAGAAATGGAGATTTTACAATACATATTTGGCGGCATTATCACCTTTCTATTGGCGTTTGTAGTGGGGATGACTTTTGGTGGAACCAGAAGAAAAATCATCGCTCGTATCCAAAATCGCTATGGCCCGCCGATCTACCAAAATTTTATTGACGCCTTCAAACTATTCTCCAAAACCTCTGCGGTGCATCATGGGGCCATGCATTATATGGGGCCTGCTTTTTTGATGGTTTCGTCAGTCGTTTCTTTGATGTTTATTCCGATTTTGCGGGATGGCGGATGGTTTCCGAATTTGAATTTTCATGGAGATTTGATTTTCTTATTGTACATGATGGTTTTTGGTTCTTTGGGAATGGCCTTGGGAGCCGGACAAACCGGAAACCCCAACTCCGCTATCGGTGTTACGCGTGGATTGGCCCAAATGGTTGGCTATGAAATTCCATGGATTATGGCTTTGGTGGCGATGATGATTCAATTTCATACAACTTCAATTACCGGATTGATGGATGTACAATTACAATCAGGCACTTGGAATTTATTTGCGTCGCCCTTCGCCTTTGTGGCAGCTATTTTGGCTTCTTTGGGGATGTTTCGATACGCCCCTTTTAATATTGTCGGGGCACCGGCGGAATTAGCATCGGGGCCGGCTTCCGAAAATGGCGGGAAATACTTATTTACGATGATGTCATCTCACTCGGTTTTTGCCTTTGTGAAGTTGACCTTATTTGCGGATTTATTTTTGGGCGGTGCCGGCAACTTAGTCGAGCTACTCATCAAAACATTTTTGCTTTACATGATTCCGGTCCTTTACGGGGTCGTGAATCCTAGATATAGAACCGAACAAGCGGTTCGCTGGTTTTGGGGATGGCCTACGGTTTTTGGGATTATTGCCATCGCCTATGCGGTATGGAGCACTTAATTTAACAGTAATATTAAAAATAGATGATATGCAAAATGACAGCAGATCACAAAAAATAGTGGACATCATACAGGCTTATGCCCGTCGGCATTCGCTATGGATATTGGCTTATGGCACCGGATGCGGGGCGATTGAGATTCCGTCCACCATGACTTCTCGGTATGATGCAGAGCGCTTGGGAGTGCGGGGAGCGGCGACACCAAGACAAGCCGATGTATTATTAATTACCGGCTACCTTACGGTAAAAACATTGAAGCGAGTCATCCGCGTCTATGAACAAATGCAAAGCCCCAAATATGTAATTGGTTTTGGGTCTTGTGCCATCAATGGGGGGATGTATTGGGATTCGTACAATACCATTAAGATGCTGGATCAATACATTCCGGTCGATGTCTATATCAGTGGGTGTATGCCCCGTCCGGAAGCAGTGTTGAGTGGTTTTGGCAAATTGCAAGACTTAATCAAAGCCGGCGTCGCCGATGGCCCCAAACGCTATGAAGAAAACTTTGACTGGTACAGAGCCAACCAAAAAAAGATTATTAAAAATTGGAATTTCGCCGATTACAACTGGTAGTTTCATCCGCCAAACAAAAGAAAAATGGATAAAGGAAAAAGATTTGATACGATTAGAGCCAGGATAAAGGAGAATTTCGTTTTGTCGCAAGACAAGATCTATGCAGATAAAAACAGGTTGGATATTTCGGTCTCCAAACAGCGAACACCGGCCATTTTATTTTTCTGCAAAGAGCAACTTGGATTTATTCATCTGATGCATGTGGGGATTGTGGATTGGATTGAAGATGGCACTTTGGAGCTGGTATTTATGCTTTGGTCGCCAACCGAAAAATTGCGTGTTTATATCCGCACCCGTTTGAATAGAGAGAATCCGGTGATGGAAAATATGGACATGATTTGGCCCCAACTAAACACCTACGAAAGAGAGTTCAAAGAGATGTATGGTATTGATTTTAAGGGACTTATAGCTGCCGAAGAGTTTCTTTTGGAAGACTGGGACGGGCCGCCACCGATGTTGCGGGATTTTGATACGGAAGCCTATGCGCAAGAAGTTTTTCATACACGACCCGGTCGAGAAGATGCCCAAGATGTCAGAGAAGCCATCATCAAGCGTTCACAGGAAGAGATTCCGGATTTCGCCAAAAAATACAGCAGACAGTGAGAGAAAAAGCGACGACATTATACTTAGGACCGCAGCACCCCGGTATCACCGGCAACATGATGGTGCGCCTAAAAGTGGAAGGCGATACCATCGTCAAAGCCACCACCGAAGTCGGATATTTACACCGTGCTTTTGAGAAGTTAGCCGAAAAACGGAATTGGTTACAGACCTTTACGTTGATGTGCCGATTTTGTGTGCCCGAACCGGATCCTATGGAAGAATCCTACTCCCGTGCCGTCGAAGCCATCGAAGGTCGCATCGTTCCCGAAAGGGCAAAATACATTCGAGTGATGATGCTGGAATTGGCCAGAATCGGATCGCTGTTACTTTGGCATGCTGGACAAGCCGGCTCAACGGGATTATATACCGTCGGGCAATGGACGGTCGGAGATCGGAATTATATTTTGGATTTATTTGAAGAATTGACGGGAGCACGGATTTATCACATGTACATTTGGCCGGGTGGCGTGCGTCGGGATTTTCCGGAAGGGTTTGCCGATAAGGTGTTAAAGACGATGGATTATCTGGAAGGTCGATTGAAGGACTATGATAATTTGATGTTTGAGAATAGTATTTTCCAAAAACGAACGCAAGGAGTCGGTTATGTATCACCTAAGCAAATTATTGAACGCGGGGTGGTTGGGCCGGTATTGCGTGGCGCAGGCATCCGTAGTGATATTCGGATTGATGACCCTTATGAAGTGTATGACAAATTGGATTTTAAGATTCCAACGGAAACATCCAGCGATATTTGGGGTCGGGCCTTGGTGCGTCGGGAAGAGTTGCGGCAATCCATCCGCATCATCCGCCAAGTCATCGAAAAAATGCCTGAAGGAGCCATTTACAATAAAGTACCGAATCCACAAAAATGGACCATTCCACCCGGAGACGCACTCGCCAGAACAGAGTCTTCACGCGGAGAAATCGGTTTTTATGTGGTCAGTGACGGATCGAACAAACCACGCCGGGTGCACCTTCGGGGAGCGGCGTATGTGCATGCTATGACCTTATTGGAAGATGTTTTAGTAGGACAGAATATTTCGGATGTCTCTACTATTATGAATAGTCTGGGGACTTGCGCTCCGGAAATTGAACGGTAAGAAAGTCCTAAAAATTAAAAAAACATGAGCTTTTTCAAACTAAAAGGAACACTGAAGCCACTGACTTCCATCAAGCAGTTTGCGAAGCTTCCGCACACACTTCAGTATCCGGAAATTCCGGTCGAAGCGTCTGATAGATATCGGGGATTTCACTACAACGAAATCGACGTGTGTATCGGTTGTGGAAACTGCTCAACCATCTGTATGAACGAAGCCATTGACATGGTCGGGGTGGATGGCGTGGAAGGCGAAAAAGGAGACTCCGGTTTGCGTCCAAGAATTGACTATGGTCGTTGTTGTTATTGTGCATTGTGTGTGGATGTTTGCCCGACGGGTTCCTTGGCTTTAACCAAAGAATTTTTGCATGTGGATGATGACCCCAATAATTTTTTGTGGGTGGCCGGCGTGGCGAATCCGGAAGCCAAAGATAAATTGAGCTATACGTCTTCCGTCGAAGAATCACTCAATGATTTTACTCGTGTTCCCATGCAGGAATTGGAAGGAATGGAGCGTGTCAAGAGTTTTGCGGAAGTGGTATTAGGCTACAACAAACAGCAAGCTCAAGAAGAAGCGGCACGGTGTATTTCTTGTGGATTGTGTACCGAAGCTTGTCCTGATCACATGCACATACCGGAGTACATTAATGCGATAGCTTCCGCAAAAGACGCTGATGCTCTGCGAATTATATATGACAATAATCCCCTTCCTGAAATGTGCGGAAAGGTTTGTACTAGGCGTTGTGAAGATGTTTGTGCGATTGGCACACGGGGAGAACCCGTGGCAATTCGCTGGCTAAAACGCTATGCCACCGAGACGGCCATCGATGCACAAATGACACGCGAAATTGTCAACCCGGAAATAAAAGTACCTAACGGATACAAGGTTTCAGTGATTGGAGCGGGACCTTCGGGACTGACTGCGGCTTATTATTTGGCCTTGAAAGGTTACAGCGTGACCATCTACGAAGCCAATCCAAAAGCCGGTGGAATGACCATGTACGGGATTCCAAAATATCGTTTCCCAATAGAGTCCATCGAGAAACAAATTAAATATATTCAGAGCATCGGCGTAAAAATTAATTTTAATACTAAAGTCGGAAAAGACATTGCTTTCAAAGAGATTTATGACCAAAGTGATGCGGTATTTATGGGTGTCGGTTTCCCGAAAGCTTGGACTTTGGGCATTGATGGAGAAGATGCCATTGGCTCCATGCAAGCGGTGAATTATCTGCACATGATTAATTCCGATGAAGATGTAGAAATTGGAAATAAAGTCGCCATCATCGGTGGTGGTAATGTCGCTATTGATGCCGCTCGTGTTTCCGCAAGGATGGGCGCAGAAGTCACCATGCTCTACCGCCGCCGAATTAAAGATATGCCGGCTGATTGGGAAGAAATCGAAGGGGCTGAAGAAGAAGGTATCCACTTTGAACCACAAGCTATCCCCATCAAAATACACAAAGACGAAAACGGCAAAGTCAAAGCCATCGAATACCTAAAAGCTGAAATGGTCGCCGACGATAAGGGCGGACGCCCAAGACCGGTTGCCATCGAAGGCAGCAACACCATTTTGGAAGTAACAGCGGTCATGGCGGCCATCGGCCAGCAAGGGGACTATACCTTCTTAGAAGATGAGTTCATGGAGCGCATCAAGGTCGAACGTGGTCGTTTTGTGGTCAATGAGCACCAACGTACAGGCGATCCAAAAATCTATGCAGGGGGAGATTCTGCCAATCGGACTGCGGATGCGATTAGTGCTATCGCGGATGGATTTAGGGCTTGTAAGGCGATTGATAGGATGTTGATGGGAGTTTGAGTTTGAGAAGTTGAGAAGTTTAGGAGTTTAGGCGCTTGTCCTTCGGACATCGCTGGTTTAGAAGCCTGCCTGCCAACCGCTTCGCTTTTTAGGCGTCAGGCAGGTTGACGGCACCAGATTGCTAAGCTCGTAGCCTGCCTGCCGATTAGGTAGGCTTGCGGAGAGATTGGTAAGCTGGACTTGTAGGG
>JANTGI010000079.1 GCA_024762995.1 Saprospiraceae bacterium | reverse complement strand
CAGATTTGAAGCATAATAGCCAAAAAATGAGTCCGTTGCGAGAACAAGTCCGAAAAATCGGCAAAATTGCCGCCTAATTTTTACCGAACCATTGTTTTAAAACAAGCACTAAAATATCAAATTACAGATCTTATCTTTCATTCAGCAGGCTTTCTTAGGCTTATGTATGCTATGGATTCAAAAAAACACCAAGAATATGAAAAACACAATAAAATCATGTGGCATCATTTTGATGTAAAAAGAGAAGAACTAAAGGCTTTTGAGTACTATCAAAGAAGTATTATGCCTTACATTGCTAACAAATCCCCCAAACCACACATGACAGAACAAATCCAAACCTACCTGCAAAGGCTGGATTTAGTCCCCAAAGAATTAAGGTCTGAGCAATTTCTCCGCATTCATTTCTTGCTCAGGATTTACGTTCCCATGACTCAATATAAATGGCCAGAGACCGTAAGTATCGCAACCGAAGCCATTTCTTACTACCAAAAAAAACCGTTCTTCCCCAATAGAATCATTAGTATCTTTCTACAACAAAGAATATTAGCCCATATCATGCTAAAGAACTATCAGGGTGCTAACAACGACATCCTCCTTGCGGAAAAATACATGCCGGTAAACTCCAAAGGCTGGTTTAAACTAAAAGAATTGGAAGTCATGATTCAATTCTATAGCTTGGACTACAAAAAAGCTTGGAACTCAATCAAAACCACATTAAAAAATAAACGCTTTGACTCCCTATCAGAAGTTAACAAAGAAACTTGGTACATCTATAATGCCTATATTTCTTTTGTTCAGCTCATTGGTAAAGTCGAACTATCTCCAAGAGAAAAAGGGGCACTCAAACAATTCAGACTCTCCAAATTCGTGAATGAAGTACCCGTTTTTTCCCGAGACAAGCAGGGCATGAACATTAGTATCCTAATCATACAGGTTTTAATTTTACTCTATGAAGAAAAATATGATGATTTAGACCACAAGATTGAAGCACTAATGAAATACAAGAAAAGAAAGTTATCAAACATTTCGCTTCGTACCGGCTATTTTATTAAGATAATTCAATGTCTCAAACGGGGCAATTACTCAAAAACTAAAGTCATCCACAAAGCGACCCCTTACTTTGAAAAATTAGAGAATATAGAATTGGACCTTTCTAATCAAGGAATGGAGTTTGAAGTCATTCCATACCCTATCCTTTGGGGGTATGTTCAAGAAATTTTGACGGAATAACGGTTATTGGTGCTGGCAAACCTGTCTTCTGTAGGCAGGTTCATTTGCCAGTGTTGGAATGGCGTAGTAGTATCCCGCCAAGTTGAACTGCAAAAGAGACCTTTGCTTCCACCGGTGCCATTTGAAACAGAAGATTATGCCCTAGGATGTTCAAAAAAAGTAAAATATTATGAACAGGACTTTATGTGTTATGCTCTTATTGTTTATTTCTATAGTGTTTATTTATAGCTGTAATAATAATAGGGATGGATGGAATCATATAGAAAGCAAAACTTTGGAAAAAGGGGTGTTTGTCGAGATTTTTTATAAAAGCTATGGAGTCTATGGTGGTGGCTCTATGGAATACTTCATAACAGACTCTTTGTCGTATCGTTATTCTATTGGAGTATGTGATGATAAAGAAGGTTTTGAGATGAGTATTAACGGCTCACATCTTATTGTCGAGAAACACACCCGAAGAAATTTAAAAAAAGGTAAATCAAAAAAAATATTTACTAAAACATATATTACCCTGATAGTATCATAACGTGCAGCCTAGCCATTAGATACTTAGCCGTGGACAGTTAGTAAAGAATTGAAGGAAGTTGAGTACTCAATCTCAATTTTACAATTGAACTCAGGTTTACAAAAAAAACACTAACTTTACCCCACAAACCTGACCAATGAATACAACTCAACAAGGTACTGTGACAACCACGCTAAAAGACCACGTGGCCTACATACAATTTGCCCATCCGGCGCACAATGCCATGCCCGGGGCACAACTAGCTCGTTTGGCGCAAGCCATCAAAGACGCAGGCCAAAATCCGGATGCCAAAGTCATCGTGTTAAGTAGCGGCGGAGATCGTACTTTTTGTGCGGGTGCCAGCTTTGACGAACTCGTCGCCATCCAAGATATAGAGACCGGCAAAGCCTTTTTTATGGGATTCGCCAATGTGATTAATGCCATGCGGACTTGCCCCAAATTCATCATCGGAAGAGTCCAAGGCAAGGCTGTTGGTGGGGGCGTCGGGCTTGCATCTGCCACGGATTTTTGCGTAAGCACCCAATACGCTTCCGTAAAATTGAGCGAATTAGCCATCGGAATCGGGCCTTTTGTTGTTGGACCGGCAGTAGAACACAAGATTGGCCATTCGGCATTTACGGCCATGTCCATCGATGCCGCTGATTGGAGAAGTGCCCAATGGGCCAAAGAAAAAGGGCTTTTTGCGGAAGTATTCGATAATGCCGCAGATATGGACGAGTACATCGACACGCTTGCGCAAAAATTAGTCAAATATAGTCCTGAAGCCATGGCCGCACTCAAAAAAGTCTTTTGGGCGGGAACAGAAAACTGGAATACGCTTTTGCCCGAAAGGGCTGCCATCAGTGGTCGATTGGTATTATCCGATTTTACAAAGGATTTTATTAAGCGATTTAAGTCCTAATATGCACTCTAAACCCGTATAACAATACAAATGAACCAATACAAAACCATTTTCGTCACCGCCGACATTGTGAAGTCTGCCATGAAAATGAAATACCAACCCAACGGAGACCAACTCGCCCGGGACATTCAAGCCACACTCATTGAAATGGCCCACAAAGGCTATGAATTGGTCTCGTCTAACGCCATCAATAGCAACCATCAATCTACTTATAGCCACACGACCGGAATGATGTTGATATTTAAGAAAACATAATATAACGGCGACTTATGGTCTTTCGATTCATTCATCCGGGCGACTAAAACCGCCGATACAATGCCACCAAGATGCCTACAACCAAAAAAAACATCCTAAGCAAATCCCAACTCAAAAAAGCCTATGAGTTGATGTTTACGGCTAAGTGCCTAACCGACAAATACGAAGCCGAAAAGAAAATCACTTATACCTACGTGCATGCGACTTCTCGCGGGCACGAAGCGATACAGTTGGCGGTGGGGATGCAGTTGTTGCCCCAAGATTATGTTTATCCGTATTATCGGGACGAATCCATGATGTTGGGGATGAATATCACTCCTTACGAGTTGATGCTGCAATTGCTTGCCAAGAAAGACGACCCATTTTCCGGTGGTCGCATCTACTATGTTCACCCGAGTCTAAAGGACGAGCATCGCCCCCAAATACCTTTTCAGTCGTCAGCGACAGGGATGCAAGCCATTCCGGCAACGGGTGCGGCATTGGGCATACAATACAAGGAGCAGGTCGGACTTGCGCCCAAAAAAGGAAAAAATCCCATAGTCGTATGTTCGTTTGGAGATGCGTCAATTACGGAAGGCGAAGTCTCCGAAGCCTTTCAAATGGCTGCCTTAAAGCAGCTACCTATTCTATATTTAGTGCAGGACAATGGTTGGGATATATCGGCCCATGAAGAAGAATTTCGTGCGCAAAATGCCGCAGAATACATCAAGGGATTTAAGGGCATCAAGTCGATGAGTATTGATGGAACGGACTTTGAATTAAGCTATTCGACCGTTCAAGAAGCCATCGCCTACATCCGAAAAGAGCGTCGTCCCGTCCTGATTCATGCCAAAGTGCCGCTGTTGCATCATCATACTTCCGGTGTGCGCAAAGACTGGTATCGGGATGATTTGCCGGCACATTGGAAGCGGGATCCGTTACCCAAGTTACGCAATTATCTACTCGAAAATGGTTTTACGGAGCGGCAATTATCCCTTGCGGAAAAAAAAGTGACCGAGTCCGTGAATAAGGATTTTGCGAAAGCAGCCAAAGCGGAAGACCCCAAACCGGAAGATTTATATGATTTTGCAATGGCACCGACACCTGTAACCGAAGAAAAAGGGGAGCGGTCACCGAAAAATGGCGAGACGAGAGTCATGGTGGATCATGGCTTAATGGCAGTCAAAGAAATCATGGAAGCTCACCCGGAAAGCCTATTGTACGGACAAGATGTGGGGTTGCGTTTGGGTGGTGTTTTTAGAGAAGCTTCTACCCTTGCGGAAAAATTTGGGCAAGAGCGGGTATTCAACACCCCGATTCAAGAAGCTTTTATCATCGGTAGTACGGCGGGGATGTCGGCGGTGGGTCTAAAGCCGATTGTGGAAGTGCAATTTGCGGATTACATTTGGCCGGGGCTTAATCAGTTGTTTACGGAAGTGAGTCGTTCGTATTATTTATCTTGCGGCAAGTGGCCGGTTTCTTGTGTCATACGGGTACCGATTGGTGCTTATGGTGCAGGCGGGCCTTACCATTCTTCTAGTGTGGAATCTGTTCTAACTAATATCGGCGGCATCAAAATCGCCTACCCAAGTAACGGTGCCGACTTAAAAGGCTTGATGAAATCGGCTTGGTTGGATCCAAATCCGGTGGTTGTATTGGAGCACAAAGGCTTGTATTGGTCGAAGGTGCCGGGCACTGAACTAGCCATGAATGTGGAACCGGATGACGACTATGTCCTCCCTTTCGGAAAAGGTAATATTGTTCACACGGATAAAGACATGAAGGACAATGCGGTTTTAGTCGTGACTTACGGAATGGGCGTCCACTGGGCCATCCAAGCGGCTAAAAAATATCCACAACAAGTGACGGTATTAGACCTTCGGACTTTGGCGCCACTGGATACTGCACTCCTCTTTGAGCAAGCCCAAAAACATGGAAAAATATTAGTCGTCACCGAAGAAGCGGTCAATAATACTTTTGCCCAAAGCATTGCCGCACGTATCCAAGAAAATTGCTTTGAGTATCTGGATGCCCCGGTTAGGACTTTGGGAGCTCAGAACTTGCCGGCTATCCCCCTGAACAATACTTTGGAACGTGAAATGATTGGTAGTGCGGAGAAGGTGGGTCGGGCTATTGGGGAGTTATTGAGTTATTGAGTTTAGGAGTTGATGAGTTTAGAAGTTGACGGCACCAGATTGCTAAGCTCGTAGCTTGCGGAGAGATTGGTAAGCTGGACTTTACAGGAAAAGAATGGTTTTTTAAAAAAATTTCCCGCAGATTTACGCAGATTTTAACCGCAGATTTACGCAGATTTTTGTTGAGAAGTTTAGGAGTTGAGAAGTTTGGGGTTTTTGATTTTTTTGGGGTTTTGTGTCCTTAGTGTTCTTAGTGCTCCTTAGTGGTTCAAAGAAAATTTCCCGCAGATTTGCGCAGATTTTAACCGCAGATGATCGCAGATTTCCACCGCAGACCTGAGGAAGGTAATCGCAGATTTTACCGCTATTCAAGCATTTCAGCTGCCCATAATCAATCTGGGTTTGTTGGCCCAAAATCAAATTTGAATGAATTACTCAGGTTTTGGTACTTAGTGCCGTTATGCCGATTTAATAAGCTTTCGCAAATAAAACCCTTTGTTTGCTAGGTTTTCCGGTTAGGATGCAAAGTCCGTCTTCCGGTTTGTTGTCCAAAGGAATGCAACGGATAGTAGCCTTCGTGAGTTCTTTGATTTTGATTTCTGTTTCGGTGGTACCGTCCCAGTGGGCAAGGATAAAACCGCCTTTTTCATCAAGCACCTTTTTAAAGTCATCGAAGTTATCCACTTTGGTGATGTGCTCATCGCGATATGCTTTGGCACGATTCAATAAGTTTTGCTGAATATCGTCTAAGAGATTGGTGATGTAGTCCTCTAATCCGTCTAAGGGCACAAAGGTTTTTTCTTTGGTATCTCTACGGGCTACTTCCACTTGATTTTTCTCTAAATCCCGTTTGCCGATGCCGATTCTTACAGGGATGCCGTGCATCTCATATTCGGCAAATTTAAAGCCGGGACGTTTTTTCTTGTCTTGGTCATAACGGACTTTGATGCCTTTTTTGCGCAAGCTCATCATGACATCATTAGCGACGGTATTAATCTCATCGTTGGGTTTGGGTATAGGGATGATGACCACTTGGTAGGGCGCTAATTTTGGAGGAAGTACCAAGCCTTGGTCATCCGAATGCGTCATGATTAAACCACCCATCAAACGCGTAGATACTCCCCAAGAAGTAGCCCACACATGTTCCAATTTATTGTTTTCCGTAAGGAATTGGACATCAAAAGCTTTGGCAAAGTTTTGCCCTAAAAAGTGGGAAGTTCCGGCCTGAAGCGCTTTTCCGTCTTGCATCAAAGCTTCAATGGTGTAAGTATCTTCGGCACCTGCAAACCGTTCATTTGGGGTTTTTACCCCTTTGATTATGGGCATGGCCATGTATTCTTCCGCAAACTGCGCATAGACATCAAGCATTTTTCGAGTTTCTGCGATGGCTTCGTCTCGAGTTGCGTGAGCGGTATGACCTTCTTGCCACAAAAACTCTGCGGTGCGAATAAAGGGCCGTGTTCTCAATTCCCATCTGACGACATTGGCCCATTGGTTGATAAGTAGAGGTAAATCACGGTAAGATTTGATCCAGTCCCGGTAAGTATTCCAGATGATGGTTTCAGAAGTCGGTCTGACGATCAATTCTTCTTCCAACTTTGCATCCGGATCGACCACCACACCTTGACCATGCGGGTCATTCATGAGGCGATGATGGGTAACTACGGCACATTCTTTTGCAAAACCTTCGACATGTTCGGCTTCTTTGCTCAAGAAACTTTTAGGGATGAATAAGGGGAAATAAGCATTGACATGACCGGTTTCTTTAAACATTTTGTCGAGTTGGTCTCTCATATTTTCCCAGACCGCAAAGCCATGTGGCTTAATGACCATGCAGCCGCGCACTGCAGAATTTTCGGCCAAATTGGCTTTTTTTACAATGTCTAAATACCACTGTGAGTAGTTTTCGTCCCGATTAGTGATCTCTTTTCCCATGAATTTTTCTTTATTTTATGGCCAAATGGTCATTTTTTAACATTTTTAACACAAACTTACCGCCTTTTAATAGGTTATTAACAGTAAGTGTGCTGCAAAAGTAATAATTTCGTACTGTAATAATGGAACAATGTTCCTTTCAAACCAAAAAAAAGAGATTTGTCATCCGTTATTGCTAATCTTTTAAGTTGCCTAAAAATTTTAATCATGAAAAATATGAACTTCAAACTAATCATGTTCGCGCTAATGGGATTGGTATTTTCCATTTCGCTGGCTGCTCAGGATGATATGTATTATCAATCCGGGGACGATGACAACACCAACTATTACGCATCAACGGACTCCGATGATGAGAATGATGAATTCTACGAAGAGAACTACGATGATGAAGAGGATTATGAGTATTATTACTCATCCAGAATCAGAAGATTTCATCGTCATAATCGAGGATTTGGATTCTATGATAATTTTTATGTCAATCAATATTTCTACGATCCGTTTTATGACTACGGGACGACTATTTATGTAGTCAATGATTATTATCGTCCATATCGCCCTTGGAGACATAGAAGATTCTATAATTCTTGGGCTTGGAATCGACCTATTTTGTCGGTCAATGTTTATAATAATTATGGCTGGAACTCTTGGGGTAGCTATCCATATTACTCTTATAACGATCCTTTCTCTTGCGGAAATAATTACTATGGGGGCAATTACTACAATAGCTATTACGGCAATGGATATGGCTATGGCTATGGCAATAATTATTATAGCAATAACTACTACAGTAACAATTATTACAACTATAACAACTATGCGGATAACAAGGGCATCCACTATGGCCCACGTCATCACGCATCGGTAAGAAAGGCCACGAAAGCTACCGGCAGTAGAAATGGTTTTAATTCAGGATCAACCAAGAGTAGAAAGCCTTTCAAAAAGAACAATGATACTTATGGAAAAGTAAGAGCCACAGCACCCGCTAGCGCTCCTACTAGAACGCCTGCGAAAAAAGCCAATCAGGCTAGAAAGAGCTCCGTTGAGAAAACTAGGAGGAATACCACTACTCCTACTCCTGCTCCAACAAGAAAGCCGGCAACCAGGAAAATGACTAAAAAATCAAGAGGTTTGGAGCCTGCGACTAGGAATAATAATCCTACCACACGACCAACAAAGCGGACTCGTACTCGAAGCGATTATGAATCTCGTCCGGAGCGTAAGCCTGCTGCACGACCAACAAAACGGACACGTACTCAAAGCAATTATGAGTCTCGTCCGGAGCGTAAGCCTGCGGCACGTCCAACAAAGCGGACACGTACTCGAAGTAACTATGAATCTCGTCCGGAGCGTAAGCCCGCTGCACGTCCAACAAAACGGACTAAAACTCGAAGCAGCTATGAGTCTCGCCCGCAAAGAGCACCTGCTTCACGTCCAACCCGTAGAGCATCAACATCAAGACCATCACAAAGCTCTAGCGCTAGAAGCAGTAGTACCAGACCTTCCAGAAGTTCTAGCACTAGCTCAAGTTCCAGACGCAGTTCCGGTTCTTCCGGCAGTAGTTCTTCTCGCAGTCGAAGCCGCAGACACTAAAAAAGTAATCCGGTGATTGATGGAGTCCTTCAGTCACCGGATTTTTTGTAAATTTGCGAAAGCCAATCAGAACAAACTAAGAGCCGGAGTATGACTAAACCTTTGGATTCAAATAGCGAATCAAAATTGGATACAAACAATAGGTTTTTCTTCCTGACTTGCTTTTTTCATTGTGATGGGCCGCTATGTCTATGCCTTGAATAGATTAAATGAATCATGAGAAATTTAAGGAAACGGGGTCTCCATTCAGTAATTGAACTCCGGATAAGATAATGCACGGCAGGGCCGAAGCCCATTTCGACTCTGCTATTTTTTTGTTCAAACTCAAACCACAATCATGCGCTACATTCCAAATAAATATCTTCTTGCGTTGACCTTTTTATTGATTTTAAACTGGGCTTATAGTCAAAGTTATTCAGAGATACTCCAATACTCTCTAACGGAGGTTGATGGCTCTGCTCGCACAGTAGGTGTCGGTGGAAGTCTGGGTGCCTTAGGGGCAGATTTTGGGGCGATTACCCAAAATCCCGCCGGGCTAGGGCGATATAGACGCTCGGAATTTAATATCACTATCGGTTTGGATAAGACTCAAACGGATGCTACTTACGGCACAAATACCCTAGGGACTGCCAAGTCATATATGCAATTGCCTAATTTAGGTATGGTGATTACTAGTCGTCCGAAGAACATACGTTGGAAAACAATGAACTTTGCCATAGGCTATAATAGACAAATATCTTATAACCGTAACTTTACCTTTGAAGGAGATGGGCAGGGATCATTGATTCAAAAATTTGTGGCTGATGCAAATGGTTATCAAGCTGATGAGTTGGATCCCTATGGAGCAGGGCTTGCTGCCAGTGTGAGTGCTATATACGATGACAACAATGATTTGAATTATGAATCTGATTTTAATGGTGTTTTGGATACATTTTATCACCGTCAAGAGGTTTCTAATAAGGGGAATATGGGAGAGTTGACCGTAGCCCTTGCGGGAAATTATGAGGAAAAACTATCTGTGGGACTTGCTGTAGGAGTGGCGTTGGTTGATTTTCAGAAAGAGAAGTCCTACTATGAAGAAGACAAAAAGGAGTCTATTTTATACTTTGATAAATTACGGTACGACGAGAGTGTCTCTACATCCGGGACCGGATTTAACCTAAAATTGGGATTAATATACAAGGTTAATCAAACAGTGAGAGCCGGTCTTGCGGTGCATTCACCGACTTGGATTAGTCTAAGTGATAGTTATACCAATACGATGTTTTATCAATATACCGATGGAAACGGGACTTCTTCAGCGGAAGATACCCCGGAAGATGGTCTTTTTGATTATAAGGTAAAGACACCGTGGCGTGCTGTCGGTAGTTTGGGTGCTATTGTAGGGCGCAAAGGCTTTGTGAATGCGGAGGTAGAGATGGTGGATTATTCTGTTGGGACATTTAACTTGACCAGTGATTTAAAGACAGAGGAAACTAGGTTGTTAGAGAAGCAATTGAATCAATCCATTGCCAAAGAATTTCAACAAACGGTTAATTTTAGGGTAGGAGGCGAATATGCTTATAATAATTTGAGATTTAGAGCGGGATTGGGGATGTATGGCTCGCCGATAGCCGGAGAGAATTCTTTCAAGAAAGTGTATAGTACAGGGATTGGTTTTCGGGAAGATGGATTTTTTGTGGACTTGGCTTATCGCTTAAGTCAGGGAGAAGAAGGATATAGCCCATTTGAAGGCGACTACTTGAAGCCCAATGGAGCCGTTTTGGACACCCGGAAAAGTACGCTTTCTCTGACTTTGGGAGTTAAGTTTTAGGTGTTTTGATTGGGTGGGCTTTTGTTTCAAAGTCTAGCTTACCAATCTCTCCGCAGGCCTACCTAATCGGTAGGCCGGCTACGAGCTTAGCAATCTGGTGCTGTCAATCTGCGCAAACCTACCATTCTTTTGGGTAGTAGGCAGGTCTGCGGGAAATAAAAGTCCAGCTTACCAATCTCTCCGCCGGCCTACCTAATCGGTAGGCCGGCTACGAGCTTAGCAATCTGGTGCTGTCAATCTGCGCAAACCTACCTTTCTTTTGGGTAGTAGGCAGGTCTGCGGGAAATAAAAGTGCAGGCCTACCTAAGCGGTAGGCAGGCCTACCTAAGTGGTAGGCAGGCAACGAGCTTAGCAATCTGGTGCCGCTGCCTGACGTCTAAAAAGCGAAGCGGTGGCAGGCAGGCTCCTAATCTCCCAAACTCATGTATTTAGCTACACCCTTATTATTATTTTCCCCTATTTTTGCGCTTCAATTTAGATACGAAACATGGATGATTGGCAATTGGATTTCGAATGGTTACGGATTAGGCATTATGTCAAGGATACTTTGAATCTTGAAAAACTGCCTGATTTTAACCAAATTATGGTCTTGATCGGTATTCAAGAGCTTGGTATCTTACGTGAGGACTTCTCAAAAGAAGAAAAGGAATACTTATTGCATATTGCTACATGTCGTCTGATGACACCGGAAGGTTATTTTGAGTTTGACCGGTATGACGATGATGGTTGGCCTCATTGGAAAGAGCTAAAACCTTTTAGCGGAAGCGAAGAAGAGAAGGAAAAATATTTAATGAGAATGACCGTTCCTTATTTTGATAAAATTATTGGTAACTAATCAGCGGTGCCATGCGGTTTAGTATAGCCTCTTCTCTAAGTCAAGAGCACCCCGCGAGTAGTTATAATTATTGCATAGGGATACCATCCAAAATAAAGTGTATGTCGTGTGCATTCATCTTGGTCGTATTCTATAAACACTATTTATGAAACAGTTTACTTTTGGAATGATGATTTTATTATTTGTAGCCTCATGTTCCAAACCCATTGCACAGTTTAAAACGACAATGAAGACCTATGAAGCACCGGCAGATGTGCAATTTACGAATGATTCCCACAAGGCCGACAGGTATGAATGGGATTTTGGAGATGGCCAGACTTCCACGGAAGAGGCGCCAATGCATCATTACACCAAGTCAGGTCATTATAACGTCACCTTAAAGGCGTTTAAAGGAAAAAAAGTGAGAACAAAAAAACAAATAGTTATCGTGAAGCCACCAAAAGATTGCCTTGCCGAAATCCAAACACCTTACGGAAATATGCTTGTGAAACTCTCTGATGAGACTCCATTGCACCGAGATAATTTTTCTAAGTTAGCAGAAGAAAATTTTTATGACAGTTTGTTGTTTCATCGTGTGATACGGGGATTTATGATTCAAGGAGGAGACCCTAATTCTAAAGACCCCAGCTTAGGAGCTATTGGTACGGGAGGCCCGGGTTATACCATTCCTGCGGAGTTTTCGCCTAGATACGTACATACCAAGGGAGCGATTGCTGCTGCCAGGACGGGTGGGCCTTCTAATCCTGAAAAGCGCTCTTCCGGGTCGCAATTTTATATTGTTCAAGGCAAGAAAGTGACGAATGCAATTTTGGATAGAATAGAACAGATGCGTGGATTTACCTACAGCCCTGATCAAAGAAAAGACTATCTGACCAAGGGCGGAACTCCGCAGTTGGATATGGAATATACGGTTTTTGGCTATGTGATAAAAGGATTGGATGTAATTGATAAAATTGCCGAGGTAAAAACCAATAAAAGAGACCAGCCGGAAAAAGATGTTTGGATGAAGGTGATTCTGATTAATTAAAGAACGGCCGATAATCGTGCTTTTTATTCGATAGGTACCCTTAGGTAGTCCATGTAGATGAAAGAAACAGGCCATTTTGTCAACCTAATGGTTGGCCAAGAGTTTTATAGATGAACTTATACGACCATTTTGAAGCAGATTAGCTTACTGATAGTTTGGATACAACTTTTTTCGTCTTGTACGCATGAAACAAAGCGTATGGATGATTATGCGGTGCAAGGAATAGATATATCACACCATCAGCAGAAGATTGATTGGAAAAAGGTGGCCCAACAAGGGATTGACTTTGCCTTTGTGAAAGCAACGGAAGGCAGTGAGCATCAAGACACCTTATTTCCAAAATTTTGGAAAGAAATCAAAGAGGCCGGAATGACTCGTGGAGCGTATCATTTTTTTAGTCCTTATTCTCCTGCTTTGGACCAAGCGAAGCATTTTGCGGAGGTTGTTCAACTGGAGAAAGGAGATTTGCCTCCGGTGCTGGATGCCGAAATAACCGGCAAGCTCCAAAAGAAAACCTTGCGGGAAAATGCGCTTATCTGGTTGGAGGCTGTGGAGGCACATTATGGCGTAAAACCGATAATATATACCAACCAAAAATTTTATTTGTCACATTTTACCGGCGAGGAGTTTGATGGTTATCCAATCTGGATTGCGCGGTATAACTCACCGAATAATCCCCCATTTATACCATTCGGCCGCCAATGGTCGTTTTGGCAATATGGAGATTGCGGGCATTTGGAGGGCATCAAGGGTTGTGTTGACTTTAATGTGTTTCGGGGGGAGAGAGAGAAGTTTGAAAATTTACTGTATAAATCGGCATTCAGAGATTCTTTGAGTGTTCAAAATAGACCATTATGATGATCAAAAAGATATTATTTTCTTTGTTGTTGTTGGCGACCTTTGCGACAGCAGGTATTGCTCAAGGCATTGAGTTTTTTCACGGTACTTGGAAGGAAGCCCTAGAATTGTCCAAAAAGGAGGGGCGTTTGATTTTTGTTGATGCCAATACATCTTGGTGCGGGCCTTGTCGCCGCATGGCCGCTAATGTATTTACGCAGCAAGAAGTCGGTGACTTTTTTAATAGTCGCTTTATCAATATGAAGATTGATATGGAAAAGGGGGATGTTGATTTTAGGGCTAAATATTCCGTCCGTGCTTATCCGACATTGATGTTTATTGATGATTCGGGGGAGATTGTAAAAAAGAAAGTAGGCGGCCAACAAGCGCAAAGTCTCATAAAACTAGGTCGAGAAGCTTTAAGCCTTTATGAGAATGTGGATGAGATGGATGATTTATTTGCGCAAGGGAAGAATGATGCAACTTTTTTACGCAAGTATGTCAAAGCATTAAATAATGCCGGAAAGCCGTCTGCCAAGGCTGCTAATCAGTATTTGCGTGCGCAAAAAGACCTTAATACAAAAGAAAATTTACTCTTTATTTTTGATGCGGTTAGTCAGGCGGATTCTAAGGTTTTTGATCTATTAATTGAGCATCGTGCCGACATTGAAGCCCTAAAATCCAAGGAGGCGGTCAACAAGTTAATTGAGACGGCTTGTCAACATACGGTGGCTACGGCCATTGAATTTCAGGATGAGCATCTTTTGGCGGAAGCTAAAAGTCTCATGAAGAAAAACTATCCGGCAAAGGCCAAAGAGTTTGGTTACAAAGCCGATATGAAGTATTATGCAGCGGTCAAGGACGAAACCAACTATCTAAAAGCGGCCAAAAAATACAGCAAAAAAATAATCAAAAAAGATGCTTCCAAACAGCATCAATTAGCTACTGATATCTACAAAGCTTTCGCAAAAAGCCCCAAAACGCTTGATTTTGCTATCGAATTAGCGGGAAAGGCGGCCCATACCGGAGGGCTTTGGGAGTATTATTATACTTACGCTAATTTGTTGGCTGCGGCCAATCAGGATCAAAAGGCCTTAGAGATGGGTGAAAAAGCCCTGGAAATTGCCAAGACTAAGAATGTGCCAATAGGTAGAATTATGCAGTTTTTGAACATGCAAAAGGCCAAGTTAAAATCCGCACCCGTTCATGGCTAAGGGAGGCCTTGTCCGGATAAAAGATAGTATTTCCGGCAAGATATTAGGCCTGGCTATTCCCAATATTATCACGAATATATCTGTCCCGTTATTGAGTTCGGTGGATACGGCGTTGATGGGGCAGCTTTCTGCGGCGCATTTGGGTGCTGTGGGTCTCGGGTCGATGATTTTTAATTTTTTGTATTGGAATTTTGGTTTTCTACGCATGGGGACGGTGGGAATGACCGCACAGGCGTTTGGGGCGGGGGATGAATCTCGGATGATTCACACTTTAATGCGTGCCCTATTATTGTCGTTGGTGATAGCGGCTTTTTTATTGATATTTAGTGTGCCGATAAGAAAGGGGATGGTTTATTTGATGCAAACACCGTCTGTTTTGACACCTTTGGTACAGGAATATTTTCATATTAGAATACTTGCCGCTCCGGCGACCTTGATGCTTTATGGTCTGTTTGGCTTCTATTTTGGGATGCAAAATGTATTTTTTCCTTTGATTTTGACGATTGTCATCAATGTGATAAATATTCTATTGAGTTATCTTCTTATTTATCATTTTGGGATGGAAGTGGCGGGCGTGGCCTGGGGGACTGTCATCGCTCAATATGTGGGTGTATTGATGGGTGTGGTTTTGTTTGGATATAGATACCGTTATTTGTTTGGCTCCTTTCGGAAAAAAGTCATGTTGGACTTAGCTCCCTTAAAGACGTTTTTTCGCATAAATAGAGATATATTTATTCGGACATTGAGCCTTTCGACGACCTTCTTTTTCTTTTATAGCCAGTCTGCGGAGATGGGTGAAGTGGTCCTTGCGAGCAATGTGGTATTACTGCAATTTTTAAATTGGATGTCTTTTGGGGTGGATGGTTTTGCCTATGCTTCCGAATCTTTGGTAGGTCGCTACAAAGGAGCTCAAAACTCGCTGCTTCTGGAAAAGACCATCCGATACTCTCTTTATTGGGGAATGGGCTTGGCTTTGTTGTATAGTCTGGCTTATGGTTTGGGCGGAGAAAACATATTGGCGTTGTTTACGAAAGATGCGGAAGTGGTCAATTTTGCGCGGCCTTTACTGTTTTGGGTGATTTTGTTGCCGGTTATTGGGACTCCTTCGTATATTTGGGATGGCGTTTTCATTGGATTGACAGCGACCCGGTCTATGCGCAATACGATGTTGTTGGCATTCGGGGTGTTTTTGTTGGTTTATTATCTGAGTGCTTCTTCATGGGGCGTGCATCGCTTGTGGTTGGCTTTAATGGCTTTTTTGGGTCTTCGTGGGCTCGGACAATGGTGGTTGTATAGGAAGTATGGAGTAGGTATTCCATAACGGAAAGGGGGGGCAAGTTTAGATTTTTTGGTTGATGAAAAAACGGGTGAAAAAAATGAAAAGAATGCGTGATATAATGTGGGGATTTTAATGTGTTCAATTGCTTATGGCGTTCGCCTGTAACGGGCAGGCCCGCCTACTGCGGGCAGGTTCAAATGCCTATGGTGCCCGCCTGTAACGGGAGGTTCAAAAGTCGTAGTGGTTATTGAGTCAATTATATAGCGTTCACACTATTTGTCACAAACTCAAATGAAAATATGCAGTCGCCTAAGCAGGTACAAAATAAAAATAATCAATGGAACTACTCAATTTTTTTTTAGAACCGTATAAGGGGGCATCGACTCTGATGGTCAGCTTGGAGATTATTGCGGCTTTTATGGGGATTCTCAGTGTGTGGTTTGCTAAGAAGGAGAATATATTGGTTTTTCCGACAGGGATAATCAGTACGGCATTGTATGTCTATCTGCTCTCTCAATGGAATCTTTACGGTGATTTGATTATTAATATATACTATACCGTGATGAGTATTTACGGCTGGTATATGTGGAGCAAGGTAGATGAAAGCACAGAAAAGCATATCCCGATTACGAAGACCAATGCAATGGATAAACTAAAGGCTTTGGGAATATTTGTGTTTACATCTATATTTGTGGTAGTAGTTTATCGATATTATTCGGTGATGCCGGATTTGAGTTTTGGAAATTCTGTGCGTTATGCTTTCGCAAAATTGACCTCTGGACATCTAAAAGAATTTCGTGAAGCCACACCCTATTTGGATACTTTTACGACCGGTGCGGCCTTTGCGGCGATGTGGCTTATGGCGAATAAGAAATTAGAAAACTGGCCTGCATGGATTGCGGTGAATGTGGTTTCGGTACCGCTTTACTTTGTCAAAGGATTTGGTTTTACGGGTATTCAGTATTTTATTTTCTTAGTTTTGGCATTCTTGGGCTATAGGGAGTGGAAGGAGCGGTATAAAAATCAACTATTGGTAACCCAAGAATCCACTGCTACATGATCTTCCAGATTCTTAATAAATAACCGGTCTCTAGCAAAGTCCTTTACAAAATCCATAAGTATTGGTATTGTTTA
>JANTGI010000078.1 GCA_024762995.1 Saprospiraceae bacterium | reverse complement strand
GCTTTTGGTCTTTGGTGCGCAACAAGTTGCTTTTGGTCTTTGGTGCGCAACAAGTTGCTTTTGGTCTTTGGTGCGCAACAAGTTGCTTTTGGTCTTTAGGGCGCAACAAGTTGCTTTTGGTAGGGGCAGTAAGCTGCTTTTTTTACTGTAGCAGGCAAGCTTCACCGTTTACCTTTAACCAATAGTCCGGTTATTTCAAAACAACCCCATTTCCATCTCCGGCAAAGGAAACGACACCATCCGTAATGCTTACGCCATGGGCCGGATTGTTTTTTAAAAGCAAAGCGCCGTCCAAATCGGCGATGTCCAAAAAGGGTAGAAGTTGTGCGATGGCGCTGATTCCAACGGATGATTCTACCATGCAGCCTACCATGACTTGAAGACCCCTTTGGCGGGCTTCGGCAATCATTCTTCGGGCGGGAGTGATGCCGCCGCATTTGGCTAATTTGATATTGACTCCATGAAAAAGTCCGGCGGCTTTGGCTATATCTTCTTCTGTTTGACAACTTTCATCTGCGAAGATGGGGAGCGGAGACTCGGTAAATAATCGTTTCATCCCGCGGATGTCATCAACCGCCAAAGGCTGCTCAATAAAGGTTACTCCCAACGCTTTTAGTTTGGGGGCTAGTGCTAAGGTTTGGTCCACCGTCCAAGCGGCATTGGCATCAACCCGAAGTTGGGCGTGGGTATGATTGCGGATGAGTTCCACTGTTTGTAGGGCATCTTCAGGGCCTAGTTTGATTTTGTAGGCGGGCCATGGAGTCTCTTGGATTTTTTGCAATAATTCCTGTGGGGAAGACAGACCTAAAGTAAAATTAGTGATGGGTAGGTTTGTCAAGTGACCGCCAATATATTTCCAAGTAGGAATTTGGTGTATTTTTCCATAGAGGTCATAAGCGGCTTCGTCCAAGGCACTACGCAAAAAAGGATGGATGTTTTTTTGCGCAAGCAATGTCCACAATGCCTCGGGAGTGGTCAGTTTTTTATTCGCAAGAAAATCACGAATCTGCATGGCTTGTTCCGTTAGCCCTTCCACCGTAACACCATAGTAAAAAATAGCCGGTGCTTCACCATATCCGGAATATCCGTCCTGCTGCAATTCCACAATCAAAGACGGTTGGGAGTTGCGGGTGCCTTTAGAAATGACAAAAGGATGCCGCAGTAGTAGATCAAAACGGTGGGCGATTAATTGCATTATTTGACGGGTGACTCTAAGTAAATGAGTTCTCTCGAAGTCGTATCAAATTTGGCTGTAATCCCTATGGGGATAGTCGCCTGGTCTTGGATATGTCCGATAGGGAAGCCGTAAAAAACCGGCATACCTAGTTTTCCTAAACGATCCCGAAGAACTTCTTGCAACGTCCAAGAATTTTCGGGGTCGTCAGTCTCACAATCTTCAAAAATACCCAGTAAAATCCCTGAAGCTTTCGCTAAATTGGTGGATGTCAATAATTGAGTCAGCATCCGGTCAATCCGATAAGGTTTTTCTCCGATGTCTTCGATAAAGACTATTTTTCTATTAAAATCAGGGAGATATCCGGTGCCGACCATCGCGCTGAGAAGGGAGAGATTACCGCCGGCAAGATGCCCTTTCATATGACCGGGCGTAATGACTTGTTGGCGATAAGCGTCAGACACATTATTGCTATTGGCATAGCCTATCTGGACGGTAAGTTTGACGTGACCTTCAAAAAGAACTTTTTGCAGATATTCTAAGTTGTAGTCCGTGAAATCAGACGAAGCCACAGGCCCGTGGAATCCAACTACGCCACTACGTGCAAAAATAGCATTGCTTAAAGCGGTAATATCGCTATAACCGATTAATATCTTCGGATGTTTACGAATCATTCTATAGTTTAACCTAGGGATAAGGCGTGTGGTGCCATAGCCCCCGCGTACCGCCCAAATGGCTTTGATACTGTCCTCTTCAAACATTCGATGCAAATCGGAAAGGCGTTTGTCATCATCACCGGCCAAAAAACCGGTCTTTTCATGGGCATAGGTACCCACGCTGACCTTTAGTCCCAAGCTTTCAATATTAAAGATGGCTTTTTCAAATTTTTCTTGTGTGGCGGCACTTGCCGGAGCAATCAAACCTACTTTGTCACCTTTTTGTAAACGCGGTGGTTTTTTGATTCGGATGCCATAAGGCCCACTGATGGCCGGAAGAGTTTTGGGGGAGGCTAATAACAAGGGAGCCCCAAGTATTAGTTTGTTAAATTTTCTTCTATCCATTATTCTGTTTTTCAATGTAACCACAAATTAGTCGTTTTTAGTACGTAAAACCAACTGTAAATGTGGTATTAAACTTACATTAAGTTTATTTTGGGGCAAAACTAACAGGTTGGCAAGATAATGACTATTTTTGTTGTCTTGGATGTATTCTGCAACTTTATTGTGGCGAATTACCTTATATTGGTGGAAAATTGTTCGATAAGAGGGCTTTTTACTTGCATGGGGTATATTTTGCTCCATACAAGTCATACAGTAGAGTCCTCACCATTAATCAGTCATTAATGAAGAGAAATAGAAAAGGAAGAAAAACAGAGGATTGGAATATTGGAGAAAAGCAAAATCAACTCCTACGGGAAACTGAATATGCGGTGCTGGTCGGGGCCATCCTTGAAAATCAAACCGAAGAGCAAATTCAGGAATATTTGGATGAGTTAGAGTTTTTGGCCCTGACTGCCGGAGCCAAGACCAAGAAACGATTTACACAAAAAATGAAACATCCGGATTCCAGAACTTTTATCCGTAAGGGGAAATTGCAGGAAATTGCGGATTATGTCGAAGCTCATGAGGAGATTACCTTAGTGTTATTTGATGATGACCTTTCGGGAAAACAAGTCCGCAATGTGGAAGAAGTACTTAAAGTTAAGATTTTGGATCGCAGTTCTTTGATTTTGGATATTTTTGCGGAACGCGCCCAAACCGCTCAGGCAAAGACCCAAGTGGAGCTGGCGCAAATGCAATACCTCCTGCCTAGGCTGCGGGGGATGTGGACGCACTTGGAGCGACAAAAAGGGGGAATCGGTATGCGGGGCCCCGGTGAAAAAGAAATCGAAACGGATAGACGTATCGTCCGGGACAAGATTGCCGCCTTGAAAAAAGACCTGAAAATAATCGCCAAACAAGACCAAACTCGTCGAAAAAATAGAGGGCAATTGATTCGCGTTTCTTTGGTGGGTTATACCAATGTGGGCAAATCCACCCTCCTTAATTTGCTGTCAAATTCTGAAGTCTTTGCAGAAAATAAATTATTTGCGACCTTAGATACGACGGTCCGAAAGATTGCTTGGCAGGGAGTGCCCTTTTTGATGGCGGATACGGTGGGATTTATACGTAAATTGCCGCACCATTTGATTGAAAGCTTTAACTCGACTTTGGATGAAGTGCGGGAGAGTGATATCTTGCTGCATGTGATAGATGTGGCGCATCCGCAGTTTGAAGAGCATATCAAAACCGTCCAAAAAACCTTAATGGATTTAGGGGTGGATGACAAGCCTACTTTGTTGATTTTTAATAAGATAGACCTTTATCGAAAGAGATATTTTGATGATTTTTTAGATAAAGCAACTAAACAAGAATTAGAAGAGAACCTCCTAGAAAATCTAAAAAATACTTATCAGACCGATGCCATTTTTATTTCCGCAAGGGAGAAAGAGAATATTGATCTCTTACGAGAAAAATTGACCCACTTGGTAAAACAACAATATGTCGTACAGTATCCCTATATGGCAAAGCGGTGGTAGTTGAAGAATAGAGCCGAATATTCCCCCTTTTTAGACTTATCAATAGGACGGGCTTGCGCAAAATTAACTCAATAAATATCCGGCAACAATATAGCCTATCGCTGCCAAGCTCGCAGAGAATAAAGCATAGGGCATTTGGGTGCGAACATGTGCAATATGATCCGAACCGCTGGCCATCGAAGAGATGATTGTCGTATCCGAAATGGGCGATACGTGATCTCCAAATATGCCTCCGGAAATAACAGCTCCAATCAATAACGGAATGTCCAACCCAAAAGAAGCGCCCAGGGCAAGTGCTATCGGCATCATAATAGAAAAAGTACCCCAACTGGTTCCTGTTGAAAACGAGGTAATTCCCGAAACCACAAATACTAAAAACGGCAATAGCATGGGCGGAATATTACCTTCTAATAGATGGGCCAGATAGTTGGCGGTGCCTAGACCTTTGATGACATTACCAATCAAAAAGGCCAATAGCAATATCAATGTAATGGGAATCATGTCCCCGATTCCCGTATATAAAGACTTAAAATAGGTCTTGTGTGTTAATCTTTTTGTCGCAAGATAATACACATACAAAAATAGAAGGGTCGCTATAACCGCATAAAATACAGAGGTCGAACCACTGCCTTCCAGAATATTCCCTTTGCCGGTATAATATAGGCCAAGTGGTACCATCAATACCAATACAAATATGGGTAGTATCATTGGCCACGGTGAATTATCGCTTTTTGCGGAAGCTAAGCTACTCGTGTCAAATCTTACCGGTTGGGTGTAGCGCATCGGGCCGATATTAATATCAAAAAGGATGACCAACAATATGACGACAATTGTGATTAAAGAATAAAAGTTAAAAACAATCGATTGGATGAGTAAGGGCAGCGCTTCACCTTGAATAACATGGTCTTTAATAGCCGTCAATATAAGCCCCAATAGTAAGGCCCCCCACGCATTGAAAGGGATTAACGAACAAATCGGTGCAGATGTGGAGTCACAAACCAAGGCTAATTTTTCCCGGCTCACGCCGTTTTTGTCGCACAAAGGCTTCGCAACGGTACCCGCCACCAAAGCCGTAATCGTCGATTCAATAAATATAATTACACCCAGTACATAGGCCAACAATAATGCTCCTTTCGGAGAATCAATCCGCTTCTGTTTCTCACTGATGTAGTTGATAAAGCTCGTCACTCCGCCACTGTCGGTAATGAGCTTGATGATTGCCCCCACCAATAGCGCAAATAAAATCGTTTTGGTAATCCAGGCCTCCTGAAATAGACCCACAAAGTCATCCAATAACGCAATAACCGCTGTCACCGGATGGTAGCCATGGATGATTAATTCTCCAACAAATATTCCGGTTAGTAGGGAGACCACAACATCCTTGGTGATGATGGCTAAGGCTATGATTAACAGCGGAATAAGAATTGACAGTATTCCAAAATTGTTGGCGACATCCATAGTTCATTCTTTTTGCAAAAATACAAAAACTAATGGTAAGCCCTTGTTTTTAGATGGGAAATAGGCTTTTTTATGTAAAAAACGGAGATTGGCGTGAGCCAATCTCCGTTTATCTGTGTTTAGGGACGCACCCAAAATAAACGCCGTCCCATAGTTAGTCAACCAAGTCAACCATTAATCTACCTTAATAAATCGAATGACTTGATTCGCATATTTGCCGGTGGCCTTTAAGAAATACATTCCCGGCTCTAGGTCTTGAATTTCAAAACTGACTTCATTGGGTCCTTTGACCAATTGGTTTGTGGACAGTAGCTTAGATTGCCCCTGCGCATTAAAAATGCTAAAGGTGATTTCTTCATCACTGCCGGATATCAAGCGAGCAGTAATGAGGTCGTCTGCCGGATTAGGGTACATCGCAATTAGCCGGACACCCGGCGCCATGGCTGTTGCTTTGGGGGCTATTTTCGGTGCGGGTTGTGCTCCATTACAGTTCATTTCTAAGACGTAGGGCTTGTTGACCCATTGATTCACCATTTGCCAAGTTCCTGCCCAAAAATTCATGACCGCATAGTCGTTTTCCGGAGAGTTCTCATAGCTTAAATCAAGAGTTACCGGCTCGCCATTGGCCCATTGTCCGGTACCTTCTGCATCGGCATCATTATAGCCAATAAAAACCATCTGGTTATTAAGCATGGAATGTAAGAAATTATTTTCGGCTTGGTTATTCATGGTCGCTAAATATCCACCTGTATTTCCCGCCAGGGTATTCGCTTGCGACCAAGTGGCTCCGGCATCAGAAAGGTAGTATCCATGCCCATTATATTCGCCTAGGAGGGTGTATCCGGTGATTGTTCCGCACCCTGACGAAGCACTATTTACAGTAATGGTAAATCCACAGGTGGTGGTGTTGCCACAATTGTCCGTGGCTTCGTAGCTGATGTTGTAAGTGCCGGCCATAAAATTAGAACCGGAAGCAGGGCCGCTTGTTTGGTTAACCGTGGTTTGACTGTTGGCGCAAGTGGTTGTTGCAGTAGGTGTTGACCAACTGATAGTGACCTGACTGGTGCCCGGATCTAAGGTAATATTTTTATCCGGTTCACAAGTCATGGAGATGGTACTGGATGCGCTACATTCCATTTCCATGATGAAAGGTTTGTAAACTCCTTGACTGACCATCTGCCAAGTTCCTGCCCAAAAATTCATAACCGCATAATCATTGTCGGAGGAGTTGGCATAGCTTAGGTCAATAGTAACCGGGTCACCATTGGCCCATTGACCGTTTCCTTCTGTGGCCGCATCATTGTACCCGATAAAGACCATATTGGTACCTAATTGAGATTTTAGGAAGTCATTTTCTGCTTGCGAATTCATGGAAGCCAGGTAGCCGCCGGCGTTGGTCGCTGCGGTATTGGCATCGTCCCAAGGCAAAGAATTGTCAGAAAGGTAGTAGCCGTGTCCGTTGAATTGACCTAATAGGGTGAAACCGGCTACATCTCCACAAGTGCCTCCACCGGAACTAGGCGATACCGTGACCGTAAAAGTACAGGTGGCAGTATTGGCGCATTGGTCGGTGGCCTCATAAGAAATCGTATAAGTTCCGGCCATAAAATTAGAACCGGAAGCGGGTCCGCTCACCTGCGTCATAGTGACATTGTTGCTGCTCGAACAGGTCGTCGTGGCAGTAGGCATTGGCCAGCTAACAGTCATCTCTGAACTGCCGGAAGGCAAGGTAAGGTTCATATCATTTGGACAACCGGTCATTGTCAAATCTCCGGTAGATGTGTTTCCGCAATCCAACTCCATGACAAAAGGACGGCTCACCCATTGATTTTCAAATGCCCATGACCCATCCCAAGGCATCATGGTCGCAAAGTCATAATCCGGGCCGTTACTATTACACCAAGAGCAGGTGGTCGTGTAATTTGTATAAGTGACCGCACTGCCATCAGCCCAAATAAGGCTACCTTCTGTCTGCATATCATTTAATCCAATGTAGGTCATGTCTGTAATCCCATTTTGAACGAGGCTATTTTCTTGAGCAGACGAAATAGACGCTAAATATCCACCATTTTGCTCGCAGATGTCTTGGGCTGATGTCCAATTGGTCGAATTATCCGAAAGGTAATACCCGTGTCCATTCAGCTCTCCGATTTTTGTAAATCCACTGATAGGCATACAGGTGGAAGTGGTTGATGGATTGACGGTTATCACAAATGAGCAAAATTCTTGGGTGTTACATTGGTCTGTAAATGAATAGGTTACGGTGTGAGTCCCGGCTTCAAAAGCAGAACCACTAGGCATCGTTGTTTCTAACGTGATGGTGATTGCGGTGCCGTTTGCGCAAGTAGTGGTCGCCGATGGGTCTGCCCAAGTAACCGTCATACTGGTTTGATTGGCAGGTAATTCTATGGTCATGTCATTAGGACAAGTTGTCGTGATGACACTGTTTGATGAACTAGGCCCAACGATTACATTAAAAGAGCAAGAAGCTGTATTTCCGCATTGGTCAAACGCACCATAAGTAATCGGATGAGTACCCGTCCAAAAATCAGAGCCCGGCGCCATGCCGGCAGTTTGAGATACAGAAGCCGTACTACTAGCCGGACAAGTGGTCGTTGCCATTGGATCATTCCAAGTGACAGAAACACTCGAAGCGCCTTGCGGCAAATCGACATGAATATCTGCGGGGCAGGTCATGGTTAGGTTGCCATTTCCGGGGTCTTGACCTTCAATCAAGTAAATAGGTCTTCCCGTAAGGGCAATATTGTTTGGAGAAATATCTGACGAAGCATGAGTCTCTGACCAATTCCACTCGCGTTTATTGATGGTTGTCAGTCCAAATGAAGCCGGAAAGGAGTAAGTACCGGAAGCCGCTTCACTTTTGTCTAGCGTTGTTTTTGCCCAAAGGATATATTTGTAGCGATTGTTGGGTGCATCATAAAAGGCTGCTCCATCCAAATTGCTAGGTAGATTCATGGCTGCGGTTTTGGCCGCATCATATCTTGTTCCGAAAATTAACTTGGACGTGGTGGTATAGGCGATGCCTTCATTCGTCTTGGTCAGGCTTGTATATGGTTGTGTGTTGTTAAAATTGAGATACATTCCCAGAAGGTCAAATTCTTCATCTGCATTGGCGACAGTTTCTCTATCTGCTAATTGGTAAGGGTGCATCTGCCTGATATCGAGTTTCATGGCCGCAACAACGGCTTTGGTGATGTAGTTTGTTTGGGATTCATCAGACGCCATGGAATTGGGGTTGACATTATAGAATGGTACCCTAGGCGTGTTGATTTCTGTAATAATCCATTCCTTTTTAGGGTAGGTAATGCCATCATAGCCATACATAGCTAAGCGGTTTTGATAGGTATTTCTTCTGTTGGGAATGCCTTGAGCCGCCGCATCAGAATTACGGTGATAAACCCATTGATTGGTGTTGCTGTCCCATTCACGGACACTTCCGTCAATATCCGGATAGGTATGGAAGCCCATGACATCAAAATACGCTCCACCACCAAGCGGGTAGTCCGGCGTTACACTTCCGTCAACGGGATTGTCGGTATTTCTAAGGACTGCATCCAAAAAACTTTCAAATCCAACACCTGCAAGCGCTACATAAGCATCCGGGTCCACTGTCTTGATGACATCATAGCAGATTCTTAAAGTTCTGACAAAGTGCTCGATAGGGGCTTTGAAGTGATTGACGCAAGGAGAAGGATCATTGTCCCACCAGTTGCCCGGACCACCCGGCGGCTGCCATCCTTGTACAAAAGAGTGATCAAATCCGGGCTCATTCCAGATTTCCCAAAATTTAACATGATCATGGTAGGTGGTGACCAGTTGGTACATATAGGCAGCTAGGTAGTTGTCATCATTGTAGGGAGTGCCGTTGGCTCCACCATCCCATACCGGTGTATAGAGATTAGCAAACATTTGCGATTGGGTAACTCCGTCTGAGCAATATACTTGATGGTCACGGTGCCATTCCGCCGGAAAGCCGACAATCATCGTTAAATCTTCCATGCCCAAGCTTTGGAAATGTTGAAAGTCATTGACCAAAAAATCAATCCCCCAAATTTCCGTAAAATTTTCATACAGAGCCGGACGCGAAGTCCGAGAACCAATGCCCGGAAGGTTTAGGGCGGGATTACCTGCGGAAATATTGGCTAGGTCAATTCCCGTGTAAGGAGGGTAGTAGTCAAAGTTGATGCCCGGTCGAAACACACCGGGATAGGGGGCTACTTGATCGTTGGCGGTGTAATTGACTTGCGCAAAAACCATTGAGGAGTAACTCCATACCAAAAAGAGTAGAAATATTTTTTTCATGATGAGTATTTTTGAAAAAAAAAGGTTTGTGGAAGAGTCTCAAAGTAATTCGAGTACGGTAACGGTAGGCAGTAATAAGTGCGAGTGAAATTTAGGGACGAACCCACCTACAAATTTAATCAATTCATAGAACTATCCCTAATTATATGACCGATTTTATAGTAATCTAAGGGTAATTACCTACTTTGGCATCCGTGCAAGGGAAGCGATATTGTTAGAGTGCGTGAGATTATGTGGGAGTTGTATTTTGTTTTCTGCGGAGTAACCAACTTTTGACCTATTCCAACCATTGTCCACTAAAAATCGATGAGTTCAATCTCAAAAATCAAAACACTGTTTGGCGGGATTGTACCAGATGAGCTACCACTCGCTCCATAGCCCAATCGTGATGGAATAAAAAATTTCGATTTTTCTCCTTTTAGCATCAATGGGATGGCGATTTGCCAACCTTGAATGACTTGGTTAAGGAAAAAAGGAGTGTTTTGGCCGGAATCAAACTCCGTGTCATCCAATAGCATCCCTTTGTAATTGACTTTAACATTGGCATTGGCGCTAGGGTGTGCGGTTCCTGTGCCGGTTTTTTCCACCAAAAAATAGATGCCGGAGCTATGAGATTCCAGGTCCAATTGATGTTCTTTGGCATAATCCAAAATTTTTTGATCGTCAATGTCATCTTGGGATTCCTTGTGGCAAGAAATGGCGGTAAGACTTAAGACAGAGAGAAGCAGAAGAAGGTATTTCATGTTTTTTGCCCCAAAGTTATAGAATACAATGGATAATCAATAATTTTGATCTAAAAACCGGCATTTACCATAGATTTTAGTTGCAAAATACTAAGTACCGGACAAACATCTTAGGACGCACGAAAACTAGATGGGGGATTTAAATATCCGACTGCGCCCCAACCGCAGGCAGTATCCGCATTAAGCTTGGTCGGCTGGGTAGGCACCAAGTACATCAATGATGCCGATGAGCGTTTCGTTTAATTGGTCGATGGCAAGCGGGATATTCCAATTGGATTTTTGACGGGGTTCTACGTAGTTGGAGATGGCGCGTATTTCCAAAAAGGGGACATTCATCATCCGGCAGGCATAAAAGAAGGCGGCACCTTCCATCGACTCAATGTCCGGGTCATATTGCTTGATAAGCCGATCAATAGATGTTTGGCTTCCGTGCGACGTATTGGAAGATATAGCATGGACTTGTTGCAAAAAACCGGCAGATTCAGCGGCCGGGTTGTGGATTTTTCCGTTTTCAAAGGGAAATTCATCCTTTTTAATAAAGCCCATATCAAAGGCAGAAAGAATAGAGCCATCTTGGTCTTCACTACCCAAGTCCGCAATCGTTTCCGTAAGGACAAATACAGTCTGCCCAATGGGTATGTTTTTCCGAAAGGAACCGGCAATACCGGCCTGAATAACCAAATCAAACTCATTATGGCTCAAAATATAAGTCATGTGAAAAGTGGTGGCCACTAAGCCCACACCGGTGACAAGCGTGTCTATTTGGTGGGTTTCTGTAGGTTGTTGCTCCATCCATTGTAGAAAGGGTAGAATTTCTTCTGTAGTGGCAGCGACGATGAGTATTCTCATAGACTAAATGTTCGGTTTAAAGTGATCATCATGCTCAAAAGGGAGAGTAAGGTCTAGGTCTTCTAAAGTTTTAGCAAGGATTTTGGAGACTAGGTAATCTCGGTACCAACGCTTGTCAACGGGAATAATGTGCCAAGGTAATTGGGAGTGATTCAAGGCATATTCGTAGGCTTTCATATACTTATCCCAATACGCTCGTTCTTTCCAATCATTGTCATTGTGTTTCCAGCGTTTGGTGGGGTCATCGATGCGCTGAGTTAACTGAACTTTTTGTTCGTCTTTCGACAAATGAAGATAGAATTTTAGGATGATGGTTTGGTTGTCTTGCGCCAAAAGCGACTCAAAGTTATTGATGGCCTTCATGCGCATGGTGCGGCGTTTGTTGTCAATCCATCCATGTACCCATTGAATCAAAATATCTTCGTAATGGGAGCGATTAAAGATAACAATTTCACCTTTTTGGGGAACTTGCTTATGTACGCGCCACAAAAAATCATGGGCAAACTCTTCCTCCGTTGGTTTTTTGAAAGAATAAACCCGAATACCGTTATGGGTACATTCTTTGAATACATTTTTGACGGCACCATCTTTTCCGCTGGCATCCATTCCTTGAAAGATGACCAACAGATTATATTTTTTTTGCGCAAGCAGGCGATAATGCAGCTCCCCAATCGTCTTAGCATAATCCTTTGTGGCTTCTTCTGCATCCTTGCGGGAAAGCTTGTCGGGTGGGGTGGTAGGGATATGAGATAAATTGATTTTCATGGTGCAAATGTAATAAAAAAAAGTCCTACACTGCAGGCAGTATAGGACTTTTGAGTAGAATAGTTCTCCTAGACAGTCACATCATTGTCGATGACCGCCGGATAAAGCCAATTGAATTTATCTTCTTTTAGGCCTTGACGAATCATATTAATCTCCTTTTTGACGAGGGTTGCAATTTTGTATTCGCCGTCCAAGTGATAGATTTCATCTTTGTAGCTCAGGTCTGATACCAAGGAAACTACTGCAGCCGTACCACTACCGAAAATCTCCGACAATGTACCGTCTTTGTGGGCTTGCCTGACCTCATCAATAGAAAGCTTCCTTTCAACGACTTGATAGCCTTTGTCCCGTAGGATGGTAATAATGCTATCACGGGTAATCCCTTTAAGAATGGTTTTTTCTTCGGTTGAAGGTGTGATGACCACTCCGTCAATGACAAAGAAAATATTCATTGTACCGACTTCTTGAACGTATTTGTGTTCTCTGGCATCTAGCCATAGCACTTGGTCGTAGCCTTTCTTTTTGGCTTCGATGGCCGGAAGTAAAGATGCCGCATAATTTCCTGCTGCCTTTACATAGCCAATCCCGCCCATTGCGGCACGCGTATAAAAGCTTTCGGCAAGTAGTTTGACGGGCTTGGAGTAGTATTGACCGGCAGGCGCACAAATAATCATCATCTTGTATTTGTCAGATGTCCGCACACCTAGTTGTTCATCGGTCGCAATCATAAACGGGCGGATGTATAAGGCGGCATCATCACCCTTTGGAATCCATTCATTATCAACGGCAACAAGCGTCTTAACCGCTTCAACAAATAAATCTTCCGGAAATTCCGGCATAGCCATTCTGCGGGCTGAGTTGTTAAAGCGTTTCGCATGTTCTTCGGGTCTAAAGATAACGGGAACGCCATCATAGGTCTTGGTGGCTTTCATGCCTTCAAAAATAGCCTGTCCATAATGCAATGCCATCATTGCCGGATTAAAAGTAATGGGCCCATAAGGCTCAATCCGAATGTTTTTCCAAACGCCATCTTCATAATCCGCGACAAACATATGGTCGGCCATGGTCTGACCAAACTTAATATTGTCAAAGTCAAAATTTACGTATCCCGGAACTGGTTTTCTATTAATTTTAATCATTTTACATTGGTTTTAGATTTTCAAGAAAAATGGTTTTAAATTTTTCTCTTTTTAAAAGTGTTTGATACAAGGAGGCTTTGGTGATTGTAAAAATCATGGGGCCAAGTCCCTTTGCAATAAAAAATAAGGTATAAAAATAATGAATGGCTAATAAATAAAGAATAAATATTCATTAAACGTATTAGGCAAAAAATAAGTATTTTTGTGTCTGTTGATTCTGACAGTGGGGGCAGACAGGCCGACAATTTTTGATGCGTAGATACAATGAATGTCTTGTAGCTACTTGATGCATTTATTCATATTTCATGCCTGATCGGGAAATGAAAATCGGTGCAACTCAAAGATGAATAATCATCCCCCCATCTTCGCAAAGATATGGAAAATTACGGTGAATAACCAAAAAAAATCCTATGTTTGCATAATAATTTTATAAAAAAAGACGCATGGGGGACAATGTTTTGGAAACTGGATTCTTTGAAGAAGAAATTATTCCAATTTCGGAAAATTACCAAAGAATTGGTCGGTTGGCTGGGCAGAATAACCGACAAATATTGGTGATTTTGCGCAGTTCTCAATATGAGATAAGTGATTTTGCAGCACTTTTGCACAAAATTTTGGATTCGGTACAGCTAAATCATGAAAGAGATGTGCTTATTTTTGCATTGACTTCTCCTACTCCTTTTAGTTTGATTCATCTGGCAAAAAGCAAAAACTGTCAGAAAGCCATCATTTTTGGGGTGCCGTTGCCGGAATTGGGTATTCATAAACTATTGCCTAAGTATCAGGTCGAGTCCATAGGCGATTTGAGCATAGTGGTGTCGGATAGCTTTCCGGACTTGGAAGCCGACTTGTCGAAAAAGTTAAAAATGGCTTTGTGGAAGGCCTTGCAGGTGCTGGTGGCCGAGAAAAAGGATAATGGGTGAACCGACATTTTTTTGGCAAAAGTTCCCGACAATCTGCCCAAATCCTTAATGTTTTCTTAATTCCCGTAAGAGCGACGTTAAAATCGAGTTAAAAAATAGAGTGTTCCGGATGTTTTAGTTTTGGTACTTTACCTTGTGGTAAAAATTTAACCACTAAAAACTAAAGCATGGAATTATTTAAACCCTTGATGACTCTTTTTGTCCTCGTGACCTTGATGACTACAAGCTCCTGCAAAAAAGAGCCCGTTTGTATCAGCTCTGACCTGGAACTGGAAGAAACTTTAATTGAAATCTTTCCTAACCAAAATATGGTGAATATCTACTTTGATGTGACCAATCATTCCGGGACAGATTACAACGAAAACGACACCTTAGTCTCCATTGTTCGGTCTAAAATTCAAGTAGTAACCCAAGATGGTTCTATGTATGAGAGTGTGGATTATTTGCCTTTTGATTATCTATCTGCCGGAGCGACGAAGAGCGCAAAATTTACAGCGGTATATGGTATTGGAAAGGAGTTTCAGAGTTACTCGATTTCTTTATTTTGTGATTAAATGTAACTATTTTGGTAGCCGTATGTTTTTGCCATGTCATACTTTACTTGTCTAATAAAAGGTGTGCTAAACAGTTACCAAAAAATAACCAATGAACATCAAAAAAGGATACAATGAATGGGCGAAGATTTATGACTCTAACGTCAATAGGACCAGAGACTTAGAAGCTGTCTCGCTACGACAAATGCTAGCGCCCTATTCTTTTCACCATGTCTTGGAATTGGGATGTGGAACCGGAAAAAATACCTTCTGGTTGGCGGAACGCGCCAAGAGTTTGGTTGGGTTGGATTTTTCGGAAGAGATGTTGGCGAAAGCTAAGTCCAAGAATCATTTTGGCCATGTCCGGCTGCAACTAGCAGATATTCAGGAAGAATGGGAGGTGGAAGATGGAGCCTTTGATTTGATTTCCTGTAGTTTGACTTTAGAACATATCGACGATTTGGAGGCTATTTTTGCGCAAGCTTCTCAAAAAATACAGCCCGGCGGACTCTTTTATATCGGTGAATTACATCCGTTTAAGCAATATTTAGGCACGAAGGCTAGATTTGGCGAAGGGGATGCCCGGATAGAGTTAGATGTATTTGTACATCATATTTCCGATTTTTTGAAGGCGGCCAAAAAGGAGAATTGGGAGCTGTTGGCGTTGAAGGAATGGTTTGATGAAGGAGAAAATGGAGAGTTGCCTAGGTTGGTTTCTTTTGTTTTTAAGAAGATTTAGTCCAAAAAATTGACATCTATATCAAACGGATAGGCCATTAAATATTTAATGCCCTCTTCTACGGTAAAGTTGCCGTAAATAATCCGATACAAAACCCGGATAATGGGTAAGTGGACTTTTAGGTTGCGTGAAAGATGATAGACAATAATCAGGGTGCGTAAGCCTTCGACAAGTTCGTCGTTGTTGGCATTGATTTCGGCAACGGATTCGCCTTGCCCCAGCCTGAAGCCAAATTTAAAATTCCTACTGTCCGGACTCATCGCGGTCGCAATTAAGTCTCCAATGCCGGCGGTTCCCATAAATGCTTTGGACTCTGCGCCCATCATTTTGCCGAAAGCAATCATTTCCGCAAGGCCTTTGGTGATGACCAAAGCCTGAATATTGCGCCCCAAGTCTTTGCCCGCTAAAATGCCGGATAGGATCGCAATAATATTTTTTAGCGCCCCCGCCAATTCGGTACCGACGATGTCATTGGACACAAAGACACGAAATTGGTCCGAAGCCAATAATTGTTTAGCTTCTTCCTTTACCTCATCGAATAGGCTGGCCACTAAGGTACCGGCGGGCTTGCCGGCGAGTATTTCGGAAGCCAAATTAGGGCCGGAAATACAGCCTATACGGACTACAGAACTCTCTTGCCTGATTACTTCACTCATGAGACTGATGTCCTTACGGGAAATACGCGCTTGCTCGATGTCTTCTTCTTGTATATTGTTGAGTGCGAAGCCTTTAGTCCCATGAATTAGAAAGTGGGCCGGAGTCAAATAAGGGCCCAAATCTCGCATCATTTGTCGGAAACGACGAGACGGAACAATAGGAAAGATAGTAGTGCACCGGGCACAAATCTCTTGAAGGCTATTGGTTGCGGAGATTTGCGGGGAAAGTTGCACGTGGTCAATGATATGGGTCGCATTGATCCGGTCGGCCTTGTCTTGCTTACGCGTATAGATGAGAACTTTGAAGTTCTTGGCTATGAGATTGGCCACCGCCTTCCCAAAATTCCCTGCCCCAATAATACCAATAACTTTTTCACTGTCGTTCATCCCGCTAATATACAACTTCTTTTGTAATTGATTAGCTCGCCCTGTTTTTAGGCAAAAATTAGGCGCCAAATGGGCATCTTCAAACAATAGCAAGCGGCCATCTAAGAGTTTTACCTTCTCATCGTAGTATTAAGGAACAAGTAGATACAAGGCTTGCCTTGCATCTACTTGTAACCCTTTGACCCCTGCCTACAGCGGCAGGTTTCACTAAATCCGCAAAGTCAAGAATGAGCGGCACCGTTAAACAGTTAAACCGCTACACCGTTGTACCGTTGTACCGTTAAACCGTTATCTAAAAATCTCCGTACCGGCAAAGTGAAAAGCCGCTTCGATTTGCGCATTCTCGTCAGAATCAGATCCATGCACAGCGTTTTCGCCAATACTTTTTGCATAAAGCTTACGGACGGTGCCCGGAGCAGCTTCAGCAGGATTGGTGGCACCAATTAATGTCCGGAAGTCCGCCACGGCATTGTCTTTTTCTAGTACAGCAGCGACGATAGGGCCGGAAGACATGA
>JANTGI010000077.1 GCA_024762995.1 Saprospiraceae bacterium | reverse complement strand
AAGCGTGGGCAACTATTTTCAATAAGCTCCCGAAACCCGTAAAAAGCACAGCCATGACACTTTATGACAGTATTTTAAAAGAAGGAGAAGAAGTTGGTATCCAAAAAGGTATCCAAAAAGGTATCCAAGAAGGCAGGCAAGAAGGCAGGCAAGAAGGCAGGCAAGAAGGTCTGAAAGAAGGCAAAATGAATGCCTTAACAATTATTCAGATGTTGAAGGATGGAGTCCAACCACAGGAGATTGCCAAGCACTTGAAAGAAGATATTGAGTACGTTTTAGAGCTAAAAAGGCGGTTGGAAGTCTAGTCTTTTTGTAGCCCATTGATTTGCTCTATTTGGTGGCTTGTTGAAGTCCCAAGATGTAAATCTACCCTTCTCGATGCAGGCAACTCCCAAACAATAAATATTATTCGACTAAGAAAGAGCCAATCTTCCGAGATGGACAGGTGTGTATAACAGATAGTACAAAAACGATAATTCAGACTGGGCTAGTGGTCGTCATAACCTGCTATGCATCCAAAATCCGCCTTGATTAAGAAAAAATTTGAAGCTTTTTTTTTTAGACAATAACAGTTACTAAATATTTCAAATTTTTCTTTAGGGACACGCCCAAAATAAATGCCCATTTTATACGGCTTCTTTTGTGATTATACTGCGTTGCTCATCGCTCTGGTAGCCCTTGCTACCATCGCTCTTCCCGCCTTGTCTAATCTCAAAATAATCTCACCTAATTATGGACTTTTATTCTGATTGTGTCCCTTACTCTGCGTTGGTTTTTCCAACATAACTAGCTATGACTTGCAGTTTGGTTATGCTTTTATCCCTCCACTACGTTACGGGCTATAAAGATGTCACTCCTATGGAGCTTGAATTGACCGAAATCTTGAAAAGGTGCAATATGTTATACACACGATGGACAGTAATAGCATTGATGAATGTCGAAAAGTTCGTATATTGTGGAATATTACACCCAAAAAATGAGATTTATGAAAAATTTACTGCAGTCTATTTTGGTTCTTTTCTTTTCGGTGACCGTTAGTTTTGGGCAAACGCATACGTGGGTGCGCTCCAATCCGGGCGGTGGTGGGGCTTTTAGTACGATAGGAGCCGGACTATCGGGGATTATCCTTGCCGGAAGTGATCTGAGTGGGGCATATCGCTCTACGAATGGGGGCGTTTCTTGGGATGTCATTGGGTTAAATCATGGTTTGAGCAACACCCATGTCAGTGGATTGGGTTTTGATCCGGCGGATGGAGATATTTTATTTATTGGTACGGAAGAAGGCATTTTTAGGAGTGTGGATGGTGGTAATACGGTCGTAAAATCCACGATGACCGATGGTTATGTGACTGATATTGAAATTTGCGCAAGCAATCACCAAATCGGCTATGCAACGTATCATCCCCTTTATAATTCTACGGCCGGCGCAATTTTCAAAACGTTGGATAATGGTGTTTCTTGGAACAAAATCAGCAATACTTCTTTGCCTAATGATTTAAGAATCCTAAAAATTCTGACACATCCTACTGATTCGTCTATTGTGTATTGTTTGTCCGGTCAGGGTCGGTTTGCTTGTGGTCCGGCTGATGTTTTTAAGAGTACCGATGGGGGCGTTCATTGGACAAATATCTCTCCGGATGGGGACGAAGTACTGGATGTGGCATTGGATGCGGTCAATCCTTCTGTCTTATATTGTACGACAATGGATGCCAATTGCTCCAATCAATATTATTGGGATACGCTGCCGGGTAAGTTGTATGTCTCCATGGATGGGGGCAGTAATTGGCAGTATAAAGCCGCCCGCCCGGGGGTAATTTGGCCCAAACCCGGAACTGCCGGCACGATCCGCATCATCGACCCAAGAGAGCCATGGCCTTGGCATGATGACGCAGGTACTTGGAAATCAACCGATTATGGTGATACTTGGGTGCATAATGGTGATGTCAATAATTGGGAAGTGGGCTATCAAAATTTTGGCAGCTTGGAAGATAATCTTTATAGAAGTTACAGTTCTAGTTTCAATGGTATCTCCAAAACACTGGGGATTGATTTGTCGCAAGACCGTATTTTTTGGACGAATGCCCAATGGGTGTTTAGTTCTACGGATGAAGGCAGTACTTTTCAAGTGTTGCACACTGTGGCGAATGGAGCTAATTGGTCTTCTACCGGTGTTGATAATGTGACGATGACCGACCTTGCGGTCAATGAAAGTGATCCCAATATTGTCTTTGCGGGTTATCATGATATTGGACTTTGGAAGAGTGTGGATGGTGGTGTATCATGGCAAAGTTGCAATGAAAGTGCCTATACGGGAGATTGGGGAAGCTATGGAGGCAATACGTTTACGGTGGCAAGTGATCCGGTACGTTCGCAGGTGGTATGGGCGAGTATGCAAGGGAGTTGGGGTGAGTCGGCGACCTTATTGCGGAGTACTACAGGAGGAGTTCAAGGTTCTTGGAGTGCGGCTAATGGCTTGCCGGGTACTGCTACCATAATACTTGGACTTACAGTAGATAAAAACAGTCCGGAAAGTAACCGAACGTTGTTTGTGACGGCAGACGGGAGTATTTATAAGTCAACGGACGATGGACAAAATTGGGCCAAAATTTTTAATAATACCGGATGTCGTTTTATAGGGATTCACCCCAATAATTCTAATATTCTTTATGCCGGCGGAGAATCCGGTTTGTTTAAATCTACAAATGGTGGGACTTCATGGGTGGCATCAAGTAATTCGGAGATGCAGGGCGCAGGCCCTTTTGCGCCGGATGATTGGTCCGGAGTTTCCAAAATTCGCATCAATGATCAAGGGCATATTTATGTATCTGCTTTTGGAGACGGCAAGGGGCTTTATCGAAGTACAGACAATGGGGCTTCGTGGCAAAAGCTCAAAACGGATAATTTTTTACGGTCTTTTGCGCTTGTGCCCAATCATCCTGATTTGATTTATACGGCTTCGTCGAGTGCCTTTACATCGGGTGGGTATGATCCGAATTCCAATGGGGTGTTGTACTCTACAGATGGCGGCCAATCTTGGCAATCGGCCAATGATGGGATGGCCTATCCGTTTGCCGTATGTATGGAAGTTACCCATGAAAATAATCCTACGATATGGGTTGGCTCTCCGGGTAGTGGCTTTCAGAAAGCGTTGATTCCAGGGCAAATTTTGCCGGTTACCGTCACAGTACCTTTTTCCGCAAGGCTGGATAAGAATCGAGTTGTTTTACATTGGCAAACGTCTGAAGAGTATCAGAATGACGGTTTCGTTATCTCTCGCTCCAATAATCTAACTAATTGGAAATCAATTAAATATATCGAAAGTATTCCTTCCAAAATTTACACAGTTGTGGATTCTAGCCCAATGGAAGGAATATCTTACTATCGGCTTTCGCAAAAGGATTTTGATGGGACTACGCATCAAATAGGGATGGTTTCTGTCCAATTCGAAGGAGAGCAGCCACCGATCATTTACCCCAATCCCGCCGGTGATATTCTGCAGGTTTCTTTTTCGCGGAAGCGGGATATGCGGTCAGTGACTTTAGGGTTATATGATTCCATGGGTCGGCTGCTGCTTTCGCAAAAAGGGCAACAAATGGACATTAGCCAACTCCCGAATGGAAGCTATCGGGTACGTATTCAGACACCCAATCAAATCTGGCAACAAAAAATTCTGAAAATAAAATAGGGGATTTTCCTAAGTTTGGAATACAAGGAAAAACGGCTGTACATCCCAACAACTTTCTGCTTAAAACATTGTTTTGCCCACTCGTATGAAAGAGCAAAAAAAATTTGAGTGGACATCGATAATATTGATTTCATTGGCCCATTTGGTGCATGATGTTTTTTCTTCCTTCTTTGTACCGATACTGCCTTTGCTTAAAGCCAAGATGGGATTGAGCAATACAGGAATCGGTCTTTTAACGGTCATCCAAAAGACTCCGGCACTTTTGAATCCCTTAGTCGGGTTTGTTTCTGATCGATTACCGATGCGGATTTTTATCATTGCGGCCCCGGCATTGACGACGATTGTGATGAGTTTGTTAGGGATGGCGCCTAATTTTGCGATGTTGGGCATATTGCTATTTGTGGCGGGCTTGAGTGGGACCTTTTTTCATACGCCGGCACCCGTTATGGTGAAGGAATTGGCCGGAGAAAATCCGGGGCGGGGGATGAGTATCTTTATGCTCGGGGGCGAAGGGGCGCGCGCCATCGGGCCGTTATTGATTACGGCGGCGATTACTTGGTGGACTTTGGAAGGGACTTGGCGCTTGATTCCTTTTGGGTTGGCTTCCTCCTTTGTATTGTTTTTGGCCTTTCGGAAACGGCCTATTCGAGAGCGAATCAAGCAAAAGCCTACGTTTTCAGACATCAAAGCCACTTTTAAGAGATTGCTTCCTTTCTTTTTGGTGTTGGCGGGGTTTATCTTCTTTCGGAATATTGCCAAATCGACGATGACGACTTTTATCACGATTTATTTACATGACAAGGGGGAGACTCTTTGGTTTACAAATAGTGCATTGGCAGTGTTGCAACTAGCTGGTGCAGTGGGTGTTATGTTTTCGGGAACGATATCAGATTTTATCGGTAAGCGGAAGGTGCTGTTGATTATTTCTATTATGACTCCAATCTTGATGGGGCTGTTATTTGTGGTAGAAGGTTATTTGTTGATTGCGGTGATGTTGCTTTTGGGATTTTTTATGTTGTCACCGGGGCCGGTACTGCTGTCGTTGGTCAATAGCATGGATACGAAGCATCCGGCATTTGTCAATGGTGTTTTTATGACGTTAGGATTTATTATTAGTGCGACGACAACTTTGCTGATAGGTATGGTGAGTGATCGGATAGGTTTAGAATTGTCTTTTAAGCTGGCGGCTGTTTTGTCCTTGGGGGCCATTCCTTTTGTTTTTATGATGACTAGGGGTAGGACGGTTTAGCGGTGTGGCGGTTTAAGCTAGGACGAATGGGTTCGATAATCAATTACTTTGTCCGGTTCAAACCTGCTTTTGCCTTGCCGTGCAGGGCGGTACGATAATCTTTTGGTTTAATCTTTAGGGTTTTTTTGAAATACTCACGGGCTTTAGGGATATTCCCAAGACCTTCGTAAATGATGCCAATTTGGAGCGCAGCATTGCACGGGTAATAAGAATCGGTCTGATTTTGTCTTTCTAGTACATCAAGATAGCGAACAATCGCTTCGGTGTACCATCCTAATTTTTGGCTTACCCTAGCGGAGCGATACAAATATTCTAAGCGTAAATCCTTGTACGCAAAATCATCTAAGCTTAATTTACCCAATAATTCATGGGCTTTTTGATAATAACCCCCGTCAAATAACATTCTGGCTTTTAGCAATCGGACGTCCGGTATTTCGTGGCGCATGGCATCATCATAGGCCGCTTGGTCTCCTTCTTGGCGTTTATTTCCTTTGATTTTGCATAGGTTCATATAGGTTTCATATTGGGCGACATCTCCGTGAATGAGTGCATTCCAGGCTAGTTTTTGGTAGGCTTCTTTGATATAGGAAGCGCCTTTTTGGTATTTTAGGAATCGCAAGAAATCGGCTTCGGCACTTGCGTCCAGCCGATAGAGCTTGGTCAATCCACTCATATAATACAGATAGGGCAAATCAAAAAATTCTTTTCCGTAAGGGCGCTTGCGCAAAATAGCTTCCGCTTCTTTCGATTTTCCGGCATGCAGGGCGATATTGGCTTGCACAAAGCAACCTAAAGGATTTTTTTCGGGGTCAATCCGGCTATTTGAGATGACTTCCCAGGCCAGTTCTCCTTGGTTAGATAGGTGGAGAAGTAAAAAAGCATACATGATTTCTGTTTCTTCGCGGAAGATGAAGTCATGATTTTCGGCGTAAGCTAATACAGATTCTATTTCCTGTTTGCCTTGCGGAATAGAACCGTCAATTTTGCCAATCAGCTTGACTCCCCATCTGTATTTATCCGGCACTGTGCCGACAATGGAGTGTAAGATTCCCAGGCTTTTCTTATTGGCCACAAAATTCGGAAATTTGGACTGATTTTTTTTCAACAATTGATAAGCATCACTGACTTCATTAAAGGCAGAGAGATACTCTCCAAATTTGATACGCAACAAAGCCCAATGCAAGTTGATTTCCGCCTGCGAATAAAGGTAATAGGGAGAATTTTTATCACCGGATCGAATTTTGCGCAAGCGTCTGTTCTTATTCTTTTCCAATTGCTTAAACAAGGCTTTATCTTCCGTAATAAAGATCTTAAAAAAGTCCACATAGTCTTCGATGTGGTAAACAATTAGATTGTCCGGCTCTGAAATTTTTAGATTTGTGAGCGCTATTTCCGCTTCATTTAATCTGAGATTGATGACTAGTTGATAGGCATCTTTTGCCTTTAAAGAATATTTGAAATAGGCCGCATTGCTTTTGCCTGTAAAGGGAAGCAATAAAAAAAGCAAGGAAAAAATGGAAAAAAAGTTACGCACAAAGAATGAAGTTAAATGGGTTAAACCCTGCAAATTGGCCGGAAACTAAGCAATCGGACAATTTAGACGGATATTTTATGACGGCTCGAATCCTATATTGCGTTAAATATGCTCGTCATAAAAGGCTATGCTTACGTTTTCTGTCTTGTCTGATACCAAAATAATCTTGTTATAGACAAACCAGTCAAAAATGTCCAATTCCCAATTTGCCCAAACAAATTTAGGTGTTTTTTTGCTTAAACCCAAAAGGTGATTATAAAAATATTTCTGCGAAGGGAAGTTGATGTATAGGATATGTCTATGAAATCAACGCTATCAATACGTAAGCATCTGGTAATACCCTACTTATAAATTAAAAAAAAGCCCATAAGTTGTATTTTTGTACATCTTATGGACTTATGTCGTAGGATAAAACTTAAAATTTATGCTTTTGCACTTTTGGGTGCTTCTAGAATCTCCGGATCGACTAGTATTCTACCGCAGTGTTCGCAAGCGATAATTTTTTTGGTCAAGCTCAATTCTAACTGAATTTGAGCCGGCACTTTATTAAAGCATCCGCCACAAGCGTCCCGTTCAACGGCTACTACAGCTAAACCATTGCGATAGTTGCCCCGGATGCGCGTATAACTTTTGAGTAAGCGCTCTTCAATGCTTTTCTTTGCTTTATCCGAAGCTTTAATGAGTTTGGCTTCTTCTTTTTCTGTTTTTTCAATAATCTTGGCAAGCTCGGACTGTTTGACGGTCAATGCATTTTGCATATCTTCCAATTTTTTCTTTACCCCATCCAATACTTCCACACGAGTTTCTTTCTTCTTTTCTGCATCTCTGATGCGCTTTAGGGCCAACTTGACATCCAAGTCTTGGTCTTCCAACTCTTTTGTCAAGGCCTTATATTCCCGGTCATTACGGACTTCGTCCATTTGTTTTTTGTACTTGACCATCAATGCTTCGGCATCTTTGATCGCGCCGCGATAGCCTGCAATCTGTTGGTCAATTTCATTGACACCGCTTTCCAAGCGTTCGATACGTTTTGTCATACCGACGATTTCATCTTCTAAGTCTTTGACTTCCATCGGAAGCTCACCGCGAAGAATTTTAATCTTATCCAATTCAGAATCAATAAGTTGCAGTTTGTACAATGCTTTCAACTTATCTTCGATGGTTAATTCAGTCTTTGCCATTAGCTAAAATATTTAATCGGATTTGTATTCGTTTCCGTAAAACGGAGTGCAAAGGTAGGGAATTTTTCAGATAAATACCTATATATTAAAGGAATTGTGAACTGCTCACTCTCAAAATGCCCTATATCTGCAATCAATATCTTGTCTTCCGCATCAAAAAACTCATGATACTTAAAATCTCCGGTGATAAATACGTCCGCACCGGCTTGTATCGCATCTTTTAACAAAAAACTTCCGGAACCACCACACAAAGCGACTTTCTTGATGGGTTGCCCCAAAAAAGCGGTGTGTCGGATACAGGCAGTCTCCATTTCCCTTTTCAGAAAGCCTAAGAACTCTTTTTCTTCCATGGCTTCCGCCAAATATCCCACTACTCCGGCACCTATTTCTGCCTGCTCCGGAGATTTGGGGCGCAAAATCGTCAGGTCTTCCAAGCCTAGTTTTTCGCCTATCATCGCATTTACACCATGCAATACGTTGTCCAGATTGGTGTGGATGGCATATATCGCTACGTTGTTTTTGATGGCTTTGATGACCGTTCTTTGCACATAATTGGCCCCGACCAACTGCTTGATACCACCAAAAATGATGGGATGGTGCGCCACCACTAAATTGCATCCTTTGGCCATGGCTTCGTCAATAATGGCTTCAGTGACATCCAAACTGATGAGACATCCGGTGCACTCGGCTTCGGCATCCCCGACAATCAATCCCGCATTATCGTATGATTCTTGTAAATGCCGCGGGGCAATTTCTTCTAGGTGGGTGGTTATTTGGCTAATTTTCATTTTTTTTTTGGTTTATTTTGGGTGTTTTGGGGCTTTGGGCGAACACTAGGTTCGCCCCTAGGTTCGCCCCTAGGTTCGCCCCTACGGGCGGGTGGATTGGATTTTTTGTTCGATTTTGGTGGTTGAAAATCCTTCTACAAAAGGTAAACTTTTGACTTCTCCACCACCTTCTAACACGATGTCGGAACCAATGATTTGCTCCGGTTTCCAATCTCCTCCCTTTACCAATATATCCGGACGGATGACCTTAATCAACTCTAATGGTGTATCTTGTGAAAAAACCGTTACCACATCCACAAAAACTAATGATGCCAACATGTGATATCTGGTCAATTCATCTTGAATCGGACGGTTCGGCCCCTTCAATCTTGTAATCGACTCCTGCGAATTGGCCCCCACAATCAATATATCCCCCAAATCTCTCGCTTCCGCCAAATAATGCAAATGCCCATAATGCAAAATATCAAAGCATCCATTGGTAAAAACGACTTTTTTGCCTTCTTGTTTCCACTGTGCTCTCCTTTCGGAAATGGCTTCCCAGCTTAGGATTTTGTTTTTTATGTAGTTTTTTAGCATTTTTTTGGTCTTTGGTGCGGGCTTGTGCCCTTTGTTAGGTCTTTGGTCTTTGGGACGGGCTAATGCCCTTGTTGGTCTTTGGTGGCGCTTTCCTTCTTTTTAATTGTTCAAGTTGTCTTATAAATCGTTATTGTCTATTCTCAAGTCCTTCTTTTGCGTTTTAATCCTAGCCAAATGAGAACGACCTGAATTCAATTCCTTCTTTACAATTCTCAAGTTCGCTTTTTTCTGATGATACGACCTAAAATTCTCCAACAACTCCTGTGACTGAAACTCCAAAACTGCATCAATAACTTCGTTATACTTAACAGTATTCACATCAATTTCAAATAATTCAATGAATCTATCTACAATTACTGAAAACCGCCACACCGCTAAACCGAAATTCATTTACTCGTCTTCGGTTGATAATCCCGATTCATGATAGGCATCAACACCAAGGAAACTAGGCCCAAAATCACGATTCCGAATATCTGAATGGCAAAGAAAATAATATTGGCAAAGGAGAAACTATCGCCAGCATCTATGCCATACAACGACAAACCCGCAACAACCATGGCGTGATAGGTACCCATACCACCGGGAGAAGGCACAATCATCCCCAAACTTGCAAAGACAAACACCAATAAGCCGGCTTGTGGCCCCAAGTGCGCCGTCGGAGCAAACGCATTAAAACAAAGATAGGTCATCAAATAATACATCAACCAAATCACCACCGAATGGAATAAAAATCCCGGTATATTGTCCAATTTGCTGATGGTTTTTATTCCTTCGATGAGTCCTTTTAGGATATTGCTTATTTTTTTGTAGATGATATTATTGCTGAATTTTTGGCGATTCTTAAATAAATAGACCAAAAGTCCCACAAATCCTAGGCTCAAGCCCCAAAAAATAGGATTGGTTAGTAGCTCTTTTCCCGGAAGGGAGCCTCTTTCCGCAAGGTACCCTAATAAGGTATCCGACTCAAAAACCAACGCAATCGCAAATACAACCAAAAATGACAGCATATCCACGACTCGATCCACCACTATCGTCCCCACTACCTTTTCTACGGGCAATTTTTCATATTTTGCTAAGGTTGTGGCACGTATTAGTTCGCCCAATCTAGGCAGCCCCAAATTAGCAAAATACCCTATAAAAATCGAAAACAGTAGATTGATGTACTTGGGTGTATAGCCCATTGGTTTTAGCAGCATCTTCCAGCGGGCTGCCCGACTGAAATTACTGATAACAAACGCCAAAACCACTACTCCCAACCAATAAAAATTAGCGCCTGCAAAATCCGACAATACCTTGTCCAACAGATTACAATCTTCGGTAGGAATCCCATCCAAAGCACATTGTGCCTGATAGGCCGCCTGTTGTTTACTATAAACAAAGTACAGAATGCCCAGTCCCACCCCAAGGAATAGGATGAATTGGGCAATATTTTTAGCAATTTTCTTGATAGCCGGCACTGAAAAGGGTTTTGGTTAGCGCAAATCTAGCTTTTTCTTAGCTTGTTGTTGTTGTCCGGGAAGACTAATTTTGGTTTAAATGCCTTGGCTTCCGCCATAGTCATGTAGGCGTAGGAGATGATAATCAAGGTATCTCCGACCATGGCCCGACGTGCGGCGGCACCATTTAGCCCAATCACTCCCGAGCCGCGCTCTCCCTTAATAACATACGTTTCAAAGCGCTCGCCATTGTTATTATTGACGATTTGCACCCGCTCGCCCTCTATAAAATCAGCGGCATCCATCAAATCTTCGTCGATGGTAATGCTGCCCATATAGTTCAAATCCCCCTGTGTCACCTTCACACGGTGGATTTTTGACTTGAATCTTTGTATAAACATGCGGCAAAGTTACGGAATTATTTTTAATAATTGGGGTATTACGAAACAGGGGGGATAAGGATTTGTTTTGCTCTATCAGCCAATTATCCGTACCTTTAGCCCAAAATAATCGAATCCTATGAAACAAGCCTACATCGTCGATGCCATACGTACACCCATCGGCAAATTTCGCGGAAGCTTATCCACTGTCCGCACGGATGATTTAGCCGCCTTGCCCATCAAGGAGTTGCTTGCGCGAAATCCCCAATTAGACCCTAGCGTAATCGAAGATGTCATCATTGGTTGCGCCAATCAAGCAGGCGAAGACAACCGGAATGTGGCTAGAATGGCGCTTTTATTGGCGGGTTTGCCATTTTCTGTGCCGGGCGAGACGATTAACCGGCTTTGCTCTTCGGGAATGTCGGCCGCTATCCATGCCAATCAAGCCATTAAGGCGGATGATGGCGATGTTTTTATTGTTGGGGGAGTAGAAAACATGACGCGCGGACCTTGGGTACTATCCAAATCCGCGCAGCCTTTCGGAAATGATGCCAAACTCTATGATTCTAGCTTTGGATGGCGTTTTATCAATCCCAAAATGGTTGAATTATACGGCACCGAAAGCATGGGCAATACCGCAGAGAACCTTGCGGAAAAATTCAATATCGGCAGACCGGAGCAAGATTGGTTTGCGTGGCAAAGCCAGATGAAAGCCACCAAAGCCCGGGATAATGGTCGTTTGGCCTTAGAAATCATGCCTGTTTCTATCCCCGTTCGCAAATCAGACCCGATGATTTTTGAGCACGATGAATTTATCCGTTCTTCGACCACCACCGAAATTTTAGCCAAATTACGTCCGGCCTTCCGGCCAAATGGCACCGTCACCGCCGGCAACGCATCCGGATTAAACGACGGAGCCGCCGCCATGCTCATCGCTTCCGAACAAGGCCTAAAAGACCACCAACTAAAACCCATCGCTCGCATTGTCTCGTCTGCCGTCGTCGGTGTCGAACCCCGCATCATGGGCATCGGCCCCGTTTACGCTTCCCAAAAAGCGCTAAAAAAAGCCGGATTAACGCTCGCCGATATGGACATTATCGAAATCAATGAAGCTTTTTCCGCCCAAGTCCTAGCCGTTTTGCGCAAGCTGAATATCGACAAACTTGACCCTAGAATCAATCCCAACGGCGGTGCCATCGCACTCGGCCACCCACTGGGCATGTCCGGCACTCGCATCCTACAAACTGCCGCCATCCAACTGCAACAAACCAAAAAACGCTATGCTTTGGTGACGCTTTGCATTGGCGTGGGGCAGGGGTATGCTACTGTTATTGAGCGGGTTTAGGAGTTGAACGATACCAGATTGCTAAGCTCGGAGCCTGCCTGCCGATTAGGTAGGCGTGCGGAGAGATTGGTAAGCTGGACTTTACTCCCAAAAAAGTTAAAATCTAGTTAAAGTTTTGAAAGAGCCACTAGCATCACTAAATATAAAACTATCTTTAGCCGAATACTTAAAAAATTGATTATGAAATTAATTTTACTATTTGGACTTATGCGATCCATATCTTCTTGTGGCCACTACATTCGCAAGTCAGCCATACCATTTGCCGTGATATATTATGAAAAAGATGAATTTAAAGAGACCGAAACGGCTGCTTTAAATAGTGTTATGATTGCAGCACATCGGAATGTGTCCTCATTCATCACATCTTTTACTATCAAGAAACAAATTGCTCCAAACAAAAAGCAAGATTTAATATTAGGTTTTGAACTTCCGGTTTCCAGCCATGTGGAGAAAAATTTCTTTTTTCAAATTGATAGTAATAGGTACCAATTTTCCTTTGATTCCATTCAATATCATAAGAATGAAACGATGGAAACCGTCGTCGATACAGATTTATATGGCGCTTCAACCACGACCAGCACCTTGCGACAAAAGAAAAGTGCCACTTTATTTTTTAGCATTCCGGACTCTATCAAAAATTTACTCATTACTTCTGATAGATTCGTCATTCGTTACTATATAGGTGAGTTTCCTTATGAACTTATCTACCGTGAGCGTCCAAGATATTCTACCAAAGAAAGTCCCGGAATGTCCGGAAGTTATACTCACCACGCTGAATCCGTCAGCCGTGCCAAATCTAAAGCCAGACCCATTGAACTGATACTAATCCAAGCATTTTTAATGATTGAATCTGAAGCTGACTTCGATAATTATGCAAGCAGATATGCAGCATATACCGAAAATTTACTTGGAGCGGACTAATAAGATTTTCTTACCTTTACTGCTCTAATACCCAATAAAATGAAAATAGCCATCATCGGAGCCGGCTCCATGGGTCGCGGTATCGCCCAAGTCGCAGCCATGCACGGACACGAAGTCCTACTTTTTGACAAAAATCCTAGTGCTTTAACCCAAGCCAGAGATTTTTTGCTAAAGATATTGAATCGCCTGGCGGCAAAAGGGAAATTATCGGATGCGGATGCTAAGGAAATTTTTGGGCGGATTTATTTGGTGGATACCTTGTCCGGTTTTGCGGAAGCGGGGCTGGTTGTCGAAGCCATTATCGAGAATTTGGACATCAAAAAATCGGTCTTTAAGGAATTAGAGACCATCGTCCCCCAATCAACGATTTTGGCGACCAATACTTCTTCGCTTTCGGTCTCAGCGATTGCCGCCGCTTGTGATTTTCCCGAAAGGGTCATCGGTATCCACTTTTTTAATCCGCCCGGATTGATGAAATTGGTGGAAATCATCCCCGCCATCCAAACTTCCGAAGCAATCACCCAAAAAGCCAAAACAATCATCGACTCATGGGGCAAAATCACCGTTTTGGCGAAAGACACACCCGGTTTTATCGTCAATCGAGTGGCGCGCCCTTTTTATGGAGAAGCACTCCGCATTTTGGACGAAGGCATCGCAGATGTGGCGACCATTGACTATGCGATGAAGGAAGTCGGGGGCTTTCGGATGGGGCCGTTTGAGTTGATGGATTACATCGGAAATGACATCAATTACACGGTGACAGAAACGGTATTTAATGCTTTTTATCAAGACCCAAGGTATAAGCCATCGTTTACACAAAAGCGTTTGGCGGAAGCCGGCTATCTCGGACGTAAATCCGGAAAAGGCTATTACGACTACGCCGAAAATGCCCAAAATCATGCACCAAATACCGACGCCCATTTGGCGCAAGCCATCTTTCAGCGCATTTTGGTCATGCTGATAAATGAAGCTGCAGACGCCCTGTTTTGGCAAGTTGCATCCAAAGATGACATTGAATTAGCGATGACCAAAGGAGTGAATTATCCCAAAGGATTGTTGCATTGGGCGGATGATATTGGGATAGATACTTGCGTAAAAATGTTGGATAATCTATATGACACCTACCATGAAGACCGCTATCGTTGCAGCCCGTTACTTCGTCGAATGGCGAGAGCGCAGACTTGGTTTTTTCGGGAAGGAGTATGGGTGTGAGTATTTTGGCGAAGAAAAGCAAAAGTAGCTTAGGATTCAAGATATTCTACACTCCGGTAAACGCATCCAACCAATAAAATTCCGTACCTTTACCCCATGCCTAACCGCTACCAACACAATAAAGCCTTCCGCAAGGCACTCAAACAACTCAATCCAACCCAGCGCAAAGCTGTGGAAGAGATTGACGGCCCCGTTATGGTGGTTGCCGGTCCGGGAACCGGTAAAACTCAAGTTTTAGCCGCCAGAATCGGCAGCATCCTACTCCATACCGATACCAATCCTTACGAATTACTCTGTCTCACCTATAGCGATGCGGGCGTGATTGCGATGCAGCAAAGATTGTTGGAATGGATTGGCCCGGAAGCCCACCGCGTTCCGATATTTACCTTTCATTCGTTTGCCAATAAGGTGATTCGGGAAAATCCTTTGACTTTTGGGGGGATTGATATGGAGGTCATTGATGAACTGGAGCGGAGTGAAGTCATCCGCAAGATGCTTGATGATTTGTCGCCTGATAATCCGTTGGTGGTTCGGAGTTTTACCCATCATTTTTATGAAAAACATCTGGCCAATCTCTTTAAGTTGATTAAGCAAGAGAATTGGAAAGTCAAGGATTTGCTTCGGGATATTGATGCGCACGTCGCCTCCCTTGCGGGAAATAAAGACTACATCTCCTCCCGCGGCAAAACCAAAGGGCAGTACAAAAGTGCCTATTACGAAGAGATTAACCGTATGAAACGACTTCGAGCCGGTGTCCAATTATTTCCAAAATATACCCGTGCCTTGCGGAAAATAGGACGGTATGATTTTGAAGATATGATTCGTTGGGTGGTGACTGCTTTTGAGAAAAAAGAATATCTTTTGCGGAAGTATCAAGAGCAATTTTTGTATTTTTTGGTGGATGAATATCAAGATACGAATGGCGTGCAAAATCAATTATTGCAATTGCTTATTTCGTATTGGCACAATCCCAATGTCTTTGTGGTGGGCGATGACGACCAAAGTGTTTTTGAATTTCAAGGCGCAAGAATTAAAAATATTGCCGATTTTTATGAGCGCTACAAAGACACGATTCAGCTGTTTGTCTTGGAAGACAATTACCGAAGTAAAAAAGAAATTTTGGATGTCGCCGGACAACTCATCAGCTACAACCAAATCCGTCTCATCCACCAAGAAGGCATCCATGCATCCAAAAACCTTAAAGCCCAATCCACGACGCTCGCCGACCTTGGGCAACCCGTCGAAATCATCACCTTGGACAATTACGTTCAAGAATTGGCCGCCATCCTAGACACCGTCCAAAAATATCAAAATCAAGGTGTTCCCCTTTCGGAAATGGCCATTATCTATCGCAAACATAAGGTCGCCAATAACATCATTAAACTACTGGAAATCAATGGATTAAGCTATGAGCTTAAAAAATCAGCGAATCTCCTGGATGAAGCCCTTTCTCGCCAATTACTCACGATTTTTAAGTATATTGCCAAAGAAAAAGAGCATCCCCTTTCCGGCGAAAACTTAGTTTTTGAGTTGTTGTCTATTCCGGCATTTGATCTCTCCGCAAGGGATATTGTTCGGCTCAATTTTCATCGAGTCACTTCTAAGTTGTCTTGGTGGGAGATGTTGCATGATGACGTGCTTTTGGATAGTTTTGATTTGGCGCAAGCGGATAAAATTAAAAATACCAGGGCCATTTTAGATGAGTTGATGGTGGCAACTGACCGACTTCCATTAACCGAGTGGGTCGAAAAAGCCATCAACCAATCCGGATTTTTAGCTTACGCACTCAACCACCCGGACAAGCAATGGAATTTGGAAGTATTATTCAGCTTCCGCAAATTCATCAAAGATCAAGTATTAAAAAATCAAGAGCTTACCCTCCCTGAAGTCATCCGATATTTTCAAAGGCTACATGACAACAAAATACCTATTCCCGTCATGAAGATTAGGGGACGCTCCGAAGGCATCAAATTATTGACGGCCCACAGTGCCAAAGGCTTAGAATTTCGGCTTGTCATCATGCCGGATTGCACTTCGGATTGGGAGAAAAAATTCTCCGGAAATACTCATTTCAAAATCCCCGAAAACATCACCTTGAGTGGCTCCGACAATGACATGGAAGCCGAACGCCGCCTTTTTTACGTAAGTATGACCCGTGCAAAAGAAAAACTAGTCATCCTTTATCCCCTAAAAAATGAGAAAGGCAAAGGCAACAAACCATCTCAATTTATCAGCGAACTCAACTTAAACGCCAAAAACTGGGAAGCCCCCACCGATCAAATCAACCAAATTGAAGCCGGTGTTTTGCAATTTCATCAAGCACCTTTGGTGAAGTTGGAGAAAGATTTAGTCCGGAGTCAATTGGAGCAATTTGCGCTAAGCATCTCCGCCCTAAACAGCTTCCTAAAATGTCCGGTCAGTTTTTACTACAATTACATTTTGCAAATTCCATCCGAGCCAAGCGCACCATTTTTATACGGAAACGCCATTCATGGAGCTTTGCGCAAGATGGTCGAGCAGATGAGATTGTCCAAAACCAAAACCTATCCGTCTGTCGATACCGTCATTGATTTTTTCAAGCAGGAGATGAAGCGAGTGCGGGGGCAATTTGCGCCCAACGAATACGAAACCCGCCTTGTCCGCGGGCAAGAAGCATTGCG
>JANTGI010000076.1 GCA_024762995.1 Saprospiraceae bacterium | reverse complement strand
AACACTAAGTCCATAACCCACACCCCAAATAAACAAACATTAACCACCCGACACCACCACACAATTTCACCCACTCCACGAACATGGCAATCAAGGATGCCTGCTAAAAACCCTGCTTTTCACCAAAAAATAACCATCTCTGCATTAACAAAAAAAGCCGCCGATCTTGCCCAAAGAAAAGCTGCATTATCGACTCCTTCTAAAGAAATAAAAGCAAAACAACCCGGCAAATCAGTGCGACCATTACCCGGTCTTTTGGCTCCTTTGCTTCGGGACGTTCATCCCGTTATCGCCTACACGCAGCCCGGTGACTGCTATTCATTCACCAAAAGAAAAGGAAATAATCACTTTTTTGTGGACTTATTAGGGGCTCCGGACTATGTCATTCCCAATATCATCCCTAAATCTTCCGAATTCGAAAATTATGTAACAGAAAGAAACCAAACAGAAAATTATGTCTTTTCCTATTCCGGACAACTCGGTCTAGGTCTGGAAACCGAAAAGGGAATCGTCATTCGATTGGGTCTGAATTACAGCCGCTATCAATCTCGCTTTCGCAAATCAGACCCTAATTTCAAAAAAGTATCCATCGAACAAATCTTTGATAACCAAGGCAATCTGTTACGAAACGATACCGTCACAACCTTTGGCTCGCTAGACATTCAACACTTCAATTCCCATCAATATTTGGGCATTCCTTTGACACTCGGCTACACGACATCAGGACATCAACTAGACATTGGCTTTAATGCCGGTCTCCAATTCAACATCCAAACCCAATCAAAAGGGAGATTCATAGGAGCGGATTCTCAGACAACCCCGCTCACCATCTACCGAAATAGTGCTCAACCTGCCTACAAATCCCAAATTGGGTGGCAAGCCATAGCTAACCTAAGTCTGGCCTACGAGATTTCAGACCACATTGACATCCTCTTTGCTCCGCACATCAAATACACACCCAACACCATCACCACAGCGTTTTACCCACTCGACGAAAAACTCACCACCATCGGCCTATGGATAGGCGGACGGATTCGCTTCTAATCGATGAGGTAGTAAGCACAAAAAATTGAAAACAACAAAACAAAAATCCCAAAAACAGTCCTAATCCACATTCTGCGTCACACCAATCACCCGCTGCACCGTATCTCCTTTGGCCAAAGAAAGCCGGACAATACAATCGGTAACCGCCGTTAAATCATGCGGGACTAATGGGCCGAGTGCCAAAATATCTCCCCTTTCAAGGTGATGAACTTCGCCATTCACCCCAAAATTCAATTCACCATCAAATATTTCAACAGTAATAGGAAACCCCGTTTTGTGCTCTTGCATGGACTGCCCCGATTTAAAGACTATTCGGATTTCTTTGGTAAAGTCACTTTCAAAAAGAACTTTAATCGCGGGTCTATCCGATTTATACTCAAGATTTTTTAACAGAGAAGATTGTTTCATTTTTTCCTGCAAAGGTAGGTCTTTATTCCATATTGCAACTATTCAGGCTTCCTGTTTTTAGACTAAAATAGTCAATTTTATATCTATACAAAAAAAAAGGAAAAGCCCCATCTTTTTAAAAGATAGGGCTCTTCTGTCTATCGATTCAGAAATAACGACTACCAGCCGGGATTCTGAGTCAGATTTGAATTCAAAGTCAACTGATTGGCAGGAATTGGTTCCAAATATTTCCTATCATCCCAAGGAGTACGTCGATCACCCGGAGCTTGAGAATAAAGGTGACCATCGCTGCTCTTCAATACAGTAATAGAAGGATCAAAAGGAACAGTAGGAGCCACTTTTACCCCGTAAAAGCTATTATCGGCATCATAATAAGTACCTTTTGCCCAACGAATCAAGTCCCACTTCCTAAATGGTTCCAGCATCAATTCAACACGACGCTCTCTCCTAATCTCCCAAAGCAAAGGATCCACGCTAGGGTCTCTATCATCCGCAGAAAAACCGACACCTACCATCAAAGGTGCTACACCCGCACGGGCTCTCAATAAATTAATACTCGCATCCAAATCAGCTTGAGTAATTCCACCCAATTCGGCTTTCGCTTCCGCAAAATTCAAAAGAACTTCTCCCAACCTAAATATGGGTGCATCAGTTGTGGCTTGTACACCTTGGGTGGGCTGGTTCGTTAATAAATCATAACTCGCATACTTGATCGGACTAAACATCGGTATCCCTTTACTAAAAGGAGAGACCAACCTAGTCGTATCAATAATACTGGCCATCCGCTTATCTCTTCCGTTAGCGATACCAATATTCACATTAATACCATTTTGTGCGGTGGTAATCGTATCGGTAGTATTAAACACCCATTCTGAATAATTCGGATGGGCCGCCCCATCATAACTAATGGGTTTACCATCCGCCATCAAAAAGGCAGAAACCGCAGAATTAGAGAAACCAAAAAATGGCTCATGAAAAATAAAACTAAGAATACTATGTCTCATATTCTCGTTATATTTTTTCATTAAGATTACTTCGGTGTTAGAAGACAAGTCTTCACTATAAAACAAACCCGAATAGCTATCAGCCAAGCTAAAATTAGCACTCATCAATTCATTGGAAGCACTCACACTCGCATTAAGCAACTTATTTACATCGGCTCCGGAGACATTATGGTACTTAAAGGTAGTAGCGGCAGCCAGACAAATTCTTGATTTAGCAGCCAACGCCGTCCATTTGGTGACTTTCACTTTACTATAATCATCCGGTAGATGAGCTATCGCAAAATCAAGATCAGCGACAATATGATCGACCACATCCACACGTGAATCCCTTGCGGCAAATAAAGCACGCTCATCTGTAGGTTCTATGGGCTCAGAATAAAAAGGTACATCACCATACCTCCTTACCTTATCCCAATATAAAAGTGCTCTAAACAACCGACCGACTCCGACATACTTATCCTTGACAGCTTGATCAAGAGAAGCTCCTTCAGTCTGCTTAATAAGCACATTCGCTTTACGGATACTTGACCAGCTCCAATCTGTGCCTGACGTCGTAGCAGGTACCACAGTCGGAAAATCCAATTCAAGTCGTTGGTCCAAAGCAATGACATCATCATTATTCACCGAAAAGAAATGATCGCCACCAAAGAAGCCACCATTACCATATCCGGGAAATGCATCGTATAGTCCATAAGAAAAGGACTCTAAGTTAGATTCACTAGTCCAAAAATTGGTATTAGTAAATTTTGTTTCAGGTTCAACATCTAAATAATCCTTACAACCACTCAAGGTAATGAAGACCAATAGCATCGTGAACAGATATATTATTTTTTTCATGATTTTAGAGTGTTAATTGTAGTCCAAAAGAAAAGCTCCTTGTCTGTGGCAACTGTGTACCATAAAAAGACAATGAACCATAATAGTTAATTGTTGATTCCGGATCAACAGGAGTGAAATTCTTCGTCCAATCCAGCACATTAAAGGCAGAGAAATACAAACGAGTACGACTTATCTTGTATTTTTCAGTCAATCTAGCAGGAAGTGTATAGCCTACGGTCAACTCTTTTAGACGCATATAAGCCAAATTCTGAAGATATTTCGTCTGTGGCACATAATTGTTCTTACCGTACATCAACATCGTGCCACCATTCAACAGACGTCCGACATTCTTTGTATTAGGCAGGTAAGTTCCACTATTAGAAGCAAATGGTCTTGGATAGAAAGCATCTGTATTATCCTCTCTCCAATAATCCGTTTGATAATCGTACAATACATCGTAGTGATAATTAGCCAAGGCCACGTTACCAATACCCCAATACTCTCTCTTGCCGACACCTTGTAATAAGAAGCTCAAATCTATCCCCTTAAAATTGACACCGGAACGTACACTATACTCATATCTTGGGGTCGTATTACCGATAACCTTCAAATCACCATGATCGTCTAATGTAAATGTCCCCTTATCTACCTTACCATCACCATTCAAATCCTTGTATTTCACATCCCCCGGGCCGATGTTAAAGCCGGAAGAATACATATTCGGATCTTGAGTTGGGATACTGGACACTAAGTCGCCATTTCCATCAAAATCTGACGCTTGAAGCAGTCTATCCGTTTCAAATCCCCATATATCTCCCAATTTCATCCCCTCATAAAAATCTGAAAGAATGCCGGATTCATTACTCCATTTGGTAATCGTCGCTTGCGCATCAGACAATACCCCGGTAATGAAAAAATCAAAATTCTTACTGAATTTGTGTCTATAAGTCAGCGATGTTTCCCATCCTTTCGTGGTCATCTCTCCGGTATTCTGCCTAGGTACAGATGCACCTAAGACAGCAGGCAATTGTTCGCCGGGTACAAGCATGTTTTTGTTTTTTCTGGTAAAGACATCAAAGGTTAAATCAACCTGATGATTAAATAAACCCATATCCACACCAAAATCAACCGTCTCAATGCTCTCCCAAGTCAAAGAAGAAGAAACCACTCTCGGATTGCTAAAAGTGGATTGCAACTGACTATTGACTATCCAATTGGAGTTGATGTTCACTAATGTTGGGCGAAAAGCATCTTGTCCAATATCCTGATACCCTATTTGTCCCCAAGAAGCCCGCAGCTTCATGCTGGAAATCTTAATTCGCTCAAGGAAATCTTTCGCAAAATCTTCTTCAGATAAACGGTATCCAACCGAACCGGATGGGAAAAAGGCAAATTGGTCGCCTCTAGGAAACTTTGAAGAGCCATCCAAACGTCCATTCAATTCAACCAACAGTTTATCCTTATAGTTATAATTCAATCTCGTAAAGAAACCCATCACACGCCAGCGATCCTTGGCGTTATTGGCAACCGCATCCCCGATCGCTGTAGCCAATTCCGGCAATTTGGGATCTAATAAGAATGGTCTGGCAGCTGTCAAATAAGAAAAATCATTTTGCTCTATGTTTGTACCACCCAAAACGGAAAACGTGTGATTCTCCAGGGTTGTATTCGTGTAATTTGCGAAAGCATTGAAGGAATACAACTTATTCTTCCGAAAATCATAACTCGTTTTGTTTCGAGAAGTAGAAGTCGCATAATAGGCAGGATCAAATTTAGGAGGATTACCACTACTCCACCAGTTAATAAGTGGTACGGAACCTCCTTTCTCATGTATTTCTTCATCCGATTTGGAGTAAGAAAAATTGGTCGTAAAATCCAGCTTTTGATGCCCGGAATCAAATATATCCGTCACCAATTCCATCGTATGCCTTGAATAATCACGATTGGTAACCGAACGGTTGGCATTCCTTAAAAAACCAATCGGCCCTATAAAACTAGTGCCTTTAGGCGCTCCAAAATAAGTCCCGTCTGACACCCCATAAGGAAAGTTATTGGGCCATCTCAAAGCATAAAATAACTCCCCTAAACGAGAACCGAGTCGATAGCTAAAAGGCTCTTCATAGACTCTTTTGCTCAAGATATTGCGGAAGTTTAGCGTTGCCCAATTGTTTAACTTCGTCGAAAAGTTGGCATTTAGTGAGCGACGGGTCAATTGCTCCGTATTTACACGATATAATCCTTCTTTAGAATTATTTGCTAAGGAAATACTATAGGTCATCATATCATTACCACCGCTAATGGAAAGGTTATGTGTCCCGGCAAAAGCATTTTTATTCAAAATTTGACCAAATACATCCCAGCTTCGATACCCATAAAACTGACCTCCAATCACTTCAAAATCACGTCCTTCTTTCATGGTCTCATCGCTCAGACTGCTACCCAAATAACCATAGTCTTTTTCCCATTGGATACTTTTGTCTCGCCAATCTTGACCACCCATGCCGAAGGCAAAAGGAGCACCGCCATTATTCCGCTCTTTGGCCGTATGAATGGCATCCATCAAATCCGCCATCGGAGCATGTTTAATCTCCCAAATCGGCGTACTAAAAGCAAAGTTATTGGAATAAGTCACCACCGCCTTGCCGGCCTTACCTTTTTTGGTGGTAATTAATACAACTCCAAATGCCGCTCTTACCCCATAAATGGACGTAGATGCCGCATCTTTTAGTACAGAAATCGATTCGATGGCTTCCGGATTAATATCAGATAATTTACCTTCCACACCATCAATCAAAATCAAAGGATCACTAGGACCGTTGACAGAACCATATCCGCGCAATTTAATCAAGGCTTCTTGGTTGAGTCCGCCCGTCGCATGTGTAATGGTCAATCCCGGCACCACCCCTTTAAGGCTTCGTCCGACATCCGCTACCGGCTTAGATTCCAAGGTTTGAGCGACATTCACAGTAGATACCGCTCCCGTTAAGTTTTCGCGTTTTTGTCTGCCATAACCCACGACAACCACCTCCTCCAAGCCAATTAAATCTTGCTCTAATTGGACATTAATTTCAGTTTGGTCTCCGACGACCACTTCTTGCGTAATATAACCGATATAAGAAAACACCATCACGGCATCATTCGAAGGTACTTGTAAACTATAGCGACCGTCAATATCCGTCACGGTGCCCGTATTCGATCCTTTAACCAGCACAGACACCCCCGGAAGGGTTTCGCCGAGACGCTGATCGGTTACGGTACCACTTACGGTCTTGCTTTGTGCAAACGCAAAATGTACACTAAACATCATCAGCAGGATGATTAATAAAGAGTTATTTCTTTTCATAAGAAAAATTTTAACGATTAAAAAAGGCAACTACTTAAGTACCCCTGTTTTAGCAGCAAAAAGGACATTTGATGCCAAAATCCGTAAGGTGCCTAAATGGTTACAAAAAAATACATTCGGATTCTAGGAAATTCAACCAAAACAATAGCCCTTCTGTCCAATGAAATTATTTTGGTTCAGTTCCTTATCCAACACCCCTTTTCAATAGGGAGCAAACATAATTTTGGTTTTTTTCATCATATTTGGTTTTAAAGTGAAAAAAGATAAAAAAAGCCCAAAGGCCCTTTTAGAATGAAACGTCAATGTACATAACAATACCTTAATTACCAAAGACTTATGAGATAAAAAAAACATAAAAAAAATATTTTTTCCTATTTTTTTGTAATACCAATAATCTTCGTAACTTGCTGGCTTGCGGCTAAGAGTTTCCTTGCGCCGCTGAACAAATGACCATTCCGGAATACCATCAAAATATGACTAAAATGAAAAATTTTATCGCCCTTTTCCTTTGCTTTGGCCTCTTTTCTGCTTTCGCAAATAGCCATTTTGCGCAAGCCGATGACACCATCCCAACTCATATCTTCAAGGGATTAAAAATGAGAAATCTCACCCCCGCCTTTGTATCCGGACGTATCGCCGATTTTGCCGTCAATCCCAACAATCATCATGAATATTATGTCGCAGCCGCAGCCGGACATATTTGGAAAACTTTGAATAATGGCACCACTTTTAAGCCCGTTTTTGAAAACTACGGGGCTTACTCCATCGGTTGCCTAAAAATGGACCCGCAAAATCCCCATGTCGTCTGGGCCGGAACCGGTGAAAACAACCACCAAAGAGCCATCGGCTATGGCAATGGTATCTGGAAAACAACCAACGGCGGTAAATCATGGAAAAACATGGGACTCAAAGACTCCCGCCAAATCGGAATGATTGCCATAGACCCGTATAACTCTAACATTGTCTATGCCGCAGCAGAAGGCTCTATCTGGGCGTCCGACTCCAACAGGGGACTCTACAAAACCACCGACGGCGGTAAATCATGGAAAAAAGTCCTCAATATTAGCCCACACACCGGCGTCAACAATGTCCTTATTGACCCCCAAAACAATAACATCATCTATGCTACGTCAGAACAACGTCGCAGGCATGTCAATATTCGTATCGGGGGCGGGCCCGAATCTGCTATCTATAAGTCCACCGACGGTGGAGAGACTTTTCACAAAATAATGAATGGCCTGCCCAAGGTAGATATCGGGGGTATCGGCATCGCAGCCAATGACAAGTATCTCTATGCCATCGTCGAAGCAGCCTTGGACAAAGGCGGTTTTTTTCGCTCTGAAGACCAAGGAAAATCATGGCAAAGAATGAGTAATCATAGTGCCAGCGGCCAATACTACAACGAGATTTATTGCGATCCAAAAAATCCCCTCAAGGTCTATTCGACGGAAACCTACTCCCAATATACCACAGATGGGGGTAAAACTTGGCAATACATGGGACGTAACAAAAGGCACGTTGATGACCATGCACTTTGGATTGACCCTAGTAATACCCAGCATTATATGATTGGTGGAGACGGGGGCATTTATGAAACCTTTGATGCCGGTCAAAACTTTGTACATAAAAGCAACTTGCCGGTCACCCAATTTTATCGAGTGGCAGTCGATAACTCCTACCCGTTTTATTGGGTCTATGGCGGCACCCAAGACAACAGCAGCCTGGGAGCTCCGTCTCAAACCCTCTATTCGGATGGGATTACCCGCGGGGAGTGGATGATTACCCAAGGTGGGGATGGATTTTGGCAAGCAGTGGATCCTACTGACCCCAATATCGTGTATTCTGAATATCAATACGGAAACATCTTTAGATTTGACAAAAAAAGCGGGGAAAGCTTGAGCATCAAACCACGCGAACGCCGTGGAGAAGAATTGTACAAATGGAATTGGAACACTCCTTTTATCATTAGTCCGCATTCGCATAAGCGCCTATACATGGCAGCCAATAAAATTTTTAGAAGTGATGACCGGGGGCACTCGTGGCAAGTAATTAGCGATGATATTTCCGCCAAAATCCCAAGAGATAATGCACCGGTCATGGGCAGATATTGGGGGGTTGATGCTGTCGCCAAAAACGTTTCCACCTCTTTGTATGGGATGGGTGTCTCCTTGGAAGAATCTCCTTTACAGGAAAATCTTGTTTATGTCGGTACCGATGACGGTCTAATCCAAGTAACCGAAGATGCCAAGACTTGGCACCGAATAGACCACTTCCCCGGTGTCCCTGCGCATACTTATGTGAGTGACATTCGTTGCTCCAAGCGAGACAAAGAAACCGTATTTGCCTCTTTCGACAATCGCAAAAGGGATGACTTTACGCCTTATATTTTGATGAGTACCAACAAAGGACGCACTTGGAAGTCCATTGCCGGAAATCTACCCAAAAACGGTACCGTCCACAGTATTGAACAAGATTCGATTAATCCCAATTTATTATTTGTTGGAACGGAGTTTGGTGTCTTTTTTACCAACAATCTCGGCAAACAATGGATAAAGCTCTCTTCCGGAATGCCTGACGTAGCCGTCAGAGACTTAGTCATCCAACCACGCGAAAACGACTTGGTGATGGCCACTTTTGGGCGCGGATTTTATATTTTGGACGACTTTAGCCCCTTGCGGGAGATCTCGGAGCAGCTTGCGCAAAAAGAAGCCCATCTTTTTCCTGTAAAGGATGCCTTAAGATATATACCAAGAAGACGGGGCGGATATGGATTTGGTGCTACTGAATACCTATCTAAGAATGCTCCTTTTGGGGCCACGTTCACCTATTTTATCAAGGAAGTCCCCCAAACGCTGAAAGAAATACGGCACAAGAAAGAAAAAGAACTCATCAAACAGAAAAAACCCATCCCGATTCCTACTCCCAAGGAATTGGAAAAAGAAAATACGGAAGTCACCCCCTACTTAATCTTTTCAATCACCGATGCAAACGGAAAAGAAATCAAAAAAATTAACACCAAATTTGGAAAAAATATTCAAAGATTATCGTGGAATCTACGAGTGCCCCTAAAAACACCCGTCATCGCATACAAAAACCACTTTAATCCCTTGATCAAAAACAAAGATTGGAACCTAGCCCCGGCCGGTCAATACACGGTCTCTATCTATCAAGTTGTTCGCGAAAAAACCACCCTGTTAGCGGGCCCTACTCCTTTTAAAATCAAGGCTTTCGACAACCAATCCATCAAAAACGAACATCCGAACTATCTAGTCGATTTTCAATCCAGTGTCAACAGACTTGGCAAAAAATTCTTGGGCACTCAACGTTTTCTAAACGAATTAAAAACAAGAATCACCAACATCCAACAAGCCATTGCCGAAACACCCAATTGCCCGCCCACTTTATCCACTCGCGCAAATGACATTGAAAAAGAAATCAGAGACATCCATACCATTATCAATGGCGAACGATTAAAAGCCAGCCCCGAAGAAGCTTTGCCGACTATCCCACCGCTCAGCAGACGCTTTAATGCATTGAGATGGATTCACGAAAACTCCAGTGCCCCGGTGACTCAAACAGAGAAAGAATTATTACTCATCCTACAAACCGAATTACTCCCCGTACTCGACCAACTAAAAGACATTCATGACAATCAAATTCCCGCTCTGGAAAAAATGTTGGACAAAATCGGAGCAGGCTGGACACCCGGAAGAATACCCAAATAATAGTCACGCCTTGCACCGTTGCACCGCTACAACGTTATATACCGTCAAGTTAAACGACCACATTAACCATCCGCCCCGGGACAACAATCAAACGTTTAATCTCTTTATCGCCGACCCATTTTTGGACGATTTCGAGTGATCTGACGGCATTTTCAATGTCCGACTTAGAAGCATCCGCCGGAAATGGGACGACTGCCCGTTTTTTGCCGTTGATACTAATAGGATAGTCTATGGAAGATTTGACCAAGTATTTTTCGTCAAAATCCGGATAAGAAGAAAGATGCACACTTCCTTCGTGTCCAAGTTTAGTCCACAATTCTTCCGTAATAAAAGGAGCAAATGGAGCCATCAAACGCACCATATCCTCTAATATCTCTTTGGAATGACAATTCAATTTGCGCAATTCATTGACAGCCACCATAAATCCACTCACGCAGGTATTAAAAGAAAAACGCTCCATGTCGAATAACACCTTTTTGATAGTTTGGTGCAAAACCTTTAAAGCTTCGGGGCTCGGCGCATCCTCCGTGACCAACCACTTGCCGTCGGCATCATAAAACAATGCCCAAAAACGACGCAAAAACTTAGAAATTCCATCTATTCCGTTGGTATTCCATGGTTTAGATTGTTCAATCGGCCCCAAAAACATTTCATACATACGGAAGCAATCCGCTCCATATTCCGCAATAATATCATCGGGATTGATGGTATTGTAACGGGATTTGGACATCTTGCCGGCTTCAGAATGGGTGACAAATCGGCATTGTCCGCCCTCCTTAGTTGGTGTAAATTGTCCATCTTTGAAATAGCCGTCTTTCATCTCAAAGGTCGCTTTCGCAAAATCCACATTCCATGCAGCAAATTTGCGCAAGCCCTCCTCATCTAAATAAGAAGTCTCTTTCCCATAATCAGAGACAAACTCAATCGGTACAAAAAATTCGGAAAAATCCTTTCGATTATCGACCATGTCGGCACTGATAAAACGTATCTTACCATTTTCCTTTTTCAAAAAAGCAATCTCAATAATGCCTTGGATCATCCCCTGATTAATCAACTTTTTGAATGGCTCATCAAAATTAATGTAGCCCAAGTCATAGAGAAATTTTGTCCAAAATCGCGAATACATCAAATGGGCGACCGCATGTTCGGAGCCACCAACGTATAAATCTACATTTTGCCAATAATCAATGGCTTCTTTGCCGGCAAAGGCATCATTATTATGCGGGTCCGTGTAGCGCATAAAGTACCAAGCAGAACCCGCCGTACCGGGCATGGTATCTGTTTCTCTTTTCCGTCCATCCGGCAAATTCACCCAGTCCACAGCACGCCCCAAAGGGGATTGTCCATCCGCCGTGGGCTTAAACTCCGGCACATCAGGCAACTCCAGCGGCAATTCTGACAACGGCAAACTGAAAGCAACCCCATCGGCATCATAAACAATAGGAATGGGCTCCCCCCAATACCGCTGCCGACTAAAGCCCGCATCCCGCATCTTGTAATTCACCCCACGACGACCAATGCCCATCGCCTCCACTCTCTTAATAATTTCTTCTATGGCATCCGGTACCTCCATTCCGGTAATAAAATCAGAATTAATCACCTTGCCCACCTTGTCACTCAACGTCGCATTGGGATAATCCGACTTATCAATTACATCAATAATCTCAATACCAAATTTTTTGGCGAAAGCCATATCCCGCTCATCATCACTAGGCACAGCCATAATTGCTCCCGTGCCATAGTCCTTCAAAACATATTCACTGATATAAATCGGGATGGGTTTCTTTGTAAATGGATGTATTGCATAACCACCTGTAAATGAACCCGTTACATCTTTAACTTCGGCATTTCTTTCCCTTTCGGAACGACCAGCAACGTACTTGACATATTGATTAACTTCTTCTTTCTGTTCCGGTGTGGTAATTCGATCCACCAGTTCATGTTCCGGTGCCAAAACCATAAAAGTCACCCCAAAAATAGTATCCGGACGAGTAGTATAAACAGGCAGTTGCTCTTCCAAACCCTGCAAATCAAACTTCACCAACGCCCCTTCCGAACGCCCAATCCAGTGTCTTTGAATAGACTTCAATGACTCCGTCCAATCGATGGTCTTTAACCCTTCTAACAAGCGATCGGCATAGGCAGTAATTCTTAAAAACCACTGGGTCATCGGACGTAATTCGACCGGATGCTGTCCCCTTTCGGAAAGACCGTTTTTGACTTGGTCATTGGCCAAAACCGTACCGAGTGCTTCACACCAATTGACGGTACCGACCGACCGAAACGCCAAGCGATAATGCATCAAGACCTCGTCCTTCTCCTTGCGGGAAAAAGCGGCCCAATCCTCCGCTGAAAAAAGCTCTTCGTAGGTGGTGGCGGCATCTAAATCCCGATTACCATTTTGTTCAAAATAGGCCACCAACTCCTTAATCGGCTTGGCTTTATCCGCCTTTTTATCATAATAATGCTCAAATAATAAGGTAAAAATCCACTGTGTCCATTTATGATATGACGGGTCACTGGTTCTTATCTCACGTGACCAATCAAAGGACAAACCGATACTTTCCAACTGCTCCCGATATCGTTCAGTATTCTCTTTGGTCGAAATAGCCGGATGCACACCCATACGTATGGCATGTTCTTCAGCCGGCAAACCAAAAGCATCATACCCCATCGGATGAAGTACATTAAATCCCTTAAGACGCTTATACCTAGCGAAAATATCCGACGCAATATAGCCCAGCGGATGTCCTACATGCAACCCCGACCCAGACGGATAAGGGAACATATCCAAGACATAATACTTAGGGCGGTCAGATTGATTAGAGACTTGATAAGTACCATTTTGCTCCCAAGCAGCCAGCCATTTCTTTTCTATTTCAGAAAAATTGAATTCCATTTTTTACACTTTTTCATTGAGTTTACGACCTACAGCCATCTACCCAAGAAACAAATTTGGCAGCATCAAGACATAGGGCTTATTACAGCGTAAACATACATCATTTTAAGAGTGCAAAAGTAGGAAAAAAAAGCCTCTCTTTCTTAGTCAATGGAGATTTTTACTGATTTAAGTGGATGGATGGTGAGAATGGAGAGTTTAAATGGTTTGATTCAAGGTGTCAATGGTTTGGTTCAAGGTGTCCTGCGACGCCCGCCTCCTGCGGGCAGGTTCAATTTGTCCTACGGACGTTCAGACGCCCGCCTGCAACGGGCTGGTTCAAGGTGTCCTACGGACGTTTGCCTTCGGAGATTAACTTCTGAGGGTGAAAAATCTGCGTACACCTACCTTCCTTCGGGAAACAGGTAAGTCTGCAGGAGAAATCTGCGAATACCTACCTTCCTTCGGGCAGTAGGCAGGTCTGCGGGAAAAATCTGCGATTATCTGCGGGAAATTTTCGAACCACTAAGGCCCCCTAAAACCTAAACCCCAAAGAAACCAAAAACCGGCTCGGAGAAGTAGAGTAATGGTAATCATGATTAAAAAAGGTAAAGTGATCAGCTGCCTTATTAAAATTCCCCTCATAACGACCATCAATACTAAAACGTCCGGCATCCAATCCCAATCCCAATTGATAGCCGTAAGTCATACTATTAAATTTTTGGGCGTAGCCTGACAAATCCGTCAATTCTGATTTACTATTGATAAAAACATGACCAACAGGACCACCCATCAAGCGCAAGGCACCTAGCTTTGCCCCCATCATCACAGGTATATCAAGATATTGATAAGTCTCACTTTTGACCGTTTCAACGATATTTCCGATGCCAAATTCTTGCACCTTGTAATTTACTTTATTAGAATTGAATAAAAATTCGGGGCGGAAGATAAATTTGCCCATTTGCCCTTGGATATAAAGACCAAAATGCATCCCATAATCTGCATCTTTGACAGAAACACCAAACTGCTTGGCATCATCTAAATTCAAAATTTCCAGCTCTTCCGGAGCAATACTAGTCGTATTTAGCCCCCCTTTGAGTCCGATGGATAATTGGGCCTTTGCAGAAAAAGCCAAAAAGAACATTCCTAAAAACAACAAATAATTTTTCATGGTTGAGTGGTTTTGTGGTGTGTCGAAAAGTGACAAGATCATTTTTCAGAAAGCCAAAAAATTAAACTTCCTGCCACGAAAACGCATTATACAAGAAGAAACTTGTATCTTGCGCCCTCATCTTAACAAAGATTAACTTTCTGACTGTTTTTTAACCTTAGTTTAAGATATTCGCCGATAGTATCGGTTTAAAACCCAAAAAATGTCCATACATAAGGCGCAATTTGTCGGTAGTTATCCCAAGTTGGCTCAATGCCCGGAACCCAAGGTGCCGGAGTATGCCTTTTGTGGTCGCTCCAATGTCGGCAAATCCTCCTTAATCAATATGATTACGGAGCACCAGAAATTAGCCAAAACATCCAGTACACCGGGCAAGACCCAGTTATTGAACTATTTCCTTATTGATGATTATTGGTACTTGGTGGATTTGCCGGGTTATGGTTTTGCGAAAGTCTCCAAACAAAATCGCAAAAAATGGTGGACGATGATTACCCAATACGTGCGCTATCGTCAGAATTTACTCACCGTTTTTGTACTCATTGACGGCATGATAAAACCCCAAAACAACGACATAGACTTTATCAATATGCTCGGAGAAAATGGAGTGCCTTTTGCCATCGTTTTCACGAAAGTGGACCGGGTCAAACCAAAGGAGTTTAAAAAAAATAGAAAGGCTTTTGAAGAACGATTACTGGAAAGTTGGGAAGAATTACCGAATTTTTTTGTAAGTTCCTCCAAAACGGGACTTGGAAAACAGGATATCACAGCGTATATCCATTCCGTCAATAAAAAAGTTGAAGCAGAGTTCAATGGCTAAATATAAATTTCTAAACGACCCCATTTATCCCAATCTTGATGATTGGCCCATCTCCAAAATGGGCAAAAATAGAACACAATATGTCAAAGAATTGGAAGAAATGGTCTTTCAACGGATTAAACAACGCAAAGGAGACCAAATCGGAAAACTCCTGGCACAAACCATCTACAAGGAAAGAACCAGGGTCAAAGAAGAGCCTTGGAAAGTCGATCCGTCAGATGACAAAGTTTATTGGCGCAAGCTGCAAAAAAGATTAGCCGAAGAAATCGACTTGGACGATCAGAAAGCCATTGAAGAAAATGATAGAATCTTAAAAGACATTATCCACCGATATGCAGAAGAGATTATTGGTTCCTTTCGGAATAAAACTTTTCGATTTGCGCGAAAATTTTTGACGGTGGTCTTTAATAGACTTCTAAATACTGCCGCTAACCGAAATATTCAGCGGATATATGGCACAAATTATAAGCTGCATGACCGGATGCGCGCTTATGGAGAAATAGAAAAATTAAGGGCTCTTTTTCCGAAAGGAAACATCGTCATTGTCCCTACACATTTTAGTAATCTTGACTCCATACTCATAGGCTATGTCTTGGATTCCATCATAGGGCTGCCGGCCTTTGCCTATGGCGCCGGTCTCAATCTGTACAACTCCGGACTAGCTGCCAGATACATGAATTACTTGGGTGCCTATCGGGTTGACCGACGCAAGAAAAATGTAGTCTATTTAGAAACACTAAAGGCGTTGTCCAGTCTCCTCAATCAAAAAGGTGTCAATAATATCTTTTTTCCGGGTGGTACACGCACCCGTTCGGGGGCCATCGAAGAGCAGCTAAAACTGGGATTGTTGAGTTCGATGATTGATGCTCAAAGAGAGTTGCTCAAAAAAGGCTCGGACCACAAGGTAATTGTCGTACCTGTGGTGATGAGTTACCATTTTGTATTGGAAGCCAAACACTTGATTTATCAATATTTGAAGAAAACCGGTAAGGAAAAATTCTTGCTACCGGACAAAAAAGATGAATCGAAAAAGATTAAAAGGATTGTACGTTTTATTTGGGAGTTCTTTAGTGACACTTCAGAAATAATCGTTTCTATTGGGCGCCCGATGGATGCACTTGGTAATTTCGTGGATGAAAATGCCGTAAGCTACGACCGATTTGGCAAGGAGGTGGATATTAGAGATTATTTTGAGAAAGAGGGCATCATCACCACCGACAAACAGCGCGAATCCGTCTATACCAGGCAACTGGCCGACCGAATTGTCCGTCGATTCCACAAGGAAAACATCGTTTTATCCAGCCATCTGACAGCGTTTGCGGTCTATAATATTCTTAAGCGCAAGCATCCAAATCTTGATGAGTTTGCTCTACTCCGACTGCCTACTGAAGACATTAATTTTCCGATTGACATGGTCGCCGACGTAGTGAGTCAGTTGCAAGACCGACTAGAAGAAATGGCCGCCAATAAGGACATTATCCTTTCGGAAAAAGTAAAACAACAACCACTGGAAGTCATTTATGATGGTGTAGTCAAAGTAGGTAAGTTTCACTTACTCAAACCATTAGCTGTCAACAACAAAGGAAATATTTATAGTCGCGATTTTGCGCTTCTCTTCTATTATCACAATCGGCTATCCGGTTATGACTTAGATAACTATGTGGATTGGAAGGGTATTTTTAAGCGTCGCCCCGATATTTATGATTTGTCTTAGCTTACCCACCGTTTGCAAGGCAAAATCGCATCAACTTACCAACTTTTCCGTACCAAACTCCCCTTTTCGGCATCTAGCTCAACCTTCAAATGGACATCAATTTCCTGTTGCAAACTATCGAC
>JANTGI010000075.1 GCA_024762995.1 Saprospiraceae bacterium | reverse complement strand
GCCCGTATCCGGTTAGTGGAGGCGATTTAAATTTTGTGATAACGGATAATGCGACGAGTACTTGCTCTGTGAATGTGAGTGTCACGGCTCCAAGTACCTGCTCCAACACTTGTTCGTTGACGGCGACTCCGACGGCCGCCTTGTGTAATGATAATGGCACGCCGCTAGACCCAAGTGATGATACATTTACCTTTGACGTAGCGGTCAGCGGCAGTAATTTGGGCAGTGGCTGGAGTGCAAATGACCCCAATAATACCACAGATTTATATGCCAATAGTCCAACGAGTTTTGGTCCTTATCCGGTTAGTGGAGGCGATTTAAATTTTGTGATAACGGATAATGCGACGAGTACTTGCTCTGTGAATGTAAGTGTCACGGCTCCAAGTACTTGTTCTCCTGTCTGCGCCAATCCACCCACTGCTAATGCGGGGAATGACATAAGGGTCTGTAATATGTCTCCTTTGACCATTCCATTAACCGGAAGTATAGGTGGTGATGCGACAAGTGCTACTTGGTCAGGTGGGGGTGGGGTATTTGATAATGCTCAAAACTTGAATGCCGTTTATACACCGACAGCAGGGGAGATAAATAACGGATCTGTCATCTTGACCTTGACAACAGATGATCCCGACGGCTCCGGACCTTGTGTAGCCGCGATGTCTTCTATGGAAATTCATATTACGCAAGTGGACGTGAATATACAATCCCAAGCGGATTACTATGGTTTTGATGTTCCATGTGCAGGGGATTCTGTGGGTACAATACAAGCTTTCGCAAGTGGCGGAACTGTGCCCTATGATTATGAATGGAATGTTGGGGAAAATAAGAGTACGAATTCAGGGTTGCCGGCCGGGGAATATCGGGTGACGGTTACAGATGCAGAAGGATGTATTGGTTCTGCATCTATTACTTTGAGAGAGCCGGGGCAACTTTCCCCTGATATAGAGCCGGTGAACGAAGGATGTGACGGTTCGCAAGGGGCGTTGATGGTTCGGGAGATAGAAGGCGGGGTGGCTCCTTATGCTTTGTATTTGGATGGTTCTCCTTTTACTATTTTGCAAAATGCACCCTATACTTATTCGGATTTGGTAGAAAACGGAACCCATGAAATTATCGTCAGTGATTTGAATGGATGTGAAGATACCATAGGCTTTACGATTTCGGAAGCAACAGGCTTTGAAGTGGACTTGGGACCGGATGTTTTTATCCGGCAAGGCGATGAAGTTACCGTGGACTTGAATGTAGGCAATACAACTGTTAGTGATATTGTTTGGTCCGTAGATACCATCATTGACTGTCATAATTGTCCTGAAATCACCATATCTCCCTTGTTTACCGTAAGGGTACGAGCTGATGTAACGGATGATCAAGGCTGCTTTGGTACAGACGAGAAGATTGTTTATGTGAAACAAAATCCGGCAGTATGGGTACCTAATATCTTCTCTCCTGACGGAAATGGGGTCAATGATTTGTTACAGGTGTTTGTGACTGATCAAATTGAATCGTTGGATGTCTTTAGAGTTTTTGATAGATTGGGTAATGAATTTGTGGAGTATAAAGATATTATTCCTAATGGGCAGGCCTTGGTGAACTGGGACGGTGTCTATCGGGGCAAATTGGTGAGTCCACAAGTTTTGGTTTACTATCTCCATGTCACCTATAAAGATGGCCGTCAGGAAAAATATTCAGGAGACATTACCTTGATGCGATAAATAATTGGAAATCTCGTCCATATACTTGTATTTGGAGATTTGGCGGTTTCCCGAAAATCAAATAGATGTAAAGCGCTTCCAATTTTTTCAAATAATTTCCTAAAAATCCGGATTGTCAAGGTCTGATTAGTGGGAAAAACAAATAAATCCTATATGTCGCTTTCGCAATTTCAGAATTATTTGGAGTACGAAAAGCAGTATTCGTCCCATACCGTAAAGGCATATATGAGGGATTTGCATCAATTTGAAGCTTATTTGAAAGAGGAGTTTGAGATGGATAATGACTCTGTTGAGCATTTTCATGTGCGGAGTTGGATAGTCCTATTGATGCAAAATGGTATTTCCGCAAGGACCATTAATCGTAAAATATCTGTTTTAAGGTCCTATTTTAGTTTTTTGCGTAAGCAAGGTCTTCGCAAAGATGATCCGATGTTGAAGGTAATATCACCCAAAATCGGGAAGAAGCTCCCGTCGGTCGTTCATTCTTATCAATTAGAAACATTGTTTGAAGACATTGTTTTTCCGCAAGGCTTTGAAGGTTTGCGAGACCAATTATTGCTAAAGATTCTATATGGCACCGGGCTGCGTAACTCCGAATTGGTTAACTTAAAGGTGGAGGACATTGACTGGAAGGCGGGAAGGATAAAAGTGTTGGGTAAGGGCGATAAAGAACGATTGGTGCCCCTATTGCCCGCATTGGAGCAGGAGATAAGAGATTATTTGACCTTTCGGAAAAATTATTTTGAAGAAATGGAGGAGACTTATTTACTGCTAAAAAACGATGGTAAAAGAGTTTATCCGAAGTTGGTGTATAATATTGTGAGAAAATATTTGGGGCAAGTGACTTCTTTGTCTTATCGTGGGCCGCATACACTTCGACATAGTTTTGCGACTCATTTGTGCGATGAAGGGGCCGATTTAAGCGCTATAAAAAAGTTGATGGGACATGCCAGCTTGGCTTCGACAGAGGTCTATTTGCATAATAGTATTGAACAATTAAAAGAAGTATATAAAAAAGCACACCCAAAAGCCAAAAAGAAATAGATGGCTAGAGTAGGGTCAAAAAACAGGGTATTACAACAGCTACCAAAGGATATTTTTTTTATTTCCGAAAGGATATGGACAAAAACTTGTATTTCTGGAAGGAAATTTGTATTTTAGCACTGACAATCGAGATATACACAGACCAAGATGGTTGGTAGAAAATATATTGATTTTTTTGGATGCAAGGCAGACTGCCCTTTTGAGGTGGTTTTGACCTGTGTTTGCAAACAATAGAAGAAAACCAATAGGATATTTAGGTTTGTGTGAACATGAAGCTCGAGCATTTTTTCACCATAAAATTGTACTTCTTATGAAAGTAAGGATTAGTTCAAGGCATTTTGCTGCCGATCAGAAACTGAAAGACTACATTGAGAAAAAGTTAGCTAAGTTGGGGAAATTCTTTGACAGGATAACTAACGTAGAGGTTAATCTCGCCTTAGAGAATTCAGGACAGGTCAGAGATAAGGTTGTTGAGATAAGAGTCAATGTACCCGGAAAGCTTATTGTACATAAGGATGTGGCCAAAAAATTTGAGCCGGCATTCGATAAATCGCTAAAAGGGTTGAAGGTTCAACTTAAGCGATATAAGGGTAAGAAGTCCGCTTAAAAAGTGGTTGATTATCTATTTAAAATGGAGCGTTTCGGAGGAAGCGCTCCATTTTTTTATTTTTGCATCTGTTTTTGATAGTTGTTAGCTACTCGTTGGATTTTGCTACAAAATGCTACGCCTTCTTTTACCCAATATTTCTCAATAATTACAGGGCTTACCTTCTATTTATGGCCTAAAAACAGGGATACCAATACCAGAACTAATTTTTTTACAAAAAAAGTAACAAATAACTTTTTTTTTAAGTTAAAAGTCATATCTTTGCATTCGCTTTCAAAGGATAGGAGGCGTCTATGGTAATAGACTATAGAGAAAAAAGGCATAGTTTTAAGTCGTTTAAGCTGTGTGTTTTTAAAGGTTTTATAAGCCGATATAGCTCAGTTGGCCAGAGCAGCTGATTTGTAATCAGCGGGTCGGGGGTTCGAATCCCTCTATCGGCTCTACATCCTAAAAAGTTAGGATGGCAGAATTTGGGGGTGCGCCGGAGCTGGAGAGCCGGGCTAGACTGTAAATCTAGTGACTATGTCTGAATAGGTTCGATTCCTATCACCCCCACGATTTTGCAACCAAAATACCCCTTATGGGCGCTTTTTAAGCGGGCGTAGCTCAGTTGGTAGAGCATCAGCCTTCCAAGCTGAGGGTCGCGGGTTCGAGTCTCGTCGCCCGCTCAACACTGAAGACATCTTACCAACCTGATGTTGTCTTCAATTACTTTGGTTTGACCAAAAGTTAAGCCGATGTAGCTCAGGGGTAGAGCGCGTCCTTGGTAAGGACGAGGTCACGGGTTCAAATCCCGTCATTGGCTCTTGGTTGCTTTTTTTAGTTTAATCGTTATCATCAAAATGTCCTACTAATGGCAAAAGAAGAATTTCAAAGGAACAAACCGCACTTAAACATCGGTACCATTGGTCACGTTGACCATGGTAAAACAACCTTAACTGCAGCAATCACCAACGTATTGGCGGCTGATGGCTTAGCACAAATTATGGATTACGGCGCTATTGATGCCGCTCCTGAAGAAAAAGAACGTGGTATTACCATTAATACAGCACACGTAGAATACGAAACAGCTAATCGTCACTACGCACACGTTGATTGTCCGGGTCACGCGGATTATGTAAAGAACATGGTTACGGGTGCTGCCCAAATGGACGGTGCCATTCTTGTTGTAGCGGCTACAGACGGCCCAATGCCACAAACACGTGAACACGTATTGTTGGCTCGTCAGGTAGGTGTCCCAGCGATTGTTGTTTATATGAACAAGACTGATTTGGTTGATGATGAAGAAATGATTGAACTTGTAGAGATGGAAGTTCGTGAAATCCTAAGTCAATACGAATATGACGGCGATAGCATTTCTATCATTCCCGGCTCTGCATTGAAAGCTTTGGAAGGAGATGCTGAAGCAGTAGCTTCTATTAAGGCTTTGATGGATGCTTGTGATAAGGATATTCCTGAGCCGGATCGTTTGGTTGATCTTCCGTTCTTGATGCCGATTGAGGATGTATTCTCTATTACAGGTCGTGGAACAGTAGCAACCGGACGTATCGAGCGTGGAGTCATTAACTCCGGAGATGCTGTAGAAATCGTCGGTATGATGCCAAAGGATGAAAAGCCGTTAACTTCAACAGTTACCGGTATTGAGATGTTCCGTAAGATTTTAACACGCGGAGAAGCTGGTGATAATGCCGGTATCTTGTTAAGAGGTATTGATAAAACGTCTATTCGTCGTGGACAAGTAATCTGCGCTCCCGGTTCTGTTAAGCCACATACTCACTTCAAATGCGAAGTATATGTATTAGGTAAAGATGAAGGAGGTCGTCACACACCATTCTTCAAAGGATACCGTCCACAGTTTTACTTCCGTACAACAGATGTAACCGGTGATGTCACTTTGCCTGCAAACGTAGAAATGGTTATGCCTGGCGATAATGTCACTTTGGAAGTGAAGTTGATAAATGCGATTGCAATGGAAAAAGGATTGCGTTTTGCGATTCGTGAAGGTGGCCGTACAGTAGGTGCAGGTCAGGTAACTGAAATCTTGGATTAATAAAGCTTCGGCTTTTAAGTAATAAATGCAAAAAATTAAACACCTTGGTTTTAGGTGTTTAATTTTTGCATATATATTCGATTTCTTACGGGTGTGGCTCAATTGGTAGAGCGACGGTCTCCAAAACCGTAGGTTCGGGGTTCGAGTCCCTGCTCCCGTGCAAAAAATTAGATATGGAAAAATTATTGACAGCTTTAAAGGAAAGTTATTTGGAGCTTACGCAAAAAGTAACTTGGCCATCTTGGTCAAGTCTTCAGGCTAGTACTATTGTTGTTTTGGTCGCCACTGTAATATTGACAACCTTTGTCTTTTTTATGGATTTGGGCTCAAAAACATTGATGGACTTTATTTATGCCCTTAACAAATAGTGCCGGGAGGCTACTCCAAATCTAATAGAAAATGACCGAACCAATTACAAGATGGTATTCTTTACGTGTGATTAGTGGTAAAGAAAAGAAGATTAAAGAAAGACTGGATTTAGAGATTTCTAGATCCGGCTGGGAAGATGTAGTCACGCAGGTATTGGTACCCACAGAAAAAGTGTACAAAATCCGAAAAGGAAAGAAAGTGATTCAGGAAAGAAATATCCTTCCTGGTTATATTCTAGTGGAAGCGGTGGACGGTGGATTGACCGGTAATGTGGTCAAGACGTTGACGGGTTTGCCTAATATCATCAACTTCTTGGGAGGGACTAAGCCTACACCAATGAAAGATTCTGATGCGAATAGATTATTGGGCAAGGTCGATGAATCTCAAGATAATATCGAAGCACTTATTGAGCCGTATATTATTGGTGAAACCGTCAAAATTATTGACGGTGCCTTCAAAGGCTTTGTCGGGGAGATACTGGAAAATAACGAAGAAAAAAAGAAATTAAAAGTAATTGTTAAAATCTTTGGTCGTGGGACCGAAGTGGAAGTCAACTATGTTCAAGTTGAAAAACAATCATAATTTAGGTTTTGACGTAAGTCAGCCTTCATAAATCATATATTCTGCTTTTTGCTCTATTGGATTAGGGGCGCTTCTCATCAAACAGAATACTGAAAAAAAAATGAAATGGCAAAAGTAATTGAAGCTTTCATCAAGTTACAAGTAAAAGGAGGGCAAGCTAATCCAGCGCCCCCAATTGGACCGGCATTAGGTGGTAAAGGTGTGAATATCATGGAGTTCTGTAAACGTTTTAACGGTAGAACTCAAGATCAAATGGGCAAAATCTTGCCTGTGGTCATCACCGTGTATAAGGATAAGTCATTTGACTTTATCATCAAAACACCTCCCGCAGCGGTTCAACTCAAAGAAGCCGCAAAAGTTTCCAAAGGTTCTGCTGAGTCTAACCGAATTAAAGTAGGGACTGTGACGTGGGACCAAATAAGAACGATTGCCGAAGGAAAAATGGTTGATATGAATGCTTTTAAAGTAGAGTCAGCTATGAAAATGCTTGCAGGTACTGCAAGAAGTATTGGACTAAAAGTAAAAGGTACTCCTCCTTGGGAAGCTTAATACGTTAGTTCTTTAGAGGAAGTTTCACCTCTTAATGTTTGAAACGCTATTACCTCAGTTTAATTTAATCTAATGGGAAAGAAATTATCGAAAAAAAGAGCTGCAGTAGAGAAAAAGTTCGATTTGACCCGCGAGTACAGCCTTGCTGATGCCATGAAAATGGTAAAGGATTTAAACACTTCTAAGTTTGATGCGTCTATTGACCTTCATGTAAACCTTGGGGTAGATCCTAGAAAAGCAGATCAAGGTATTCGGGGTACTGTAGTTTTACCACATGGAACAGGAAAAACAAAGACTGTTTTAGTTCTGTGTACACCGGACAAAGAAGCCGAAGCTAAAGAAGCAGGTGCTGACTTTGTTGGTTTGGACGACATGGTTCAAAAAATTCAAGGTGGTTGGACAGACGTTGACGTCGTGATTGCCACCCCAAATGTGATGGCCAAAGTTGGTCGTATTGGTCGGATTTTGGGCCCGCGTGGCTTAATGCCGAATCCCAAAACAGGTACCGTAACCATGGACGTCAAAAAAGCCGTCAATGACGTAAAAGGCGGAAAGATTGCATTTCGTGTTGACAAGTATGGTATCATTCATTCGCCAATTGGTCGGGCTTCCTTTGAGCCTGCCAAGCTGAAAGAGAATGCTAAGGAGTTGTTGGACACCTTAAACAAGATGAAACCCGCTTCCGCAAAGGGGACTTATATGAAATCAGTTAGTGTGGCCCCCACCATGGGACCTGCAGTGACGGTTGATACCCGCTCTATTTAATTGACGCTTAAAATTTACTAAAAATGAAAAGAGATCAAAAAGCACAAATAATAGATGATTTGCGGGAAAAAATTTCCGGAGCGAATTTCTTTTATTTGACAGATTCATCTACTCTTACCGTAGAAGAAATAAATAAATTTCGTGGTCTTTGTTATGACAAAGGCGTATCGATGCAAGTAGTAAAAAATACGCTACTTACCAAGGCCATGGAGCCTTTAATCGAAGAAGGTAATGAAACTCTAAAAGAGATTTTACCGGAATTGAAAGGCCCAACGTCTCTAATGATTTCCACTAATCCAAAAGCTCCTGCAGAGATTATCAAGGAGTTTAGAAAGGATAAGGAAAAACCTATTTTAAAAGCTGCATACATTGATTCTTCAGTCTATGTTGGTGATGATCAGTTAGAAGGACTATCAAAAATCAAATCCAAAGAGGAATTGATTGGAGAAATTATCGGTCTATTACAATCACCAGCCAAGAATGTTATCAGTGGCTTAAAGTCAGCCGGTTCTACATTGGCCGGATTGATGAAAACATTGGAAGAGCGTGCAGCTTCCTAATTTTGGCTTCTAAGTTCATCGCACACTCATTGTGTATATAAAAAAAATTGAAAATGGCAGATTTGAAAGATTTTGCAGAAAAATTAGTTAACTTGACCGTAAAGGAAGTAAACGAGTTGGCTGAAATTTTGAAAGAAGAATATGGTATCGAGCCTGCTGCTGCGGCAGTAGCTGTTGCTGCTCCCGGTGGTGGAGGTGATGCAGGTGCCGCTGAAGAGCAAACTGAGTTCACAGTTGTTTTGACTGAAGCCGGTTCTTCAAAATTACAAGTAATTAAAGCAGTTAAGACCGCATTAGGACTAGGTCTTAAAGATGCTAAGGAGTTAGTTGATGGTGCTCCTGCTAACCTAAAAGAAGGTGTTTCTAAGGACGAAGCTGAAGAGCTTAAGAAAGTTGTAGAAGATGCAGGCGGTGTTGTTGAACTAAAGTAATCACCAAATCTTAATGATAGAATTTTTCTATTAAGATAGTAATCTAGGCTTAGCTGTTGGTGAAAATCAACGGCTAAGCCATTTTGTACAATTGACAGGCTATTTTGTCTGTTTTCTTTTCTCCTAAAACTTACGCCAATATTATGACATACACCGCTTCTACAGTTTCGGCAGAGAGCAAAAGGATTGTTTTTGGGCAGATTAATCTCCCTTCCGAATATCCGGATTTATTAGAAATCCAAATTAAGTCCTTTCAAGAGTTTTTTCAGTTGGAAACAACTCCCGAGAATAGGTCGAATGAAGGCTTATTTAGAGTTTTTCAGGAAAATTTCCCTATTACGGATACCCGTAATATCTTTAATCTAGAATTCTTAGATTATTATATAGACCCACCCAGATATACTATTGAAGAGTGTATGCAGCGTGGTTTGACGATGAGCGTTCCGTTGAAGGCGAAGTTGAAGTTGTCTTGTAATGATGAAGAGCATATTGACTTTGAGACCATCATTCAAGATGTCTTTTTGGGCAATATTCCTTATATGACCCCCAAAGGTACTTTTATCATTAATGGTGCCGAAAGAGTCATCGTTTCCCAGTTGCATCGGTCACCCGGTGTTTTCTTCGGAAGAAGTACCCACCCAAACGGAACAACACTTTATAACGCTAGAGTCATTCCGTTTAAAGGGGCTTGGATGGAATTTGCCACCGATACCAAAATGGTCATGTACACTTACATCGACCGTAAAAAGAAATTTCCGGTAACGACTTTGTTACGGGCTATTGGTTTTGATACCGATAAACAAATTTTAAACCTTTTTGGTCTTGCCGAAGAAGTAAAGGCTACCGAAACGGAATTAAAAAAACATATAGGGCGTAAGTTGGCAGCTAGGGTCTTGAAGACTTGGATTGAGGATTTTGTGGATGAAGATACCAGTGAAACGGTCACTATCCGCCGAAATGAAATCATTCTCGAAAGAGATGTCATCTTAGATGAAGAAAATATCCAAGCTATTTTGGATTCCGGAGTAGAAGATATTATCCTGCAAAAGGATGATATTGATATGGATTATGAAGTCATCTATAACACTTTACAAAAAGACCAGACAAGCTCTGAAATTGAAGCGGTTCAATATATTTATCGTCAATTGCGCGGTACGGATCCACCGGATGAAGAGACTGCAAGGGGTATTATTGATAAGTTGTTTTTCTCTGACAGACGTTATAACTTGGGTGAAGTCGGACGATATAAAATCAACCATAAGCTTGGCTTTGAAGATGTAGATACTTTGGTTTTGACGAAAGAAGACATTTTGGGTATCGTCAAGTATTTGATTAACTTAATCAACCAGCGTGCCGAAACAGATGATATTGACCACCTAAGCAACAGACGTGTAAGAACGGTTGGTGAACAATTATATGCCCAGTTCGGAGTCGGTTTGGCTAGAATGGCTAGAACTATCCGGGAAAGAATGAACGTTAGAGATAACGAAGTCTTTACCCCGATTGATTTGATTAATGCTAGAACATTATCTTCTGTAATTAACTCGTTTTTTGGCACAAGCCAATTGTCTCAATTCTTAGATCAAACGAATCCCCTTTCGGAAATTACCCATAAGCGTAGAATTTCTGCCTTAGGACCTGGTGGTTTATCTAGAGAACGTGCGGGATTTGAAGTACGGGATGTACACTATTCGCACTATGGTCGGTTGTGTACCATTGAGACTCCGGAAGGACCAAATATTGGTTTGATTTCGACTTTATGTGTTCATGCGAAGGTCAACAAGATGGGATTCTTGGAGACTCCTTACAGAAAGGTAGAACATGGAAAAGTGTTGATTGATGGTGTGCAGTACTTGTCCGCCGAAGACGAGGAGAAGAAAATTATTGCGCAAGCAAACTCTCCATTGGATGAAAAGGGAGTGTTTAAAACGGATAGAATCAGAAGTAGAGAAAGTGGAGAATTTCCTACTTTGCCGCCGGATCAGATTGATTATATGGACGTCGCCCCTAACCAAATTGTAGGGGTATCTGCATCCATGATTCCTTTCTTAGAAAATGATGATGCTAACCGGGCTTTGATGGGCTCCAACATGCAACGTCAAGCCGTACCATTATTGCGTCCGTCTTCTCCGATTGTGGGAACAGGGTTGGAAGGCAAGATAGCCAGAGATAGCCGGATGCTTATTAATGCAGAAGGGGATGGTGTTGTGGAGTATGTCGATGCCAACGAAATCATCATCAAATACGATAGAACAGAAGAAGATCAGTTGACTTCTTTTGAAGATAATTATAAGTCCTACAAATTAACCAAATTTAGAAGAACCAACCAAGGTACTTGTATTAACTTGAAACCTATTGTCCGTAAGGGGATGCGTGTACACAAGGGTATGATTTTGTGTGATGGGTATGCGACCGAAAAAGGAGAATTGGCACTAGGGCAGAATATGAAAGTGGCCTTTATGCCTTGGAAAGGGTATAACTTTGAGGATGCGATTGTCCTTTCGGAAAGGGTCTTACACGATGATTTGTTTACTTCGCTTCATATTGAACACTTCGAGATGGATGTGCGGGATACGAAGTTGGGTGAAGAAATTTTGACCAACGATATCCCCAACGTAAGTGAAGAAGCCACCAAGGATTTGGACGAAAATGGGGTGATTCGCGTTGGAGCATGGATTAAGCCTAGAGATATATTGATTGGTAAGATTACGCCGAAAGGAGAATCTGACCCGACACCCGAAGAGAAATTATTGCGTGCCATCTTTGGAGACAAAGCCGGTGACGTAAAGGATGCTTCTTTGAAAGCTTCTCCTTCTGCCAAAGGGGTCATTATTGGTACTCAATTATTTTCCAGAGCCAAAAAAGACCAAGACCAGAAAGAGCAAGAAAAACTTGTTCTTCAAAAACTTGAAGATCAGCATAAGATTGCACTCAATGAGTTGCGTACGATTTTGATTGATAAGCTCCTTGTCCTTGTAAAAGATAAGAAAACCAAAGGGATTAAAAGTATCTATGGTGAAGAGTTTATTCCGGAAGGCACGAAGTTGACGCGTTCTTTGCTGAAGGAAATTGATTATTCTACGGTAGATTATTCTAATTGGATTGATGATTCTAAGTCTAATGGTCTGATTGTAAGGATGTTACATAATTATAGCATCAAGGTCAACGAAGAAGTTGGTCGCTATAAAAGAGAGCGATTTAATATCAGTATTGGTGATGAATTACCGGCCGGTGTTTTGAATTTAGCGAAAGTGTATCTTGCGAAAAAGCGTAAGCTAAAAGTAGGAGATAAGCTAGCCGGAAGACACGGAAATAAAGGAATTGTCGCTAGGATTGTTCCATTGGCGGATATGCCTTTCTTGGAGGATGGTACGCCGGTAGATATTGTATTGAATCCGTTAGGAGTACCTTCCCGGATGAATTTGGGGCAGATTTTTGAAACGGTACTTGGTTGGGCCGGTCAAGATCTAGGCGTTAAATTTGGTACACCGATTTTTGATGGGGCTCGTCCCGAAGAAATTGAAGAGTATCTAAACAAGGCCAATTTGCCGCATTTGGGACAAACCTACTTGTACGATGGAGAGACAGGGGATAAATTCCACCAACAGGCGACTGTCGGGGTGATTTACATGTTGAAATTATCACACATGGTGGATGACAAGATGCATGCAAGATCGATTGGACCTTATTCTTTGATTACACAGCAGCCATTAGGAGGTAAAGCACAGTTTGGTGGACAGCGTTTTGGGGAGATGGAAGTATGGGCCTTAGAAGCCTATGGCGCAGCTAATATTTTGCAAGAATTGTTGACCTACAAGTCAGATGATGTAGTGGGTAGAGCCAAGGCCTATGAGACGATTGTCAAAGGTCAGAATCTGCCGAAGCCTAATATTCCGGAGTCATTTAATGTATTGGTACATGAGATGCGTGGATTGGCGTTGGATATTAAGTTTGACTAAGATAGTCAGCGAAACCCCTTTTTTGAATTTTTAAAATCAGCTAAGTATGGCTTTTAGAAATAAAAATACAGCTTCTCAATCGAATAGTGACTTTAACACGATTACGATTAGTTTGGCTTCTCCGGATTCTATTCTTGACCGTTCACATGGTGAAGTCTTGAAGCCGGAAACCATCAACTACCGGTCTTATAAACCGGAGCGGGATGGACTTTTTTGTGAGCGTATTTTTGGTCCCGTCAAGGATTATGAATGCTACTGTGGGAAGTACAAGCGGATACGCTATCGTGGGATTGTTTGTGATCGATGTGGGGTAGAGGTGACGGAAAAGAAAGTCCGTCGGGAGCGTCAAGGGCATATCCAATTGGTGGTGCCTGTTGTACATACTTGGTTTTTTAGATCGTTGCCTAATAAACTGGGCTACATCTTGGGTATTGCCTCGAAGCACCTTCAGATGATTATCTATTATGAAAGATATGTCGTCATTCAGCCCGGTGTCTTGGGAGAAGAGCTTAGCGTCAATGACTTATTGACAGAAGAAGAGTATTTTGAGAAATTAGACATGCTTCCTAAGGAAAATCAAATGCTTCCTGACGAAGACCCGAATAAATTTATTGCGAAGATGGGTGCAGAGGCGGTTAGAGATTTGCTTTCGCAAATTGATTTTGATGCCTTGTCTGCAGAATTGAGAGAAACTGCCGCCACCGTAAAATCTCAACAAAAGAAATCAGAAGCTTTAAAGCGTTTGAAAGTCGTCGAAGCGGTACGGGATTCTTCTAATCGTGTAGAAAATAAACCGGAATGGGCCGTCGTGCATTATTTGCCGGTTATTCCACCCGAATTGAGACCTTTAGTTCCTTTGGATGGGGGGCGTTTTGCCAGTTCTGACTTGAATGACTTGTATCGTCGGGTCATCATCAGAAATAACCGTCTAAAGCGTCTTTTAGAAATAAAAGCACCGGAAGTTATTCTTCGTAATGAAAAGAGAATGCTTCAAGAAGCGGTGGATTCCTTGTTTGATAATTCACGAAAGTCAAACGCCGTCAAGGTGGATGGTGGTCGTGCCCTAAAGTCATTGAGTGGTGTCTTAAAAGGAAAGCAAGGTCGTTTCCGTCAAAACTTATTGGGTAAACGTGTGGATTATTCCGGTCGTTCGGTGATTGTGGTAGGGCCTGATTTGAAGCTCCATGAGTGTGGTATTCCGAAAGGAATGGCATCGGAGCTTTTTAAGCCTTTCATTATCAAGAAGTTATTGGATCGCGGAATCGTGAAGACCGTAAAATCTGCCAAAAAACATGTGGATCAAAAGAATCCGGTTATTTGGGAGATTTTGGAAAATATATTGAAGGGACACCCTGTCATGCTTAACCGGGCCCCAACATTGCACAGATTATCTATTCAGGCTTTCCAACCCGTGTTGATTGAAGGTAAAGCGATTCGTTTGCACCCATTAGTTTGTAGTGCATTTAATGCGGATTTTGATGGTGACCAAATGGCGGTACACGTACCTTTGAGTAGTGCGGCGATTTTGGAAGCACAGGTATTGATGCTTTCCACCCACAATATGCTCAATCCACAAAATGGTACTCCGATTACCTTACCATCACAGGATATGGTCTTGGGACTTTATTATTTGACGAAAGTCTTAAAGTCTAACAAGGATAGAAAAGTATTGGGAGAAGGTCGAACTTTTTACTCTGCAGAAGAAGTGGAAATTGCTTACGCAGAAGGAAAAGTAGATTTGCACGCCGAAATTAATGTAAGGGCCAGAATCGAAGATGCGGAGGGCAATCTAGTTCAAGGAAGAGTGCAAACCACCGTTGGGCGTGTTCTATTTAACGAGGCGACTCCGGAGACTGTGCCTTTTGTCAATGAATTATTGACAAAGAAGAACCTGAAAAAAATTATCCACAATATCATGTTGCGGACGGATATTCCGACAACAGCGAAGTTTTTGGATGATATCAAGGAAATGGGTTTCTACTGGTCCTTTAAAGGAGGCTTGTCCTTTAACTTAGGGGATTTGATTAACCCATCAAACAAAGAAAAAGTATTACACGAAGCTCAGGAGCAGGTTGACGAAATTCAAAATAATTATAACTTCGGTATCATTACCAATAATGAACGTTACAATAAGGTCATTGATAAATGGAATGATGCGGATAGGATGATTACCGAAAAGTTGATGCAAGAGATTGCTACGCATAAAGATGGATTCAACTCCGTGTATATGATGTTGCATTCCGGAGCGCGTGGGTCTCAAGCGCAGATAAAGCAGCTTTGTGGATTAAGGGGCTTGATGGCCAAGCCAAGAAAATCCGGTGATACCGGTGGGGCGGTTATTGAAAACCCGATCTTATCTAACTTTGTAGAGGGATTGAGTGTATTGGAGTATTTTATCTCTACACACGGTGCTCGTAAAGGTTTGGCGGATACGGCATTGAAAACAGCGGATGCCGGTTATTTGACTAGAAGATTGGTGGATGTATCTCAAGATGTTGTGATTAGAGAGACTGATTGTGATACTTTGCGTGGTATTCGCACTAGAGCGATTGTTGATGGGGATACGGTGATTCAATCTTTGGCTGATAGAATTGAAGGGCGTTACTCTTTATATGATATCTATGCCCCGGGTACGGACAATATATTGGTCGGTGCAGCGGAGTACATTACCACAGATATGGCTCGTACGATTGAGGAATTGGGTATTGAAGAAGTGGATATTCGTTCCGTATTGACATGTGATACCAAGCGTGGTGTATGTGCCAAGTGTTATGGTAAAAACTTAGCGACCGGACGGATCGCGGAAGAAGGAGATGCGGTCGGTATTATTGCGGCACAATCTATTGGGGAGCCCGGTACACAGTTGACACTTCGTACCTTCCACGTGGGTGGTGTGGCTTCTATCGGAAAGACGGAATCCAGCCTTTCGGCAAATTTTGTTGGACGTTTAGAGTATGACTCAAGCTTGCGTTGGGCGGAAAAGGAAATTGATGGCAAGAAAGAGAAAATTGTGACTACTCGTACAGGAGAATATAGAATTGTTGATGAAAAGACCGGAGCGGTTTTAGTTTCTAACTACATACCTTATGGGGCTATTTTGCACTTCAATGACGGTGATTCTGTCAAGAAAGGAGATGTAATCTGTGATTGGGATCCATTTAATAACTTAATCATTTCGCAAGACTCCGGTATCGTTCAATATGATGGTATTGTCAATGGGGTTACTTATCGGGTAGAACGTTCAGAACAAACAGGTACCACCGAAAAGATTCTTATTGAGACAAAAGATAAGAAAGTCAACCCGGCCATCCATATTGTCAATAAAGATGGAGAAATTATCAGAACTTATCCTTTACCCGTAGGGTCTTATCTGCAGGTAGAAGACGGGGCTGCCATTGAAGCCGGGGACAACTTGGCCAAAATGCCTAGAAAACTTGGTAAGATTCAAGATATTACCGGTGGTCTGCCAAGAGTAACGGAGTTGTTTGAAGCTAGAAATCCAAGCAAACCGGCTGTGATGGCAGAAATTGATGGCATCGTAAGGGTGACCAATAATATTAAGAGGGGTAACAGAGAGTACCTAGTCGAGTCTAAGGATGGAAAGAAAGTTTACAAATACTTGATTCCGTTATCTAGACACGTATTGGTGCAGGATGGAGACTTGGTAAGAGCCGGTACTGCAATGACGGAAGGGGCGTTGGCTCCTAGGGACATTTTGGATGTTCAAGGTGCTTTTGCCGTACAGACGTATTTGTTGAACGGGGTACAGGAAGTATATCGTTCACAAGGTATTACCATCAATGATAAGCACATTGAAGTCATCGTCAGACAGATGATGCGTCAAGTAGAAATCGTGGATGCCGGTGATACCACCTTCTTAGAAAGAGAAACGGCTGTAAACTACCTTGTTTTAGAAGAAAATGATCGAATCTTTGACAAAAAATACATCACGGATCCGGGTGGCTCTATGAAGTATAAAGCAGGTCAATTGATTACCTTGAGAGAATTGAGAGAAGAAAATTCTAGTTTGAAGCGTAATGATATGAAACCCATGGAGTTTAGAGATGCTAGAACGGCTACATCTAAGCCGGTGCTTTTGGGTATTACTAAAGCTTCTTTGGCAACGGAGAGTTGGATTTCTGCCGCTTCCTTCCAAGAAACTACTAAGGTCTTGAGTATGGCCGCTATCGGCGGAAAAGAAGATCCTTTGATGGGCTTGAAAGAGAATGTTATTGTCGGTAAGAAGATTCCTGCCGGTACCGGACGTAGAAAATTCAATGACCTTATTGTCATGGAAAGTTCGGAAGGTTTTGAAGAAATGCCTGTGGAAGAGACTCCTGAAGTCGAATAGAGGCATTCCCTATATCGAATAAAAGGCGTGATGGTTTTACCCATCGCGCCTTTTTTTGTTGGGCTTGGAAGCGGTAAATGGGGGAAATGAAT
>JANTGI010000074.1 GCA_024762995.1 Saprospiraceae bacterium | reverse complement strand
AGAAGGCAGGTCTATAAGAAAAACAAAGTAAATTACCTTTTTTTAGATGGTTTTTAACTTTGTTTTCTGAATCCAAAGGTTTCGTCGAACTCAGGTTTTGTGATTATTCTGCGTTGCTCATCACTCTGGTAGCCGGGCTACCATCGCTCTTCCCGCCTTGTCTAATTCTAAAATAATCTCACCTGATTAAGTACATTTATTCTGATTGTGTTCCTAAGGTGTTCATGTTTGTATAACAGATTGCACCTTATTCAAGATTTCGGTCATTTCAAGCTCCATAGGAGCGACACCTTGGTAGCCGCAACGTAGTGGCGGGAGAAAAAAACACCCCAACTGCAAGTCATAGCAAGCTATGTTGGAAAAACCAACGCAGAGTAAGAGAAAATTTGAAATATTTAGTAGCTGTCATTGTCAAAAAAATATGCTTCAAATTTTTTCTTAATCAAGGCGGATTTTGGAGGCATAGCAGGTTATGACGACCACTAGCCCGGTCTTGAATATGGTTTTTGTGCAATATGTTATACACAAGGCGCTCATGAAACTAACGTGCGATGGAGACATTCATAGGCCGGAACCGCCTATGACAAAGATAATGAAAACAGAAAACAAGTCATTTTTTAGGGAAACTTCTAAGGTAGTACTCAATCATTTTTGACCACATTCCGAATCCAAAGCCTTAGTCGAAGTCAACTTACTAAGTAAAATAGGGTATTTTTCTTGTGTAACCGTTAATACTTATATAGAAATATAATGAAAACCCTTAACTTGTGGCAATAAACTACAACAATGATTTATCCTAAATGGTCTAACATACTACCGGTTTTATTTATTTTTTGTATCCGTCAAGGTCATGCACAATTTCCTGTGGCATGGGATGCCGGTATTTTTGGCAATAAATATGAAGAGTTAGTGGCCGCCAAAGAGTTCTTTGATGGCGGTTATGTGATGGGTGGAGTGACTTATTCGGATGTAGGAGGCGATGTACATGATACCCCGCGCGGGAGTGGAGACTTTTTTGTTGTCCGGACTAATGATGTAGGGGTGGCGCAATGGACTCACTTATATGGAAGTACGGATGTGGATCGGATGACCTCTTTGGATGTTACTTCGGATAATGGGATTATTTGTGTGGGCAGGAGTACATCCGGGACGGGTTTTGAAAAGACTGCGCCTAGTTTTGGAAAAAATGATTTTTGGGTGATAAAGCTCAATGACAAAGGCGATATGCAGTGGGAAAATTCTTTTGGCGGAAGCGAGGATGATATACCTTTTTCGGTGGCGGTGCATCCTTCGGGAGCTATTTATATCTTGGGCTTTTCGGACTCTCCGGCTTCCGGTAATAAGACGGCTACCCATTATGGGAGCAACGATTACTGGTTGGTCAAGCTTGATGCGTCCGGACACAAAGTTTGGGATAAATCTTTTGGCGGAAGCGGAGATGAAAGGGCTTATTATGGCAGTTTGAAAATCGCAAGTGATGGTAATTTGCTGGTGGGTGGTTCTTCATCTTCCGGAGCCGGTGGAATGAAGTCGGGCGGGAACTACGGCGGGATGGATTATTGGATTTTAAAAATAGATCAAAATGGTCACTTGCTCTGGGAAAAAACTTACGGCGGGGTAGAGGAAGACCAAGCACAAGAAATCTTAGAAGCCCGAAATGGTGATATTTTGGTTGGTGGCGGTACGCGGTCACCGATTGGAGGTAGTAAGACGACTCCTTTTTATGGTTTGATAGATTATTGGCTGATGCGCTTGGATCCTTCCGGAAATAAAATATGGGAAAAATCTTTTGGCGGAAGCAGCTTAGAAGTTATTTCGGGGATAGCAGAAAATAGTGCCGGCAATATATTGATAGGCGGGCTTTCGGATTCGCCGGCAGATGGCACGAAGACAAAGGCCGGTTTGGGCGATTATGATTATTGGTTGATTTTTTTGGATAAAAATGGGGAGGAGATTTGGGAAGAAGTCTATGGAGGCACGGATAAAGATGCGATGACCGTCTTGTTTCATACTTCTGACGGAGGCTATTTTGTGGGGGGAGATTCTGCGTCGGGAGCGGGAGGAGAAAAAACGACCGACAACTTTGGGTTCAATGATTATTGGTTTTTTAAATTAGATTGCGTGTGGGATTATGAGCCGGATTATACGTATGCCGGGTGTGTCGGTCAGCCGGTGTTGATAGATTTATCGACTGCCGATTGTCCCGGATGTGGTTTTATATGGCCGGATGGGACGGAGGGCGCTACTTATGCGTATGATGATTCTGCTCCTTTCGGAAATACCTTTTTGGTGACGGTGAATAGCCAAGAAGGTTGTCCCATCGAAAAACCGGTCACGGTGAATATTCATCAAGCTCCTGAGTTTACTCTTGGTGAAGATACCACTGTGTATGAGGATACCCACTTGATTTTGACTCCCATTCCTTCGAGAGTGGAAGGGCATCTATTGTGGACAACGGGGGATACCATATTGACCACAGTTGTTTCAGAATCAGGTGTTTATGGGTTGACGGTGGACCATGACGGGTGCTCCACTTATCGGGAAATCAATGTCGTGTTTAAGGGGCATAAAAAGATATTTGTGCCGACGGTTTTTTCTCCTAATGGCGATGGTTTTAATGATATTTTTAGAGTTTATGGGGATGTGGCCGTAGCGAATATTAAGCAGTTTAAAATATTTAATCGGTGGGGCGGGCTGGTTTTTGCGCAAGCGGACTTCCTACCGGGGAGCAATGCGAGTGGTTGGGATGGATACTATCGGGGACGCAAAGCAGAATCCGGCGTGTATATTTATTTCATAGAAGTGGAATATACCGATGGGACGTCAGAAATGGTGAAAGGAGATATTACTTTGGTGCGATAATAAATAGAGACTAGCCATGCCTTGTCTCTACTTAAGGAACAAATACAACTGCTAAGGCGTTCTTTCCAAAAACCTTGAATCTCATGCATGAATTTCCAACTTTATTTTCTAAGCGACTGGTATTGAATCAACCGGTGACAGATGATATTCCTGTTATTGTAAGCCTGTTAAATGTGGAAGAATTTTCAAAATATACCCTAACTATGCCTTATCCATATTTGGAGAAGGATGCGAAATTCTGGTTTGAGCTTGCGCAAAAAGGATTTGCCCAAAAGAATAAGTTTATTTTTGCCATCAGGCAGAAAAATGATCCCAAAATTATTGGCGGCATTGATTTAAGCTTGAATATCAAACATAACAAAGGCGAGTTGGGTTACTGGCTGGGATTGCCCTATTGGAATAAGGGATATATGACGGAAGCAGCCAAGACAGTGGTTCAGTTTGGATTTGGAGAATTGGGTTTAAAAAGGATTTTTGCATCCCATTTTACGAGCAATCCGGCTTCCGGCAGGGTCATGCAAAAGGTAGGAATGCAAAAAGAAGGTGTTTTAAAATGCTATACCAAAAAAGGTGATGTTTACCAAGATCATGTAGTTTATGGGGTGATTAATTCCTTGGTTTAGGATAATCTGTGCAGCGGTTTTGAGAATGATGTGCTCTAATTGGGGGGCACGAGAATAGGCCGTCCAGCTAACAAAAGCATCTTTTTTACACTATTGTAGAATATTTTGCCGTTCGAGTATGGAAAAATGCTTAATTTTGATGTTACTTTTTCGGGGCTTCCTATTTTTAGGGACACAATCAGAATAAATGTCCATAATTAGACGAGATTATTTTGGGATTAGACAAGGCGGGAAGAGCGATGGTAGCAGGGCTACCAGAGTGATGAGCAACGCAGTATAGACACAAAAGAATCCGTATAAAATGGACATTTATTTTGGGCGTGTCCCTTAGGCGTAATAAAGGCACTTTTCGGCAAGAATTTGCCCGACCCGAATAGTTATATTTTAGGTAACTAATACAGTTACTATTTTAGTCAAGTTTTGGGCAGGTCCCTAACCACGATTATCTCACTTATTCAAACCTAAACCGATGTCTTTTAAACACATTGCTTTTTTATTTTTGGCCGTTTCGGCTTTTTGGGTAACTTCATGCAAGAAGGAGCCGATTTCATCTGACCATAAGATCACTTCTTTTGTCGCCACACTCGGTGGCACGCCTTGGAAAGCGGATACGTCTTACTCGGAAATTAATGAAGATGATGATCAAATTATCGTTTTTGGAAAAAATAATGATTTTTCTGTAAAGATGACCTTGGCAGGTGCCGGAAAAGGGAAGTTTAATTTGGATGACGCAGATAATGATTTGTTCGTACAGTCCGCCACCACAGCGTATCACTATTTGGAAGGTACAGGAGGCAAAGTGGAACTGACCTTAAATGATAAAGTAGATCATGCGCTTTCAGGCGTGTTTTCGGGAATGTTGGTGGATACGCTTTTAGATACGCTGGTGGTAGAAGGCGGGGTATTTACCCATATCAAGTATTTGGATACGACCGGCACCGGCGGGCCCGGACCAACAATTTGTCCCGTCAATATGATTGCCGCTTCTTTGGATGGTAATGCTTTGGGACTGACTTTTTTAGGGGCGACCAAATTGGGGAATTCCATTCAAATAATCGGGTCTAATGCAGCCAGCTTAGAAAATGTTCAAATCGTTTTTCCGGCGGATATTGTGCCCGGTACGTATAGTTTTACGGGGACTTCTCCGATTGCGACTTATTCAAAAACTTCCGGTACCAATGCCGTAAGTTACAATTCTATATCCGGTACGCTGGTTATCGAAGCACATAATGTGGCTCAAAAATCCGTTAAGGGAACTTTCTCGTTTACCGCGCAGGAAATTGGAGGCGGTACCGGTACAAAAGATATTACAGGCGGTAACTTTTGTGCGAAATATAATTAGTTGCAGTGTAACGGTATTGCGGTATAACGGTGTAACGGGTTTCCCCATCTCATTTTGTTAAATCTCAAAATAATTTCGTCCGATTATGGACTTTTATTCTGATTATGTCTTTAAAAGAAACAAAGTTTTCACTTTCTTTTCATTTCCTAGTTATTATGGCTTACCTTTGCTCTAGTTTTAACCATAAGAATAATAATCATGAGTAAAAATAGATTTAGACACGGTGTATTGTTTGGTGATGAAGTCACGGAACTGTTTGATTATGCCAATGAAAATAATTTTGCCATTCCAGCCGTCAATGTCATCGGGACAGATTCTATCAATGCCGTTATGGAAACAGCTGCTGCGGTAAATTCACCGGTTATTATTCAGCTTTCCAATGGCGGAGCTAGTTTTTATGCGGGTAAAGGTCTTTCTAATGAAGATCAACAGGCTGCGGTACTCGGGGCGATTTCTGCGGCTACCCACGTGCATAATTTGGCGAAAGCCTACGGGGTGACTGTCGTGATGCACACCGATCACTGTGCGCGCAAAATCCTTCCTTGGATTGATCAGTTGGTGACTTTTGGCGAGAAGTTTTTTGCAAAAAGGGGCTATCCACTTTTTAGCTCCCACATGATTGACCTTTCGGAAGAGCCGATTGAAGAAAATTTGAAAACTTGTAAGGAGTTTATGAAAAGAATGTCTCCTATCGGTATGACTTTAGAAATCGAACTCGGCGTGACCGGTGGCGAAGAAGATGGGGTAGATAATACGGATATTGATAGCTCTAAACTATACACCCAGCCGGAAGAAGTCTATTATGCGTACAAAGAGTTGAGCGAAGTAAGTAATCGTTTTACAATCGCTGCGGCATTCGGCAATGTGCACGGGGTTTATAAGCCGGGTAATGTGAAACTGTCGCCTATCATTCTGAAAAATTCTCAAGAATACGTCAAAAAAGAAGCTAAATTAGAAAAGGATAATCCTTTGAATTTTGTTTTTCATGGGGGCTCCGGTTCTTCTCGTGAAGAAATCCGCGAAGCCATCGAGTATGGTGCCATTAAGATGAATATTGATACGGATATGCAATGGGCTTTTTGGGATGGAGTCAATAAGTATCAAAAAGAAAATGAAGCCTATCTCCAATCTCAAATCGGCAACCCTGATGGCGATGATAAACCTAACAAAAAGTATTATGACCCGCGCAAGTGGTTGCGTAAAGGCGAAGAATCATTTGTCGCAAGGCTAAAAACCGCCTTTGAAGACTTGAATTGCATCAACCGCAACGAAAAATAATGCGTTGGTTAATACTTATTATTTTGATAGGGCTAGGCAGTTGTATGAAACCGCCTAGCCCTACTCATTCCAGGCAGGCCATTCATTTGCTACTCAACAATTGGCACAAAGCGGCTGCTACAGCGGATGAAGAAGTCTTTTTTGGGAGCCTGACAGATGATGCGATATATTTGGGGACGGACCCCACGGAGCGTTGGACAAAATCTGAATTTGAAGAGTGGAGTAAGACCTTTTTTGATAGGGATACTGCTTGGGCTTTTACCCCAAGAGATCGAGTTATTTATTTTAGCCCTGACGGAAAAACAGCTTGGTTTGAAGAGTTATTAGATACTTGGATGGGCGTGTGTCGTGGTAGTGGAGTCTTGCTTTTGACAAAACGCGGATGGAAAATAAGCCATTATCATCTGGCTTTGACCATAGAAAATGATAAGATGAAAGACGTCATTCGAGTGACGCAGGAAAAATGACTTTTGGCAGACCGACCTGTTTTGTGTATATTTGCCCATGAACCCAAATCTCTAAATGATGAGCCTAAAAGAGTTTTTCGATTTGCTAGGGCAGATGCCTAGTCTTGTGTTGAGTTTTTTCTTATTAGTTCCTTTGACCGCCTTGCTGGCTTGGTTGCTGGGGCGCGGCGAAGGGCATTTGACCCCTTGGAAATATTTGTACTCTTTTTTAGTTTTTTTGATTTGCATTCCTGGGGTATTTGCGGTGACTTTGGATTTGTATTTATTTTTGTTTGAGAAGCAATCCATCATGGAGGCAAATATTTATACTCAGATATTGCCCATCTTGTCTATGGGGCTGACGCTGATGTTAATTCGTCAGAATGTTTCCTTTGATGATGTTCCCGGATTTGGGAAAATTGGCGGCTTGATTACCTTAATTTCCATTGTTTTGATATTTATGTGGTTTGTGGATCGGACGCGCATTTATGTCTTTTCTTACATGCCTTTTCAGACCGTGTTATTGATTTTTGCCGGATTGTTGATTGCTGCCCGCTGGGGAACCAAGCGCCTGTTCGGGGGAAGCTCTCACCAGTAAAATTGATGGTTGTTTTTTGTATTTACCTTTTAAATTATTGAAAATGAAATATTTATACATAATTTTTGTTGTTATACTAAGTGCCTGTCAGTCCGCACCTGACCGAGACGTAAAGTCTCCGGATACGGCTCAAGCCCGAGAATCTTCCGATAAAAAGCCCCCCGCCGTCCCGGAAGAACCAATTATAAAGGAGCCGGAACCTACTGTTTCTAAGCGCCAAGATCGTTTTGTCGGGAAGACCGTTACCGGAACCAAGTTTATTGTTGAAAAAGTCAAAAACGAAGAAGATGAGCGTCATTATGTCCTGAATGGAGAAGGGTTTAAGTTTGCGAAAGCTGTTAATCTACCTAATCATGCACCTGTAAAAGACCTGTTGACGGCGGATTTGGATGGGGATGGATTTGGGGAGGCTTACATCGTTTATGACTGCCTTGAAAACGGGGAAGCCCGACCGGTCATCGTCGCCTTTGTATCATACAAGGATCGGGCATTTGGGCCTATTTATGTGCGGGCTGCTTCCGCAAAAATGTTGCAAGGCTACCATGGTAAAGACCGCATTTATTTGGAAGACGGACAATTGTTTAGGGAGTTTCCCATCGAAGGAGATAATGGGATGCCCGGCTTGCGCAAAATAGCCTACCACTTGACTGCTGCAGAAACGGGTTTTGTCCTTGAAGGTCAGGTTTTGTAACAATCGGCGGCGGATTCAGACTCAAAAGCTCGACAGAAAAGAACAAAAATTCAGCAAAAATTAAGGCGGAGAGACTTTGAAGCTGAATAAAAATTAATTTACCGGGCTTTTGAGTCTAAAAAGATACTCCTAAAATATTGAGAGTAAAATAACAAAAATCTTTTTAGCTTCAAATTCCCTAGCCAAAAATGATTGAAATAGCTATTCAAACTCAAGAGCTCAACCTGAAAAAATCTAAACTTCTGTCGTGCGAATAAAAAGTTCTTCTTTTTGTGATTCAGAGATGGGGGCAGGAGCATCAATCATCATGTCACGCCCTTGATTGTTTTTGGGGAATGCGATAAAATCCCTGATAGAAGCAGAACCATTCATGACGGCAGCCAGTCTGTCAAACCCAAAAGCAATACCACCATGGGGAGGCGCGCCATATTCAAAGGCACCCATCAAGAAACCGAATTGTGCTTCAGCTTCTTCATCCGTAAATCCTAATAATTTGAAGTTACGTTCTTGTAAGGCTCGGTCGTGAATTCTGATGGAGCCGCCACCAATCTCCGAACCATTTAAAACCAAGTCATAAGCATCGGCGCGGATGGCTCCTAAGACCTTTTTGTCGGAAGATTCCATTTTGGGAATATCCGCTTTCTTAGGAGAGGTGAAAGGGTGGTGCATGGCATGGTATCTTCCGGACTCTTCGTCCCATTCCAGCAAAGGAAAATCTACCACCCAAAGTGGCTTGAAGTCGCCTTCCTTAATGAGATTGTAGTTTTTGCCGAGCTCTAAACGTAAGTTATTCAGTTGGTTACGTGTTTTTTCTGTTTCCCCGGAAAGGATAAATAATACATCTCCTGCTTCGGCTTCAAAACGCTCGCCCCAGGTTTTGAGTTGATCATCGGAGTAGAATTTACCGACTGATGACTTGATGGTACCGTCACCTTGAAACTTGACATAGACCAGACCCTTGGCACCGATTTGTGGGCGCTTAAGCCATTCAGTTAATTTCTTAAAATCCTTATTGCTCATGTTGTCAGCTTCCCCTTTAAGACAGATGCCGACGACCAATTCTGCATCATCAAAAACACTAAATCCATGACCTTTGGCCAAGTCATTGAGTTCCGAAAATGGCATCCCGAAACGTAAATCGGGCTTGTCAGATCCATATAAACGCATGGCTTCATCATAAGTCATACGTGGGAAGTCATCTAAGTCTATATCCAAGGTTTTTTTGAACAAGGCCTTGGTGAGTCCTTCAAACGTATTCAGAATGTCTTCTTGGTGGACAAAGGCCATTTCGCAGTCAATTTGCGTAAATTCCGGCTGGCGATCGGCTCTTAAGTCCTCATCTCTAAAACAACGAACAATTTGAAAATATTTGTCCATGCCCGCAACCATAAGGATTTGCTTAAAAGTTTGCGGACTTTGCGGAAGCGCATAAAATTGACCCGGATTCATCCGTGAAGGCACCACAAAGTCTCTGGCTCCCTCCGGTGTACTTTTAATCAAATAAGGGGTTTCAATCTCTAAAAAGCCTTTTTCCGCAAGGTATTTTCTGGATTCAATGGCTAGTTGGCTTCTAAATATAATCTTTTTTTGTAGTGGTTGACGACGTAAATCCAAATATCGATACTTCATACGTAAATCATCACCGCCGTCTGACTCGTCTTCAATCGTGAACGGCGGGGTTTTGGAGCCATTCAAAACGGTCAGTTGGGTGACATCAATCTCAATGTCACCTGTAGCTCGATTGGGATTTTTGTTACTTCGTTCTCTGACAATACCTTCTGCCTGAATCACAAATTCCCGCCCAAGTTTGCGGGCTTGTTCGGCTAGTTCAGGGTTTTCGTCCATATTGAATACCAACTGCGTGATGCCATATCGGTCTCTTAAGTCAATAAATGTCAATCCACCAAAATCTCTACCGATTTGGACCCATCCGGCGAGCGTTACAGGTTCGCCAACATGGGCCATTCTTAATTCACCACAATTATGTGTTCTATACATGGATTCTTTTTTTTAGTAACTGTTAGGTACCCCTGTTTTTAAACAAAAAAAGTGCGTCTTGCGACAAAAACGAACCAATCAATACCGATTCGGTTGCCCTTTTATTCGTCAAAAATTCGCGCAAAAGTACGATGTTTTTACGAAAGTAATTTGATTTTTGTTGGTTATTATGGGAAAAACTAGCGGGCATCCAAACAGTTACTTTTGTCATTGCACTCCACTACCGTCCCCTAAAGACAACTTTCAATATCTTATATCCGGCAAGAAGACTGCCTTTGATGGTGCCGGAGACTTTGGAGATGCCGATTCTTTTCTTGTAATTGACCGGTACTTCAGTGGTTTTTAGTTTCTTTCGGGCGGCTTTGACTTGCATCTCGGCTGTCCATCCAAAGTCAGGGTCCTGCATGTCCAGTTTTTGGAGTGCTGCCCAAGTAATGGCCCTAAATGGACCTAAATCCGTAAAGTGATAGCCATAAATCCAACGTATTAAAGTCGTCGCTAGCCAATTCCCAAATTTTTGCGGAAGCGTCATCGCCCCCCCCTCGCACTGACCCAATGCACGCGAACCAATGACCAAATCCATGTCCCCTTCCACAATCGGTCGCACAATGTCCGGCATCTGCTCGGGATAGTCGGAAAAATCACCATCCAAAAAAACAACAATATCCGGTTGGGTCGATAAATTTTGGATATAAGCCATTCCCGTAAGGCAAGCGGTGCCATATCCTTTTTGTGGCGCAGAGACGACAGTCGCCCCATTTTCTTCGGCGATTCGGGCGGTTTCATCGGTACTGCCATTGTCGGCCACCACAATATGTCTAACTAATTGATTAGGAATGTTTTGGAGAACTAATCCAATGGAATTAGCTTCGTTTAGAGCCGGTATAATGACATCAATAATCAACTTTTTTTTGCAAATGTAGCCAATATGATTGGAACATTGGCGTTAAATCTAGACAACTACTTAACGGAGGGCAATTTAACTCCCAAGTTCTCCGAAAAGGTAGTTTTTTTACACGAAAATATACTTTTTTTGTACCTTTACTTTGGGCATAGCACCCCATTTAGTGACTCTGTAGAAAACTTTTTTTGACTTTTCTCTTCATCCCGTTATTTGTATTAGACGTGGTAGAGAGTCTGATTAGAGCCGACAGCAGGCATATAAAAATGACCTGCGAAAACAATAGAACCTATGATTCAATCAATTCCGTTTTTGAATAAGCAATGGACAGTTGCTCATGTTGAAAGAATAGAAGATGCCACTGAAAAAATACGCCATATTTGGCTTCGACCGAATAAACGCATTAAGTTTAAGCCCGGTCAAAATATCTCTCTTTATTTGCCCATTTCGGACAATGAACCCGAACGAAAACGGACTTACTCTATTGCGAACATCCCCAATGAGCAGGGGCTTTTAGAGATTTGTATTTCCTATGTCGAAGGAGGGCGTGCTTCCGAGTTTTTATTTAAGGAAATTGGGGAAGGCACTGAATTAAAGATTCGGGGCCCGCATGGTGATTTTACGTTGCCGCAAAAAATAAATAAGGACCTTGTTTTTATTTGTATGGGCTCGGCGGTGGCACCGGCAAGAAGCATGATACAGGCTATTTTTAAGGATGGGATGCCGGACAGGAAGGTGCATTTGATCTTCGGTGCGCGCTCCAAAGAAGGTTTGCTTTGTGGCGAAGAGTTTATGGCTTTGGCAATGCGATATGGCCATTTTAAGTATTCTTTTACCTTGTCCAGAGAACCAGACAAATTATCTTCCACCAAAAGAAAATATGTCCATGATATCTATATGTCCGAGTACCGCCAACCACGTAAAGATGTGTTGTTTTATGTGAGTGGAAGACCTTCGATGATCGAAGAAACCGTTGAGAATTTGCAGGGATTGGGATACAGTAGCAAGCAGATTAAGTATGATATGAATATTTGATGGTGGGATACGTCTCCTAAAGACTTAAGGTGGATAAGAATCTCGTAGATTTCTATTCTATTTCCCTTTCCCCTTAATCAAAACCAATACCGTATAAAACAAAATCTTGATATCGAGTGCCAAGGACATATTCTCGATGTAAAGGATGTCAAATCGTAAGCGTTGAATCATTTGGTCCACATTGGACGCATAGCCATATTTGACCTGGCCCCACGAGGTAATACCGGGACGCACTTTGAGTAGGTGGCGATAGTGTGGGGCTCTTTCCATAATTTTGTCGATGTAGTATTGGCGTTCGGGGCGGGGGCCGACCAAGGACATATCCCCACGTAGTACATTCCAGAAATTAGGCCATTCATCTAGTCGCCATTTGCGCATGGTCGCTCCCCAGCGAGTACATCTGGCATCATTGGTTTGCGAAAGCATCGGGCCTGATTTTTCGGCATCAATGTACATGGACCTAAATTTGATAATCTTGAAGGGTTTGCCATTAAGCCCAATCCGCTCTTGCAAATAAAAAATCGGTCCCGGAGAAGATAAACGAACCAATATAGCACTAATAATCAGCATGGGCGAAAAGAGTAGCAGCATAAAAATACTGGCCACGATATCTATAATCCGTTTGATGATTTTTTGCCAAGGGGGCATCAATTCTTGCTTGATTTCGATAAGAATCTCCCCATAGACATGGTTCATCTTGACAGACCCCAAGACAATGTCGTACATGTCCGGAATAACTTTAATGAGTACTTTGTCAAAGTCAAATAGGGAGTCCATGATGCGTTGCATCAATCCGTGCTCCGTGGTTTCTATGGCAATGATGACTTCTTCTACTTCTTGCTCCCGGATGACCTTGGGTAAGTCATCTAATTTGCCCAAAATCGGTAGGTATTCGTTGAGTTCATTGGTGCTTCTGCCATTGGAATCAATAAATCCCAAAAACTTATAACCGAGTCCTTTTTCGCGGGATTTGATGTTGTTGTATAGTTCTACGGCTTTTTGGTTGCCACCTATAATGATGGTGTTGAAGGTGACTTTGCCCGCTTTCAGGCGACGGCTGGCGCGGGTCAACCATATCATCCGAAACGTCGCTATCAGAAAGAATTGTAGTCCAAATAAGGTCAAAAACGAGCTGTAATAGGTTCGATAACCTTCAATGACATCATCTATCAGCAAGGTGAAAAACAGAAAAACTACACCGACCAAGGTCAAAAACAAAGTACGAGAGAGTGTCGTCAATCGTGAGAGCCGATATAAGTCCTTGTAACAACCAAAAAAGGCATAAAAAAATGACCAACCTAAGGGGATGACGATGATGCCGATAATAAAATTCGGGTCACTGAGAATCTCCTGCCAATCTATAGGCCCGACAATATTTTTGCGATAGACAAAAAAGATGGCCCATGCCAGCAGGGACATGATAAAGTCTGTAATAATGTACAACCATATTTCTAATTGCCGTTTCTCTCTCACTTATATCTCACTATTTTGATGTTATCCACCACTACTTTTCCTTCTTTGATGCCGCTGGCAATTTCATTATCTGTCAGCTTGACATTGAGTACAAATTGATAGTCAAGCCACTTATTGGATTGCAAGAATTCCGTCAAAGGGATATATATCTTATTCCATTCTTCCTTCTCATTGAGAGTGGCGATGGGTTTAATATCTCCTTGATTGATGCTTTTGTGTCCGCGCATCCATACCGAAAATTTAACGTCATTGTGATATTCCATCTCGATATAGACTTGGGAGCCGTTAGTAGGGAGGTGGAAAAGGCTATTGTTGCCGACGGATAGATTCGGAGCGGTGTCTCTCACCATCAATTGTCCCCCGGGCCCTTCTGCTCCTTCCGGAATAATCTTGACAAAAGTAGTTGAATCATCATCCAAATCATCTGTCAGTACATTCCCGATGTCAAAGGTAATATTCAATTCCAATTTTATCTTATCTGACGACAAATATTTTGTCACCAAGGGTAAGGTGTCTATTTTTCCGGCTGTTAGCACATGATTGAGCAAGATGGGTTCATAAAACGGATAGATGGTCGGACGACTCAAAATGCCGGCTTCATGAATGCCCGGGAAAATACGAATATCAGTTGCTCCGGTCTCCAAAATAGGTACCGTTGCCGGAATCGGAAAAACGCCCAATAAATCATTATTGGCATAGACCCATGCCTCTGTTATCTTGGAGGTCGAAGTGCCAAATTCCGGCTGGGCATCTACCGTAAAAGAAGGGATGAAAATATAAGACGGGATAGGCTCTTCCTTGTCACAACTGACCATGCTAAGCACGAGGACAATAAGCATTCCTACACTAAATATTCTTAAATGGGATCGTTTTTGCATCAATTTCTTTGTTGTTTTATTTGTTTGGATATTTTTTCCGCAAGGACTAACGCCTTCATCCCTGCTACTAAATCTACATCCACCTGCGTATCTTTTTGGATGGCTTCCGCAAAAGTTTCCAATTCCATTAAGATAGAATTGACTGATTTTACTTCCGGCATCTCCATAGTCAACCACTTTTTGCCCGTTTTAGTATCTAAAGACATGGCATGATCCGGATTTGCCGGTTTTTTGTCATAAAGCTGGATGATTTCGACAGACTTGTCCAAAAAGTCAATGCTCAAATAGGCATCGTTTTGGAATAACCGAACCTTTCTCATGTTTTTCATCGATATTCGACTGGCGGTAACATTGGCCACACAACCATTTTCAAATACTATCCGCGCATTGCAAATATCGGGGGTCGGACTCACAATGGATACCCCATTGGCATGGACTTCTTTCACTTCTGAATCCACCAAGTCCAATAAAATGTCCAAATCATGAATCATTAAGTCGTGCACCACAGACACATCCGTGCCCCGCGGATTATACATCGCCAGTCGGTGGGCTTCAATGAATAACGGACTAACTTTATGTTCTTTTACCGCAAGGTAGGCGGGATTAAATCGCTCGACGTGACCCACTTGCAGCTTGACAGGATGATGCACCAATAATTCCATCAGCATTTTGGCTTCCGCAACGGTTTGGGTAACCGGCTTCTCGATAAAAACATGCTTATTTTTTTGGATGGCTATAGCGGCTATTTTCGCATGAAATGGGGTAGGGGTAACAATGTCAATGACATCAACGGCATCGACTAGAGATTCGAAGTTGTCATAGCGGCTTACGCCAAAATCCTTTTCAACTTGGGCGGCATTTTTGGCATCGGCATCAAAAAAACCTACGACATCAAATCGGTCACTCGCCAAAGCAAGCTTCAAATGTATTTTGCCTAAGTGTCCTACTCCTGCGATTCCTATTTTCATGGTTTTCTATTTCTCATTAAGTTTTATCCTGTTTTAGTAACGATGAATATCCCAATGACAATCATCGCTAAAACTAAGATGATGGCCAATTTTAAAGAAAGTCGAACCTGCTTGACAAATAGGTCGATACTTTCTCTCTGCTTAGGATATCTAGGATAAATCTCTTTGGATAGTTGCTCTTTATTTAAAACGTGCCTAAACTTTAATTTGACTCCGGATTGCACTAATTTTTTAAATTTCCCCAGCAAACTGATTCTAAAATATAGATTCAAAAAGAGTAAACCAAAAAATAATGCAGTGATGACAATGCCGAGTACGCCCATTAATAGCCGGGTTTTTCTAGTAATTCAAACATATTTCTTTTGTAAGCTTCCACTCCCGGTTGGTCAAATGGATTGACACCCAATAAATAACCACTGATTGCGCAAGCTTTTTCAAAGAAATAGAACAGATAGCCTAAGTTTAAAGCATCTGCTTTAGGGATGACCAACCTAATATTGGGCACTTCCCCATCCACATGCGCATTGCGAACGCCTTCTATGGCCTTGTCATTGATGTAGTGTAAAGACTTACCTTCCAAATAACCCAATCCATCTAAATCTTTCTCGGCTCGGGGCACTTTTAAGTTACTTTTTACTTTTTCAAGCACCAAGGCGGTTTCAAATATATTTCTGCGTCCTTCTTGGATGTACTGCCCCAAGGAGTGTAAGTCTGCGGTAAAGATGGCAGAAGCCGGAAATATTCCTTTATTTTCTTTACCTTCTGATTCGCCAAATAGCTGCTTCCACCACTCCATTAAATAGGTCATTCTTGGCTCAAAGCTCACCATGATTTCGGTCGATTTGCCCTTGTTGTACAATATATTCCGCAAGGCAGCATATTGCATGGCTATGTTTTTTCCGAAAGGCGCCTTCATATCTTGCATGGCATTGGCGGCCCCTTTCATCAAGGATTTGATGTCGATACCCACTGCGGCTAACGGCAATAATCCCACTGCAGTTAGGACAGAAAATCGTCCGCCTACATCATCCGGCACGACAAAAGTTTCGTAGCCTTCTTGCTCGGATAGCTTGCGCAAAGCCCCTTTTTTGGCGTCTGTAATGGCGAAAATTCGCTTTGCCGCCTTTGTTTTACCGTATTGGGCTTCTAATTTTTCTTTGAGTATCCGAAAGGCAATGGCCGGCTCGGTAGTCGTTCCTGACTTAGAAATCATGATAATCGACCAATCCTTACTTTCTAAAACATCCAATAATCCTTGGTGATAGTCCGCCGAAAGGTTGATGCCTGCAAAATACAATTCGGGGGCTTTACTTTTTGCTTTACCCAATTGATTTTGAAAGGGATGAGCCAAAAACTCATACGCCGCCTTGGCACCCAGATAAGAGCCCCCAATACCGATGACGACCACCGCATCAGAATTTCGCTTGATGCGTCGTCCCGCTTTGATGATGCGCTCAAACTCTTTTTTGTCATATTCCGTCGGCAAATCCAACCAGCCGGTAAATTCTGCACCCGCACCCTTCCCTTTTTCCAAGTCTTTAGTCACCGCTTCAGTCAGTGCGGTCATTCTGGAAAGTTCTTTGTCAGAAAGGAAATGTTGTAGTCCTTGAATGTCTATTTGCATTGAAATGTATTAGATGGTGTCAAAAATCCCTGCCAATTCAAGCAAGAATACAAAGCGTGAAGGTACTTAACTTTGGGGAAGTCACCAAGAAATGCAGGATGAATTTGGGTGGGGTTGCTGTTAAGGTGTCCTTCGGACGTTCATTTGTCCTTCGGACGCCCGCCTGCAACGGGCAGGTTCAGTTTGTCCTACGGACGTTTGCCTTCGGCGACTTAAACAAATCAACTTTCCTAGACTTCTAGGCTCCTAAACTACCCAAGACCCAAATCTGCGTAAACCTACCTTCCTTTGGGCAGTAGGCAGGTCTGCGGTGGAAATCAGCGAAAATCAGCGGTAAATCAGTGGAAAAATTATTTTTTGAACCACTAAGAGCACTAAGAACACTAAGAA
>JANTGI010000073.1 GCA_024762995.1 Saprospiraceae bacterium | reverse complement strand
CTAAAAGTGTGCGGGCTGACCTTTTTTTGAATACCGGCGGCTTTCGCCAAATCTTTAATCAGGAGAAAAACATAGACTCTGGATAATTTTTTGCCCCGTCGATTCAAAAATATAAAATCTTCGTGCTTAGGGTCAATATTCATTTGTTTACGACGTACCCCTTCTATGTACAGTCCAATGTGTTTTACGGCATCTTCTCCGATAGGAATAAGTCTTTCCTTGTTATTTTTTCCAACCACCTTGATTAAATCAATTTCAGGAAAAAAATTCGATAATTGGAGCGTAACCAACTCTGACACCCGCAAGCCACACGCATACAAAGTCTCCAGCATGGCCCGATTGCGTGTTCCATGGTCGGTGGACAAATCTATGGCATCCAGCATTTTTTGTATCTCATCATACCCCAATACATCCGGAATAGTTCGACTCATCTTGGGCATATCTAGCAAAGAAGCCGGATTATCTTCTATCAAGTTCTCAATCAGCAGATATTTATAAAAAGCACGAATACCGGACAGTATTCGTGCTCGTGATGTCTTCTCCAAACCTATTTCTGCCATCCAAACCAACATTTGACGTAAGTCATCCACTTCAATCAACAACGGGCCTTTATTCCCCAATTCCATCTCCACAAATTGTGACAACTTCTCAATATCGCGTACATAGGCAGATACAGAATGCTCTGACAACCCACGTTCGTACATCAAATACGCCTTAAACTGTTTGATTGCTTTCTGCCAGAGCATATCTCGGTGTATAACTTATTGTTTTACTGCTTTTATCAAACGTACCGCTCCTTGCTGATCCATAATTTTAACGAAGTACAACCCGGCAGGATAGGAAGTCATTTCGATGCCGGTGGAAGAACTATTGGGATTTTCCGTAAAAAGTAATTTCCCTTGTACATCAAATACATTGACCTGTTGAATAACCCCATCGCCTTTCACACGAATAGTCAGTGAAGAACTAAAAGGATTAGGAGCAATAGTCATCTTCTCATCATCTAACGGCTGACGAGCATCCAAAACCAAGGAGCGGCTTCCATTAGCAAACCAATTACCCCAGCCGGAGTTGTCGATGATTTTTTGAAGAGAACCGCCATATTGATACTTACTAGAAGCTAATTTGACCGTATATATCTCCGTCCCGGTGCCTCCATTAATCCCCGAATCCGCCAATAAATATTGATCACTCGGTGCAAAAGAAGGAACGGAATACACATTGTTTGTGGCTATTTCTTCCGCATCACCGGTCTCAATATTGGCCCCCCAAAGTGCCAAACTACTATCATCAAAAAAGTCAAAGGCAATGATATATGGGGAGTTTTTGGCGAAAGCCGGATTTCCTACACTTGTATTTTCCGGAAGGCCCGAAAACAATTTATCAATATTGCCATCTGCCCACGTATTTGCTCCATTGTCCCAAACATGCAAAAAGCCAATATCCCAGTAGGAAATATCTGCTCCTTGTCCATTCTGAATCGTACTTTGTGCGTCATACATCACATACTCTCCCGAATAATCAAAGTGCAAAACATCTGCCGCATCAACATTATATGTAGCCGAAGAATCAATCGTCGGATTATACAATTCAAAACTTTTCCAACCATTAAGTGTAAAATCATAAACCCACACCAAGTCATCATAAGCTGTCGTCAACACTGCTACCCGACTGCCATCCGGTGACACAGCCACATTTCTATTATCTGTAGCAGAATCAAATATTACCTCCGTAAAACTTCCTCCACCCCAATCAAAACTAATATTCCGTATGGTATGATCATCTGCAACGTATAAAATATTAGACCCGTTGTCCGTGACCGTCGGCTTTGAAAGCGATGCCATCGCCGAGGTAAAACCGGACACCACCGAGCCGCTTGCATCAGCCATACTTAACTTATTGCCGTTAGCGGCATCACGATAGACAATAAAATCTTGCCCCGGATTAGGTTCCAATTCGTTTTGATAATTATTGTTGGGACTTGTTGAGCCTCCGCCACTATTTGGACCATCAATACCTACTTGGTCAAAAGCCGGACCAACCGCATTGGCTTCTGCCGAGCCCACTCCATAAATATCTTCTGCAGATTTAAGAATCGCAATCCGCAAATCCTTAAACTGCGAATGCTTCGTCAAATAATCCGTCAACGCCTTGTAATAAATTTTCTCTGCCTTATCTTTCGTGATGGCCGTAGCAATCAGATAATAAGCTTTATTGGTAATCCCACTATTGATGTGCACCCCACCATTATCTTGGCTTCCGGTGTACTGCTCACTAACATGAGCCGGCTGGTATCCCGGTTGACCCAGTTGGGTTGCCCCATTATGTGGATCTGATAAATCTCTCAAAGCACCCGAAGTAAACACATTCGTAAAGACCACATCCTCCCCCATTTTCCAATCATCACGATCAATCATCGCCCCAAAAATATCCGCATACGACTCATTCAACGCTCCGGATTCACCTTGATAAACCAAATTAGCGGTATTCTGAATAACCCCATGAGACAATTCATGACCGGCTACATCCAAAGCCCCCGCCAAAGGCTTGAAAGCATCTTTACCGTTACCATAAAACATCGCTTGTCCATTCCAAAAGGCATTATCCATGCCCTGTCCATTCTCGTCAGCCACATTGATAATAGATATAATTGTCCCTCCTTCTCCATTGATAGAGTTGCGACCAAAAGTCGTGCGATAATAATCATACGCCAAGCCGGCATTATAATGAGCAGAAACTGCTGTTTTGTCATTCCAATTATTGGAGCTATTTACCAAATGAGTCACCTGAAAACTATTACTTTGCGGGCTGCCATTATTCCCGTCAATAGTAAAAATAGCCCCTACCGGCTCATCCGGCATATTGGATGCACCGGCGTTAAACATAGAACGGGTTACATCAATCAAAAAATTGGTATTCTGACTGGTCACCGTATAAGTCTTAAAACTCCTTAGTATATTATTCAAATCAAACCCGCTGGCATCCAAGGAGCCATCCAACGGATCCATATCCCCAGAAACCGGCAAGTCCTCCACATTTTTCTTGCTTTTTGCTTGCGCAACCGCTGCTTGCACATACTCATCATGAGCAAAATGACAACTATTGATGCGAGATGTCAAAATCGCACCGGAATGGGCATCCACAAAATACAACCATTGCTCCGTGATATTCGGATGAATCTTAACTTGCCAAGCTAAATGGGCCACTTCACCTTCATCGTAATAGATGACCAATTGACTCTCCACCTGATGGCTAGGATTGATTTGAGCATTTAGTCCTCCTTTCGGAAAATCCATAAATTTGGCTTTTGTCGCCAAATCTGTTTTCACCAAGTCAATGGCGTTCGCTTGCGCCAAATCCGGAATAATATCTACCTTCGGCGTCGGCTGATAATTCCCGTTAAAACCTATGATTTTACCTTCTTTTTCATGCAAAATGACCTCCCCTGCATATACAGGCAATCCATGATAATATTGCTCCATCCGAATATGTGTTTGCCCATATTCATCCTGTTGTTGTTTGGAGATTTGAAATTCTTCCATGGGATGCTCAATGCCCATCTTGTTTTTCAATTCATCCAAATATAAAAAGGCCTGATCTTCTGCATCAATTCCTCTAGTATTGATTGCCAGACTTCCCTTTACCCAAGTGGGTCTGCCTTGCGGCGAAAAAGCAACCACTTCGATAGGCTGACCAATCTTAACATTCGACAGGCCTTGGCGGGTAGGTTTTTCTAAAGGTTGAAAGCGCTGAAGCGTATTGGTAAAAAAAGAAGAGCCCGCAGGTAGAGCGGCTCTCTTTAGACTCCCCAAGGGCTTCGCTCTAACGCTACTGGTTGTTTTTTTAGGAAGAAGAATTTTCTGACCTTTCTGCGCAAAAGAAATATTGGCAAAAAAAAGTAATCCAAATAGGACTGGTAATAGATTTTTCATGCTAGAAAATTAAGTTTTGGGTTTGACAATTTATTTAGAGCTGGATGCTCCAGCCACTTTTTCTTTGGGCAATAATTTGAAAAAATCAACAAAAAAGGAATCTAAAGCCGTATTAATGAGATGGTCTTCTCGCCCCCAAACAGACTTTGAATACAGGTCATCTTTTTGGTAACCGATGTAATAATACATATTGCCGGGCTTTTGGTAGGTTGTATGGATCAAGTCCATTTTATCGGCCTTTTTAAAGAGTTTTTTGGCGACTCGTTTTTTGATTTTGGGATAGACTATAGCAGCTCCATTATTCTTTCGCACAAATACTTGACCATTAGGCAAGACAATATATTCATTGACCGTCCCGGCAAATCCACCCCCTTCTCCAAAAATCAATTTAGGTCCTTTATAGTCATCGAAAGCAATCTTCTGGGATTTGCAGCCTTGCCAAAGAAGCACACCGCCTAGAAACAGTAGAAAAAATAGTAGAAAACGCATGATTTTTTATGCGAAAGTAAAGCTTTTTTTGGAAAAAAACAGGTGACCTTTGTAGATGTAATGTTAATCAATCAAAATTGGCTATATTTTTTGGCCATTCGCCGACTTAGTGCTCTTAGTGTATCTTAGTGGTGCATATAATAAAATTTCCCGCAGATAATCGCAGATTTTAGTTTAGGAGTTTAGGAGTTTAGGACAGCGCCAGATTGCTAAGCTCGTAGCCTGCCTACCGGTTAGGTAGGCCTGCGGAGAGATTGGTAAGCTGGACTTTACAGGAAAAGAATTTTGTTTTTTTGGGTTTTTAGTTCTTGGTGGTTGTAAAAAAATTTCCCGCAGACCTGCCTACTACCAAAGGAAGGAAAGTTTTTGCAGATTTTCACTTACAACTCAACCTCAATACTCACCGGGCAATGATCAGAACCAAAGTATTCATTATGAATTTCTGCAGATTTGACTTTATCCGCAAGGACTTGGCTCACCAAGAAATAATCAATGCGCCAACCGGAGTTGTTTTTTCTTGCATTAAACCGATAACTCCAATAGGTATATTTTACTTCTTCAGGATGTAGCAGCCGAAATGTATCCACGAATCCCGCATCCAATAAAGCCTGGAAGCCATCAATTTCTACTTGAGTATATCCGGCTGATTTGTTATAATTGGACTTATCATTTTTCAAATCAATGGAAGTATGGGCCACATTTAAATCTCCACAGACAATAACCGGTTTGGTTTTTTCTAAATTTTTGAGATAAGCCGTAAAATCAACATCCCATTGCTGACGATAATCTAATCTTTTGAGACCTTGTCCTGAGTTTGGGACATAGACTGTCACCAAATAAAAATCCTTATATTCTGCACAAATCACCCGACCTTCCTTATCATGCTCCGGTACTCCCATATCATTGGTAATACTGATGGGTTCGATTTTTGACAAAATAGCCGTACTTGAATACCCCTTTTTATCCGCCGAATTATAGTATTTCGAATAATTTTTAATCTCCTTTATCGCTTCTTCGACCTGCTCGGGTTGCGCTTTTGTCTCCTGAAGACACAAAATATCAGGATCCATTTGTTGAATATCCTCGAGAAAGCCTTTTTTTACGATGGCCCTTATTCCGTTTACGTTCCAAGAAACGATTTTCATTGATTTATGATTTTAGTGTGATTAAATCTGAGTTCAACTAAACCTTTAAAGCCCCAAAAAAACATCAAGAGTTGGTTAAAAGGGAATCACAGTCCCTTTAGTCAGACACAGACTATAAGTAAACAAAAAAGTAGGAAATTGTTTGGAAACGCTAAAATACCTTGCCCCCTTGGACTAGACAAAGGGGCAAAGAAATTTTAGTGTAAAAAATAACTGTTTAAGCACACCTGTTATTAGGCAATACCTGCGGGTATCTGCAGTTATTCAAAAACAACCTTACCGGTATAAGACTGGTTGCCACTGGTTATTTTGAGTAGATAAAGACCATGTTTTACATTTAGGCTGTTTTTGTCGAAAGCCAGTTGCTGATAACCTTTACCATAAATGGTTGTGGTGTACATGGGTTGCCCCAAAAGGTTAAAAATAGTCATCTCTGACTCTTCATCTTTTGCTGTAAAGCGAACATACAGGTCGGAAATCACCGGATTAGGAGATATTTGAGCATCATCAATACTGGCAGGCGGTCGATTCGCTAGTGGACTATTGACATCGGTCATCTTCCCTGACAAATTTTCACCGGTCGCATCATCATTGACAAAGGCAACTATATGGGCTTGATTGACATCAATATCTCCAATCGCATTCTCCAAATCAAAGACATATTGGGTCGTGTACAAACTACCTTGAGTGGTAGGCCCTGTGATTGGGTCGCCCCATTGGGCCGTATTGAGATTCTCCCGAAACACATGAAATAACGTATAGGGAGAGACACTGGAACCCGCTTGTTTATTGACTTGAATGCTATCTTCTAAGAGATGGACAAATAATTTTGCGCCCCCCATATCTGCGGTAAAATAAACTTCGACATCCACTATTAACTGGTTATTGACCGCATCATAAATAGAGTGGAGCCCCACATTGACCGGAGAAGACTCTCCCATGATGATGGTCGCTTTTGACTCCCAAGCGGATCTGGACTGAATACGATTAGAACCATCCCAAACTCGACGATTTATTACTCCACCCGGCATAAATCTTTCCCCAAGATAAGAACTGGTGTAAAAGGCATTTAAATATGTTCTAGTTAAATTTTCATCTCCGGAATAAGGAAAAGTAAGTCCGGAGTTTTCCGGGCTGTATGCTAAGGCAATGAGTTGGGTGGGAAATTCAGTTAGTAAATCATGAATCTTCTGGTGCCCACTCGGACAAGATCCACAACGCACACCGGTAAACTCCTCCAATATGACCGTTTTGTTTTCGGGAGTAGTACTTGCATAATAGGGTTGGGCTTGAATCGAAAATCCTAACAAAATGGCAAAAATCAATAGTAAAAACTGTTTCATAATTTGGGTTTTTTATGGTTAAAAATGAGCATCGGGAATCAGGCAGAAAATAATCAATTTTGTGTTCGCAAATAGACACATTTAAGTTGCTTTTTTGACCTTTCTGCCTATGATGTCTTCACTCCATCGGGAAGACCGCAATACCAAAATTGGAGTAAATCTTAATGGGTTTGCGCAAGCCAACTGGCACGAATATACAAAAAAGACGGATACCCTGCCTGAATTATCAATAAATTTGAAGCCGCTTCGTATATTTTTGCCCTTGCTGCAGGGTAAAAAGCAGGTAATACACACCTTTTGGAAGTGCTTCTAAAGGAATATTTTGCGGTGTTGAAAGAACGGTCTTCAATAATAGACCATTAGAATTATAGATTTTTATGTTTTTTATGCGATTAGATGACTGAATATTTAAGGCCGTGTTTTGGGGAATAGGATTAGGGAAAATACTTAGCGAAATTTGTTTTGTAAAATCTTGATTGGATACTACTTCTTCCAGATATACGGTGGAATCTACCGCACAACCGTTTTGATCCGTCATCGAAAAATGATAGTTTCCTCCATCCAAGTGATTGATAAAGAAATCAATAGCACCATTATCCCATGTTATTTGGTAGGGAGGAGTTCCACTTTGGGGGGTTACGATGATGTATCCGTTAGATTCTCCGTTAAAAGGATCGCCCTTAACAACAGAAGCCGTGGGATTAGGAAACACCGTAATATGGATAGAATCAGAAATCGTCTGCCCTGAAGGGTTGGTGACCGTTACCGAATAAACCTTAGTCGTAGTCACCGTAACGGGTCTAACATCTTGAGTGGAATTATTCTCCCATAGATAGGTGCAGTCAGGACAATTGGGCACCGTAGCCTGAAGAGTGATTGACTTCCCGGCGCAAATACCAAAGTCACTGCCCAAAGAAACCGTAAATGTCGATTGGTCATTATATTTTTGAAACCAGATGTCTTTTCTTCCTGTAGAGATAAGTTCCCCATCTTTAGAATCGGTATCACCAATGACCGCCACGGTACTTTTAGACGCATTGGCCCCAATAGCCACACCATATTCATTCTCTGACCCTTCCGAAAAAATCTCCCAAAGCTTATTACCTTGCGGGTCGATCCCGAGGGTCCAAGCATTTTTATTAGATTCATATGGCAAACTTCCGGGGGCAGCATCTTCGGTGTAGCCGGTTAATAAGAAGCCACTACCATCATTTAAAGGATATACATCCATACCGGCATCAAAATAATCGTGCCCAAAGGTCTTTTGCCAAATAGTTTGACCGGTTTCATCTATTCTTAGAGCGATTAAATCTTGGTCGTAGCGTTGTGCGATAGATGAAGTGGATGTATTGATGCTACCCATGGAACCAACAATGATATATCCACCGGTAGGTACAACACGCAAGGCATGACCATAGTCGAAACCTGCCCCTCCAAATGATTTCGACCATTCTACCATTCCGGCATGAGTAATCTTCAAAACCCAAATATCGCTCTGCCCATTGTTATTGGTAATCAGCCCATCTGCCGAAAAAGTAGTACCGGTGAGTATATATCCGCCATCCGGAGTAGCCTGAATATCCCCGGGCATATCCGTCTTGCTTCCGCCAAACGTTTTGGCCCATTGCACATTGCCGGCAGCATCTACTTTTATTATCAAAATGTCACCTTGCCCATAATGATAACTGCTAATGTCCGACGAATGCGTTGAGCCAACTAACAAAGCCCCTCCATCACCTGTCCCCACAATAGCAGTCGCTTGGTCTAATTGAGCACCTCCATATACCCGTCTCCATATTTGGTCACCGGAAGCGTTGGTCTTAACTAATAGAAAATCACCACGACCGTGATAGCCTGGGAGTTCGGAAGAATAGGTCGTACCTAAAATAAAAAAACCATTGTTCGTTGCCGTAATTTGGGCAGCGATATCTTTTTTCTGACCACCGTATCTTTTTTCTGCCAAGAAATTACCCAATGTATCTGTAAAGACGCTCCAAATGTCAAAGTTAAAACCACTATTTTGAGCGGTGCCCAGCAAGACAAACCCATTGTCCGTAGCGGTCAAATCAGCTGCTTGCTCTACTTTGGCCGAACCAAATGTTGGAGCTTGTGCACGTACTTTGGGTAGGAAAATCAGGATGATTCCCACCAAAAGATAGGCAATTTTTCTCATATTCTTGTTTTGCGAGTCCCTGGTATCTTATGTGAAAAGAATTTGTGGTCACATAAAAACGGTGCAAAGTTAATGAATACTCTTTACTTTTGCCAGTAGAAATTTTTTCTTGCTATGACAAAACGACTATTCTGCTTGTTGCTGACCTTTGTCCTTTCAATTGGGGTACAGGCACAAGTAACGGTCTCTACGGATCGCCCTTCAGCCAATTATTCTGTCGGGGAAACCATTATTTTCAAGGTACACTCTACGATTACCGGCCCTCTTGATTACGAAATACGCTACTCTGACCGCTCAAAGGTCTTAGAAAAAGGCAAAATAGATGTCATCGCCGGTCAAGATGCGGAGATTTTAATTTCCGTTGAAAACCCTTGCTTTATCATTTGCAAGGTAAATATTTTCGGAAACGAAGCCATCGCCGGCGCTTCTATCGACCCATTTGACTTGAGTCCCTTGGAGCCGGAACCGGTTGATTTTGATGCTTTTTGGGAGGGCATGAAGGCCCAGCTTGCGCAAATTCCAATCGACCCACAATTGACATTTATTTTTCAAACTCCCGCCAGCAAAACATACCGAATCAACTTGGCCAACATAGACAATCGTCGCGTCTATGGTTACATCTCCATTCCCACAACCGCAGGCCCCTTTGCGGCGGTATTACAAGTGCCTGCCTACGGTAGTTTTCCCGGCAATGCCATTCCGATTCAATACGTGGCAGAGAATTTGGGCATGATTGCCATGTCCATTAGCATCCACAATACAGAGCCGGACGTCCAAGACCCCAACGCCTATCAACCCGATAATCCGTCCGTCAAAGAAGAAAATTATTATCGCTATGCTTTAATGGCAGCGGTCCGATCAATTGATTATATTTATTCCAGACCTGATTTTGATGGCAATCAATTGGCGGTTTTTGGCATTAGCCAAGGGGGCGGATTGGCGATTTCTACTGCAGGCCTAGATTCTAGAGTAAAGTTACTGGTGGATTTAGTTCCCGCCTTATGCCGACACGATGGATTGCGCTATGCTCGTCCTAGTGGACATCCTCATTATATTGCCATGTCCCGACTAAATTTGGGCACCCCGGAAGATGAATATGCCATTACCGAAGCAACCAAATACTATGATGCTGTAAATTTTGCCAAACGTTTTCAAGGCCCTTCTCTGTCTGTTTTTGGGTACTTGGATGGAACTTGCCCGCCGGCCACCGGATTTACAGCCAACAACCAACTACTTAATTCTAAGATGATTGTACATGTCCGGGACAAAGGACATGATGCTTATTTTGCCGGACAATATGATTGGTATCGGTTTGTCAGGGGATATTTTTATGGTTTAAAACCTTATGAAACACCTCAAGAAAACACAGCTTGGTACGTATTGGATGCCGGCTCTTCCCAAACCACCACTGTAGGAGAAAGCATCCTACTCCAAGCTCATCTAACCAATAAAAGCCAGCCGGTCACCAACCTGCCTATTGAGTGGCAAAAAGTACTCGGCCCCGGCGGAGTTCATTTCGACACCCCTTATGCCTATCAAACAAATGCTTCTTTCTCCGCACCCGGCAGCTATTTACTTCGGGCCGTCGTCAAGGACGAATCCCCGCTTACTCAAAAAGGAATCTGGTACAATGTCATTGATTATCTTTGGATTACGGTGAATTAGCCATCCGGTAATTTGACCCAAGTTATCCATAATAACAACAATTTGCCTATATTTACCCAACCAAAACATTAAAACATGTGTGGTAGGTATTCATTTGCACTTACAGAAGGACAAGTCAAGGAGCATTTTAACCAAGTAGAAATCGCCCATATATGGCGGACCAGCTACAATATTGCTCCGACTCAGCATGCCTTTGTTATGACCAATCAACAGCCCCAAAAACTACAATATCTGGCATGGGGGCTGGTCCCTTATTGGTCTAATGATGGTCAAAACAAGGGCAAGTTAATCAATGCCCGAATGGAAGGAATAGAATCCAAACCTTCCTTCCGGATGCCCATCAGAGAAAAACGCTGCTTGGTTTTGGCAGACAGCTATTACGAATGGAAGCTATACGGCACCCAAAAACGACCTTATCGCATCTTACTAAAAAATCAACCGTTGATGGTAATGGCCGGAATCTGGGATGCCTGGAATCAAGGTGGATATACGGTCAAAACCTTCTCCATTATTACGGCCCCTGCCAACGAAGATGTAGGGCACATCCATTCAAGGATGCCAGTTATATTGGATACCAAGGAGAAGCAAGCAGAATGGTTGAGTGACATCAATTTGACACGAACAAAAAGTCTTTTAGGTACTTTAGCAACGGGTCAATTGAAAAGCTATCCGGTTACGGCAAAATTAAATTCCACCCGATATGATAAACCGGATCTTCACATAGAATTACCGGATATTCCGGATTTATTTTCCTAGGGTATTTAGAGTCATGAACAAATACCATTTGGGGTAGTTAGTTTTTTTATGAGAGCATTAATCCAAAGAGTTAGTCAAGCTTCAGTCCGGATAAATGGCACCATCACCGATAAAATCGGTCTCGGCCTGCTTATTTTCGTCGGTATCGAAAATGTAGATACGTCATCGGATTTGGAGTGGCTGGTCCGAAAAATCATCAACATGCGTATTTTTAGTGATGAGGAAGGCAAAATGAACCTTTCGGTCAAAGATGTGAGCGGACAGATTTTAGTCATTAGCCAATTTACGCTACATGCTTCCACTAAAAAAGGCAATCGTCCTTCCTTCATTAAAGCAGCCCGTCCCGATGTGGCCATTCCGCTGTATGAGGGATTTATTCATTACCTTAGCCAAGAAGTGGACTATGTCGGGAGTGGACAATTCGGTGCAGACATGAAGGTCAGCTTAGTCAATGACGGCCCGGTGACCATCCTACTCGACTCCCAAAACAAAGAATAATCCCTAAACACCCTAAAATATGACGCTAAAAGAAGCACAAAACAAGGTAGATCATTGGATTAACACCATTGGTATTCGATACTACAATGAATTGACCAACACAGCTATTCTCACCGAAGAAGTAGGCGAAGTGGCTCGATTGATGGCCCGTATTTATGGAGAGCAATCTTTCAAACGCCCCGAAGATGAAACTTCCGCAAAAGATAATTTGGGTGAAGAGATGGCCGATGTGCTTTTTGTCCTCATTTGCTTGGCCAATCAAACCGGAGTGGACCTTGATGATGCCTTGCGGAAAAACCTAGAAAAGAAAGCCATACGAGACGCACAAAGACATCAAGAAAATCCTAAATTAAAGCCTTGATCGAAAGACAACTACACGTCCTTCATCGATAAGCTAATCCGTTTTCTAGGGACATCCACTTCAACCACCCTTACCATTACTTTTTGGCGCAAGCTCACCACATCCATCGGATTCTTAACAAATTTATTGGCTAATTGAGAGATATGAACCAATCCATCCTGCTTGACTCCCACATCGACGAAAGCGCCAAAATTAGTGATATTGGTGATGATACCGGGCAGGGTCATACCCGGGCGCAATTCCTCGACACTACGCACATTCGCAAACTCAAAAACTTGAGCTTCTCCCCGTGGATCTAAACCCGGCTTTTTTAACTCCCCGATAATGTCTTTTAAAGTAGGCATTCCCAAGTCATCCGTCATGTAGCGAGATAATTTGATTTGCGAAAGCAAAGAATCGTTCCGAATCAAATCCGTCACTTGCACGCCCATATCCTTGGCCATTTGTTCTACTAGTCCATAACGCTCCGGGTGCACCGCAGTATCATCCAGTGGATTTAAAGCCCGCCGAATCCGCAAAAAACCGGCAGCTTGCTCATAGGCTTTACCCCCTAATCTAGGTACTTTTTTTAGGTCTGCCCTAGAGCGAAAAGCACCGTTATCCGTCCGCCAATCGACAATATTGGCCGCTATGGTCGGCCCCAATCCGGAGACATAAGTCAACAAATGCTTACTGGCCGTATTTAAGTTAACCCCAACGGAGTTGACCGCAGATTCTACGACTCTATCCAGACTTTCTTTTAATCTAGTTTGATTAACATCATGTTGGTATTGACCGACACCGATAGATTTGGCATCAATTTTAACCAATTCGGCAAGTGGGTCCATCAGCCGCCGACCGATAGACACAGCACCCCGCACGGTAATGTCATGATCCGGAAATTCTTCCCGTGCAATTTTGGAAGCAGAATAAATGGAAGCGCCGCTTTCGTTTACGGAAAAAACACTGACTTTGCGCTCGAAATCAATGGATTTACACAGGTCGATGGTTTCTCGCCCAGCAGTTCCATTGCCCACGGCAATCGCATCTACTTCAAAGTTTTTGACTAGATATTTTAGTTTGGTGACGGACTCAGACCATCGGGACTGTGGAGGATGGGGATAGATGGTGGTATTTTGAAGTAAGTCGCCATTTTGACTAAGGACTACCACTTTACAACCGGTTCTAAACCCCGGATCTAAGCCCAAAACTCTTTTTTTGCCCAAAGGCGCTTCGAGCAACAATTGAGAAAGGTTTTCAGCAAAGACCTGAATGGCTTCTTCATCCGCTAATGTCTTGGATTTTACCCTAAACTCCGTTTCTAAGGAAGGCTTCAATAGCCGCTTGTAGGCATCTTCAATGGCCTGAGCCACTTGACCCGAAGCGTCGGTATGCCCTTGAACGTATTTAGCATGGAGCTTGTCGATGGCTTCTTCGGAATCCGGGCCGATATACATTCGCAAAAAACCTTCTTGCTCTCCTCGACGAATGGCCAAAAGGCGATGAGAAGGACAATATTTCAAAGGCTCTTCAAAATCAAAATAATCCTTATATTTTACGGCTTCGGGCTCTTCTTCTTTAGATTTGACCGATCTGGACTGCACTGTGGACGACCGCTCAAACAACCTACGGAGTAGGCTCCGCGTGTGTATATCTTCGTTGACCCACTCTGCTATAATATCTCTTGCCCCTTGCAAGGCATCTTCTGTGCTTTCAACTTTTTCCGAAAGGTATATCTTCGCTAATTGCTCCACATTATCAGAGTGTTGCGACATTAATCGCTTAGCCAAAGGCTCCAGTCCCTTTTCTCTGGCCATAGCCGCTCTGGTTTTTCTTTTGCGCTTAAAAGGCAGATAAACATCTTCAATTTCGGTTAAATCCCAGCTATTCTCAATCTGCTTACGCAAACCATCTGTCAGCTTTCCCTGCTCTTCGATACTTTTCAGTATGGACTCCTTTCGTTTGATAATTTCGCTGTATTTATCGGCAGCTTGCTTGATCCGATCAAGATCTACTTCGTTGAAGGAACCGGTTCTTTCTTTTCTATATCTTGCGATAAAGGGGATGGTAGCCCCTTCTGCCAGTAACTCTAAAGTTGCTCTAACCCCTTTGGCCGAAAGACCGGTGGATTGAACTACAAAATCTGTTTGCTGCATAGTTTTTATTATTTGGGTGGCGAAGGTAAGCGTTTTTTTTCAACTACTCTGCAGCATCGATACTTTTGAGAAAGAAAAGAACTTTTGCAACTATTTAGGTGCTCAAGTTTTGGCCAAAAATGCCGTAACAAGAAAGCGTGGTCGAAAGACCTCCATACTAATGCCCCGACAAACTTCACTCTCGTATAGAATAAAAAATGCATATTATCATAGTTTCTCCTACCTTTGGACTTCAATTAATTTGCCAAACGTATATGTTTTTAAAGAGTCGTCTATTCTTCATAGTGGTCATATTTTCCTTCGTCAAGCTCCCGGTATGGGGCCAAATGTCAAATGTTGCCACGAATCAATGTATTAGCCTAAACAAGCCGGTTTATTGTAATCAGACCGCTTTAAATTGGTCTTCATATTCTGCCCTATCTGATGGCGATGATGGCACTACTTTGGAAGTAGCCAGCCCGGTCACCATCGCTTTACAAGTGGATGCACAAACATCAACAACTGATAGTTTAATCTTACATTGGCGTGCTAAATCTTGGGACAACAGAGATGTAAACACCGCATCTCTCAAACATTATGAGATTTATACTAGTCACAATTCGACAAACGGAGTCAATGGCGATTGGACATTTATACAAGAAGGATACAGTCATTACAAAGATAATTTTGTCTTTTTTCCAAACAATCAACCCAAATGGGTGCAAGTCAGAGAGTTAGACTCCGACACACTTAAGCTGGCTCGCCTAGAAGTATTCCAAAATGCGCCGGCAGGCAAAAAAAATGACATTTGGATGTTTTACGGTGATTCTCAGACTTTGGGTGCTATGGGTACGGGTGACACTAACTATCAAGCAGCCACTAGGTTTGGCAATCAAATACACGCAGATCATCCTTGTTACTATCCGATAGTGCTAAATATGGGCAAAGGAGGAGAAAGAGCCACACAAGCCTATGTGGATTTGGAACAAATTCTTGATGACTTGCCACAGATAAGTTTTGTAACCTTAGCGTATGGGATTAATGACGTGATTTTTTCTGTCCCCCCATTAGTTCCTTATGATGACCCCGCAAACGACGTGAACACGTCCATTTTTTTGGCCGCCTATGCCACCATGATTAATACTTGCAATGACCGCGGTATCTTGCCTATTCCCGCAAGGATTCCTTGGGTACATTTCCCTAATGATTACAGCAGTTATGAAGATACCACTGCTGATCATACCAACGGAATAACCCCCATCAATCTACATGAAATGGATAGCCTAATCGCCCAATACACCCCGTACGCCATCGATACGAGTTTAGGGATTCCTTATGCGGATTTTGACACTTGGTTTCGTGAGCATGGGGATGAAGATGAAGTCTTCCAAGAAGATCATGTGCATTTGTACCGGCGTGGCATTAATCAATTCAATAAAATTTGGGTTCATACTGCGGAAGCCATCATTTATGACAACACCAATTGTGATACCACCGGCAATCTTACCATCACCTGCCCTGAAAATATTTATAAAATCTTAGCGGATAGTATTTCGGAAGTGGCTGTTAGTTGGGATTCTCCGTTCGCCTCATCCACATGCGGTCTTGGGCCAAGTGTACTTTTGACGCAGGTCGAAGGCCCCGAAATGGACAGCCTGCTAGGTGTCGGCAATTATTATGTGGCTTATGAAACGACAGATAATTGCGGACAATCCAAAATGTGTCGCTTTTCCATTACGATTCAACCGCCACATATTCCCTTCGATTGCGGTGAAGTGGATGGTTTTTCTAAAATCGGAGAACTAAATAATCACGGCTATTACCTTTCGGAAAATATAGCCAACTGGAAAAATGCTCGGGACACTGCAACCATGCTCGGGGGGTATTTGGCAACCGTAAGCTCTCAAACGGAGAACGACCTGCTACAAGCTGCCCTCAACCAAGAAACTGCCTTTATTGGCATATACGATTTCCTGGAGGAAGGAAGTCCGGAATGGGCCAATGGCGAACCGGTTACCTTTGACCTAAGTTTTGACAATTCGGAAGCCAACGATTTTGGCCTAATAAACTTTTGGGCGGGTACTTGGGGGCTTGTCAATGAATGGATAACAAAAAAATATATCCTTGAAAAAGGCTGTGACATCCTGGATTTAACCATGACTTGTCCGAGCGACATAACAATCCAACTACCCGTCGGACAAACCGATACAGCTTTTATTTGGGAGCTACCTACTGCGGAGACCCTTTGCGATTCGAGTGGGGATGTCTCTTTATCCCAGCTATCAGGCGAGCCGAATGGAGCACTTTTGAGTGCGGGAAGCTATTCATACACTTGGACAGCCGTTGATAGTTGCCAAAATTCGGCATCTTGTTTTTGGGTAATTGTCGTGGATTCCACACCCATTGCCGGTGATTTGAGCATCAATTGTCCGTCTGCCATAAATATCGTCCTGCCCGTTGGGCAATCAGACATTGTTTTGGATTGGACATCTCCGGTCGCATCCACCACTTGTAATGTCAGCGCGAACATTTCGCTTTCGCAAATAGGCGGCCCTGTAGCAGGTAGTGCTATTCCCGTTGGCACAACCGATATTACTTATGTCGCCACGGATAGTTGTCAAAATAGCGATACCTGCACCTTTCAAATTGTCG
>JANTGI010000072.1 GCA_024762995.1 Saprospiraceae bacterium | reverse complement strand
AGTATGTTTGCACCCAGTTTAATGATGTTTTTGGCTTCTTTATTTCCGGGCCCGGCATCAGTGGCGCTTATTCTAATTCGTCCGAAAATATCGCTCTAATCCCTGACCCTAGTGACCCGACCGGGCTTACATTTACTTCGGACCCTGTATCAATTAGCAATGTCAATAACGGCAATCCCAATAATACCGGATGTACGCCCAGCTACCCCATGTATTATAATGACAATGAAGGCAGCCTAAATCTAGCCTATGACGGATATACCCACGTTTTTACTGCGCAAGCGATTGTACAACCTTGCGAAACTTATCACATCAAACTGGCCATAGCGGATTTGGGCGATGACATCTTGGATACCGGCGTTTTTTTGGAAGCCAAAAGCTTTGGTACCGGTTCTGTGGTGACAAATTTACAAACAGTCAGTGTAGATGGCACCATCGTGGAAGGTTGCTCCGGAGCTGTAGTCAATTTTGACATCCCTAATATCTTACCGGCAGACCTAACACTCAACTATAATATTTTGGGCAATGCCACCCATCCTTCGGACTTCGGTATCCTTAAAGATGGCAATACTTTTGTTCCCGGCAGCCCTTTAATCATTCCTGCCGGCGACACCATGGTCTCTTTGGACATCAATGCCTTAGAAGACGGTTTGGTCGAAAATGGCGAATACATCGGTATCAGTGTCCAAAAAGACATATGTACCGTTGATACGTTAATCATACCGATTAAAGACAATGTCTTGGTCAACCCTAATCTTAGACCGGACACATCCATTTGTTCTGGTGGGCAAGGAGCCACCATCCAGTTGAATGGTGACTTAGGGCTTCCTGAGCCGGTAGCCCCCACTTTTACCTATACCGGCAATGATGTTATTTCCAATGATTTACCAGCGGTCAATGCTCCTGTTAATGTTTTTGGTGTACAGCCCCCTACCCTTGCCGACGGGGTTATTCGTAGTGTATGCGTCAAACTGAAGCATAAGTTTGATGCCGATCTTGATATGTTTTTATTTTCTCCAAATAATACTCCTTTACTTTTGTCTTCCGACAATGGCAATAATTCTCGTAATGTAGAAGTCTGTTTTACCCCAACAGGGAATCCCAATATCAGCACCCTATTAGACACCCTAAAGGCATTGTTTCCGCCCAATGGTGTCGTCGATTTTGGTAACATCAACAATCTATACTTCAAAGGCACTTATATGCCGGAAGGTGATTTTTCTGACTTTTGGACGGGAGGAGCTAACTCCCCGACCAATGGGCAATGGCGTTTGATGGTGTTTGATGACCAAGGGAGTTCTTTTGGAGATGGAGCGACGGGTAATTTAGAAGAATGGAGCATTACTTTTGAGCCTTTATTCCGTTTGAATTACCAGTGGAATAATACGACAGACTTATCGTGTTTGGACTGCCCGGATCCCACTTTGACCATCCCCACTCAAACGTCCACTTATACCCTGACGGTCAGTGATACCTATGGATGTTCTGTAACAGATAGCATCACGGTCTTTGTCCAAGATTCTTTGGATGCTCCGCAGATTGATTGCGAGTTGGTCGGGAAGGACTTCATCACCTTCAGTTGGGCATCTGTCCCGGGAGCAGCGACCTATGAGATTAGCATCGACAACGGGCCTTGGCAAAATGTGGGAGACACCTTGTCCCTTACCCAAAATGGATTATTGGTCAACCAAACCGTACATATTCAAGTGAGAGCGGTCGGAAGTTGTCCGGCCAAAATCGGCACCCATGAATGCACGACTTTGGATTGTATTAAGCCCGATTTTGCGACGATTATTACTCCTGTAAATTGTAATGGAAGTGCTGATGGAGCAATAGCCATTCAAGTGACTTCCGGCGTGTATCCGCCTTATACCTATACGCACGGTTCAAATACCAATACGACCGGAGACTTTACCAACTTGTTAGGCGGGACACAACAAATTATAATAACGGATAGTATCGGCTGCACCTATCCGTTTGATACCATCATTCCGGAGCCGGCACCACTCGTCTCCCAAGGATTGGAGACACAGATGGTCAACTGTTTTGGGGATCAGACAGGAGCCGGAGCCATTGATGTGGCCGGCGGGGTGGCACCATATATTTTCTCCGTTAATGGAGGAACCGATTCCATTTTTGCGCAAGCGTCCGCAGGTACCTATCCATATACCGTCACAGACGCGAATGGCTGCCAGTCAGTCGGTGCGGTGGTCATTTCCGAAAATCCGGAAATCACTTTTCAAACTCAATTATCCGACCCAAGTTGCTTTGATTCTCAAGATGGAGAAATTACTATTTTCAACCTGACCGGAGGCGTTACCGGATATAATTTTGCCTGGGATGATGACCAAAACCAAGTGACTCAAACCGCCGGCTTGCTTCAAGCAGGAACTTACGCGGTCACGGTGACAGACTTGGTGGGTTGTACCGCTTCGGCTTCTAATCTGACTCTTGTCGCTCCGACAGAGATTACAGCGACTTTCCAAAAAGTTGATGCGGTCTGTGGTGGAGCGCCGGGTTCTGCGACTATTTTTCCGACAGGTGGTTCCGGAACGTACACCTATAATTGGAGCGACATCGGGGCAGGTACGGACATCCGCAATGGCTTAGCCGCCGGAGCCTATACGGTCACCATCTCCGACCAAAATAATTGCTCCAGTACACTTAGCATCAATATCGACGCACCCAGTGACATGGTACTGAATATGACAGAAACAGACGTAGATTGCAACGGTAGCTTTACAGGACAAACTTCCGTCAATGTCACCGGTGGCAGCCCTCCTTATCTGTACCAATGGAATGATGCCATGATGCAAACCAACAAGACGGCAATCAATCTGCCGGCAGGTTTATTTAGAGTAGTTGTCACAGACAATCAGCAATGTGTCCAAAGTGATTCCATCCATGTAGCGGAGCCCACGGAATTAAAGGTAGATACAACTATTCAGCCGGTATCCTGTTTTGGCGCAAGCACCGGCAGTATCCATACGACGGTGACAGGTGGGACGCCTCCTTATTCTTATGAATATACCTTACCCGACAATACGACGGTGCAGGCATCAAATCTGGATGATATTCCGGCCGGCACTTATCAACTGACGGTGACGGATGATCATAACTGCCAAGTCCAATTATCTATCATCATTACAGAGCCGGCAGCAGTAGCCCTTAGTTTTGCCAACTCAGACACAATTTGCTATGGCGCCCAAAATGGGTTTGCCCAAGTCAATGTCACCGGCGGTACCGCTCCTTACACCTATCAATGGAATACTTCTGACACCACGCAGAAAATTACCAACCTTGCGGCAAATGACTATCAGGTGACGGTCACCGATATGGCCGGTTGTCAATATAGTAGCCAAACTACCATTTTGGAGCATGATGAAATCATCGCCCATCTTTCGCAAGCACCTGCATTGTGCCATGATGAAGCCAATGGAGCGGCGGCCATCCAAGAGATTTTAGTGAATGGTGCCACAAGACCTTTGGCCAACTATCAATTCAGTTGGAATACCAGCCCCCAACAAAATACTTTTGATGCCTATCAACTCACCGGCGGACAAACTTATGAAGTCACAATAACCGACCAATTGACGACGTGTACCACTACACAAAGCATTGAAATCGGTAATCCGGATGCCCTTACGGGAAAAATCCTTCAGGTAACCGGTGTGACTTGCAAAGGTCGGTTGGACGGGCAAGCAGAAATTACCGGAGTCGGTGGAACGCCAAGCTACCAATATCAATGGGATGCTTCCGCAAATAATCAAACAACAGCGGTGGCCCAAAATTTAGGCAAAGGACGCTACTCCGCCAATATCACGGATGCTAACGGTTGTATGGTATCCATCGAGGTGGAAATTGACGAGCCGGATGCTATCCAATTATCCTTTGAAGTCGATGATGTGAAGTGTAGCGGGGAAGCGACCGGAAGTATTCAAAGCCACGTGAATGGCGGAGAACAGCCATATAACTATGATTGGTCGGTCGGGATGACCACTCCTGATTTGATAGACATCACGGCAGGCAATTACACGCTAACCGTCACGGACAGCCGGGGTTGTACTGAAGTACAAGCGACGGATGTTACAGAGCCCGGAGCACCTTTGATAGGCACATTAGCCACGCAAGACATCACTTGTCACGGGGGAAGAAACGGAAGTATTTTTATTACGCCGGACGGGGGCACATCTCCCTACCAATATAGCTTAAACGGGGAGTCGCTGAATAGCAATAGCAACAAATTGGGATTGAGTGCGGGTGATTATCAAGTCCTTATCCAAGATGCACGTGGATGTACAACCATACTTCCGACTACAACCTTGACAGAGCCGGAAGCCATAGAAGTGGACTTAGGCCCCAATTTGCTCATTCAATACGGAGATACCTTACCGATGAATCCAAGTATCAATAATGCGGTGGGTGACCTTACTTATCAATGGTCCACAGGCAGTCAAGAGTCTCTAAGTTGCTTTGATTGTCCGGCCCCGTATGCTTATCCGAAATTTCAAGAATACATCTATTTGACGGTAATTGATGAAAATGGCTGTACGGCAGATGCCCAATTACTGGTCAATGTGCAAAAATTCACCAAGATCTTTGTTCCTACCGGCTTTTCACCAAACGGTGACGGACAAAACGAAATCCTTTACGTCCTAGGTGAAGACGATGTGGTGATAGAGTCATTTGGGATATTTGATAGATGGGGAGAGCAGGTATTTTTGGTAGAAGATGCGGATATCAATGACATCACCAAAGGATGGGATGGCACTTATCGCGGTCAATTACTGCCGACCGGTCAATATGCTTGGCAATTAAAAGCCAAAATGCCTGATGGTCGCACAGAAATTTTGCAAGGGTTTTCAACTTTACTGCGATAACGGCGTTATTAAAAATCGGATGACATACATGAATTGGCTTTATCCTTTTCGTCGTATGCCTGTCCGTTTTTTTTTGACTTGCAAACCTATTTTAGCGAATGAGTTTACACGATTTAATCAAATCCGATACGGCAACCATTGTAGATGTCCGTACTCCCGAAGAATTTAAGTCCGGGCATGTGCCCAATTCCATCAATATCCCCATGGACAATATTGTCCATCAAATCGACCGGCTAAAAGGACTTAGTAAACCCATCATTCTGACTTGTCGCTCCGGCAATCGGAGTAGTCAAGTGCTCAGTCAACTGAAATCTGCCGGTTGTGAGCAGGTATTTGACGGGGGTGCTTGGAAGGATGTCTATCTTCATAGATTGTAGTCGCTATTGAGATTCCAATAAGATAAACCCTAGACCCGGCTTTAATCTTTCAACACCAACAAGGCCACATTCTCGATGTGATGGGTATGGGGGAACATATCCACAGCGCGCGAACGCACTAAATCATAAGTAGCACTCAATAAAGCAATGTCACGTGCTTGAGTAGCAGGATTACAGCTCACATAGACTATTTTGGGTGCCTTTAAGGCCAATAGAAATTCTACGACCTTGGGGTGCATTCCCGCACGTGGCGGATCCGTAATCAAGACATCGGGCCGGCCATGTTTTTTGGCAAAATCATCGGTCAGTACATTTTTGACGTCTCCGGTATAGAAAATCACGTTGTCTATACCGTTGACTTTGGCATTCTCGCGAGCGTCCACAATGGCCGGTGCAATCTCTTCTATGCCGACCACTTGGCGGGCTTGATCAGCCACAAACAAAGCGATGCTTCCCGTCCCGGTGTACAAATCATAAACATTTTCCTGACCTGTCAAACCGGCAAAGTCTTTGGCAATGGTGTATAGACTGTTGCCTTGACGGGTATTGGTCTGGAAAAAAGATTTAGGACCGACCTTAAACGTTAACGCCCCCAATTGTTCATTGACAAATCCTTTCCCAAAATAGGTAATCATCTCTAAATCAAAAAGATAATCGTTTAATTTCGTATTAATGGCATAGACCAAGGTCGTCAAATCCGGAAAAGCCTCCAAGATGGCATCAAGAAATTTTTCCCGCAAGGGGGCATCATCTTCACCAAATCCGATAATCAACATCGTCTCCCCCAACTCTGATGTCCGCACGACCATTTGCCGTAAAAATCCCGTATGCGCCCGATTGTCATAAAAGCTCAGTTTTTGCTCAAAAGCCAACTCCTTAATCTTATTTCTTAAATCATTGGACAGTCCCCCTTGGAGATAACAATGCTGAATATCAATCAATTTGTCATACGCTCCGGCCTTATGAAAGCCGAGCACATTCTCTTTATTGGAGACTTGGGCATTCAGCTCTGCGGTAGTCAACCACCGCCTGTTGCTAAAGGAAAATTCTAATTTATTACGATAATAAAAAATCTCTTCACAGCCCAAAATCGGTTCCATGACCGTGGTATCCACCTTAGCTATTCGCTGCAAAGCATTTTGGACGACGACTTGTTTGTGGTGCAATTGGGCTTGATAATCCATGTGTTGCCACTTGCAGCCCCCGCACAGGGCAAAATGCGAGCATTTAGGAGCGACTCTATCTTCCGAAAAATGATGATAAGCCAGCGTCTGCCCCTGATAAACTCCTTTTCGCTTACGCCAAACCAAGACATCGGCGACATCACCCGGTATGGGCCCTTCCACAAAGGTAACCACCCCATCTTCATCTCGACCGACGACTTTACCCCTATCTGCGATGCCCGAAAAACGGACATTCATCAATATTTTTTGCTTCTTTTTTCTGCCCATTTTATCTCGTTAGCACGATGTAATCACGAATGACGGTTTTGATAAATTTTACGCTATCATTTGGCAACTCCTTCATATCCAGCATCTTAGCCATTTTTTGAGTCATGCTCAAAAAAGCTTTACGATGTGCCGCATTTTTATATTTTTGGTAGCGCCGTAGCGTTTCTTTGACTTGAAGGATATCCGCTTCGGTAAATTGAATCACCTTGGGGTAAGTGGGCTCATAATTTTCCATGGACTTGATGTTTAGGATGCCTTCCAACCTAAACGGCTTGGGTGGATTACTTATAATGACCACCGTATTGGCGGCCAAGTCCCCTAGCCGCTGTTGTCGCCGGGATGTGGCAATCGTCAAACCACCAATAACCCCTAAAGACATTACAAGATCAACCAATAAAACCAATGACCGCAATAAAGCTTCCCGCATACCGGCCTTTTGTCCATCTACCCTAACGACTCGAATACCCAAGGCTTTTTTACCGATGGTCTGCCCGTTGGCCCAGTATTCACTAAACGTGTGATACAATATCATCAGTAGAATCGGACTTAAACTCACAAAAACCATCGCGAAGGGAGCCACATCGAAATATTCAATGATGGCTACCGTCGTGTACATGACCAACCAAGACAAGAGAGCAATAATAAACAAATCAATAATTACTGCAATGGCTCGCTCAAATATCGAAGCTGCCGGATATTCGATGACGACATTTTGGGTAGTTCTTAAAGCTAGTTGCTTCATTATTTTGGTTTATTCTTTGGAAGTAAGTGGCCTTTATCTCGACCTTGGATGCGGACTCCGAAACTTTGCCCTTAATCACCATCCATTTTCAAAAAAAACTAAAAATACTTGCCTAAGGTCAAAAATTTTGGCAAATTTACACTTCTTTACGTTTAAAAATGAAATTCAACAATAATTTCCTGCTTAATTTGGTAGATTCAGGTGTATTTAATCCTATTTTACAAAAAACTACTAATGCCCCGCAATGAAAGAGACCAATTTTATCAAACAAAATCGCGAAAAATGGGAGCGGCTCGAAAAAGCCATTGACAACCCCAACGAAAAAGCCGATGAACTGAGCGATTTGTTTATCCAAGTGACGGATGATCTTTCCTATTCGCGGACATTTTATCCCAATCGCTCCATACGCGCCTATCTCAATTGGCTGGCCCAACGGCTCTTCTTTAAGATATACCGAGCCAAAAAACTGAAGAAAAAGTCCTTCTTTAACTTTTGGACCGATGAGCTTCCGCAAATCATGTATGAATCCAGAAAGGAAGTATTATTGGCATTTGTGGTATTTGTATTGTCTTTTTTGATTGGTGCCTTGTCGCAGTCGATGGATCCCCATTTTGCTAATATTATTTTGGGAGATGCCTATGTGGACGAAACCATCAAAAACATTGAGAGTGGTGACCCACTAGCTATTTATAAGTCTAGCGGTCCTTTCGGAATGGCTGTCGGTATCATTTCCAATAACTTATATGTGGCATTACTTTGTTTTTTGCTAGGGGTTTTCGCATCGGTAGGCTCGATCGGGATGCTGGTCAGTAATGGGGTAATGGTTGGTGTTTTTCAGTATTTCTTTTACGAAAGGGGACTATTGGGAGAGTCATTTTTGACGATATGGACTCATGGGGCATTTGAGATTTCGGCTATTATTTTAGCGGGAGCGGCGGGTATTGTCCTAGGCAAGGGTTTATTATTTCCGGGCACCTATCATCGACTGAAGGCCTTTCAGGTAACTGCCCAACGGGGGCTAAAAATATACTTGGGCATTGTGCCATTTATTATCATTGCCGGTATCATCGAAGGCTACATCACACGTATGACCAACACGCCGGACATCATCAGATTGAGCTTTATTTTGATTAGTTTTGGGATTATGGTGGGTTATTTTGTGATTTATCCGATTATAAAGCATCGTCGGGGGGCGAGAAGTAAAATTCCCGTTCCATATCTCCAACCCGATAACGACGCTCCTATTGAGTTTAATAAGACCAAAACCACCGGAGAAATTTTCAAGGAGATATTGAGCCTTTACAGAAAATATGCCCAATCGATTATTGCCTACAGCGTGGGAATGTCTCTATTTTTTGTCCTGACCATCATCATGACATCGGACAAAGAAATGACAGAAGTATTCTCCTTTACCAAATATTTTGGGAATGCGATGAGTTCATTGTATCGATTGCTGGATTTTAAGGAGATATTCCCTTATCTGAATGCCCTGCTCTTGTCAGCGACGGCGTGGTTTGCCTATCGCATTGTGTCCAAAGAAAAAAAGGAGACGACCCCGCTGTCCCCTTTATCCGGTTTATGGGTTGGTCTGCTTAGCCTGATACCCGCCCTTGGATTCATGTTTATACTTTCTTTTCTACGCACTTTAGGCATTAGTGTTTTGCTCTTTCCGATTATTTTGCCCATCGTCTTGTCCATGATTGTGGGGCTCTATCAATCAGGTGTGGGGAGTGGCTTTCTTCGGGGGCCACAATATGTTTTTAAGCAATTAGGAGTGGAGATGGCGCTCAATATGATTATTATATTTTTGGGATTTTCGATTATTTCCTTGGCTTCTTCGACGATATTGTACTATCTGGTGTATTTTTTCGGGATGAATTTTCAAGCAGACAATGAGTGGATGGCGCTAATTATACCGGTGCTTTTCACATTTATGACGGAGTTTTTAATACTTTGGGTTTTCTTTGGCTTTCTGTTCGGTGCCCATCTTACATGGTTTTCTGCAAAGGAAATAATGGAAGCAAATAATCTTCAAGAAGCCATTCAAAAAATCGGCACAGAAAAACGAATTAAAGGAATGCTGCGAGAATGAATTTACGGTTCAAAAATATATCGTTGCTTTTTCTCTTCCTTGGATTCGTGTCCTTTTGGGGGCCGGATATGCTTGCGCAAAAAACGGATGATGATGTCGATACGGAAATAGAAGAATACCAAAATGAAGAAGAAAAACCCTTCGATCCACTCCAATACGAAGAAGAACGCTACGATGAAACCCATGATGAACCAACGCCTTGGGAGCCCAATTCACAAGACAGCTACTTCCAAGAAGACTTAGAAAAGCATCCGGGCGCCGAAGATACATGGCAAAAAAACAGTGCGCATCTAAAATATAATCAAGAGACAAAACCCGAAGAAAAGAAAAAAAACAAGGATAAGCTCAATAAATTTACCGGCGAGGGATTTGGCGAAGTATTCCGTTGGATTCTTATTGTGCTTGGGATAATCCTGATTTTTGGGCTCATTATATTTTTGGTGCAAGGCGGCAGTTTTCGTCAGGGCAGCAAGATTAAAGTGGACATCAGTGATGAGAAATTAGACTGGATTGAAGAAAACCTCCCCGAAGCAGATGTCCTTTCCCCTTTGGAAGCGGCGATTGCAGCCGGAGAATACCGAAAAGCCATTCGGCTCTATTTTTTGCTCATCGTTCAAAAACTGACGCTTTCGGAAGAAATCAATTGGCAAAAGGAAAAGACCAATCGCACCTATATCTTAGAGACTTACCAAAAAGATTATCACGAAAACTTTAGGTCATGCGTGCGGATATATGAGCGTGTATGGTATGGAGAACGCGGAGTCAACCGAGACGAATTTGAAAAAATTGAGCCCGTATTTAAAGAGTTAGCCAATCGTTTTATTGTTCCACAAAATGAAGAATATGAAGGATAATAAAGCGGCAGTTATTGGGTTATTGGTTGTTTTGGTGCTGGGTACCTTTATCGCGAGCCGGTTTATGGGCAAAAAATATTCTTGGTCAGAAAGATACACCGAGAGAAGCAAAGACCCATATACCTTGTACCTTGCGGGAAAAATACTTAAAGACTATTATCCGAATCATCGTTTTTTTAAGGTCACAAGAAATTTTTCTCAAACTCTAAAGAAACAGCACCACGCCGGCGGCAATTATCTATTTTTTGGGCGATATTATTATATTACAGACCGTGGGGTGGACAGCTTATTGAATTTTGTGGCAGATGGTCATACCGCATTCATAGCCACCAAGGAGTTGCCTTACCGGCTTATTTTCAAGTTATTTGGTGATGATGATTTTTGCGAAAGCGAAGATTATACGGGTGAAGAAGCGGTTTTTAGCTCTTCGGTTAATATCAATTTAATCCATCCAAAGCTCAAATTAGACAAGGGGTTGCCCGTCGAAATAATGGGACAATATGATCCCAAAATTCATCGATGGAATTATATCCCCACCCAATACATCTGCGATTCGGGCATCCATGCCGCCGGTACCATTAATGATCGGTTTGTCGATTTTGGCTACATTCCTTACGGAAAAGGGCGTTTTTACTTCCATACCAATCCGATTGTCTTTACCAATTACTTCTTGATGCGTCGAGACGGCAAAGAGTATTTTGACGGTATCATGGCCCATTTGGGGGCGGACAATATTTATTATGACATTGCGGCCCGCAAGCCCGTATTTGACCACACGAATAATCGTCAGCCAAGGGGTAGAAGACCCAACTTTGGTCAAGAAGGACCACTGACCTACATCTTATCCCAAAAGTCCCTAGCCATTGCTTGGTATCTACTTTTGTTTATGGCGCTTGCTTATCTGGCATTTAGAAGCAAACGCAAACAACGCATTATCCCCATTATAGAGAAAAATGAAAATACCTCGCTGATTTTTATTCAGAATATTTCCAATCTATATTTTCAGCAAGGCAACAACAAACAACTCTGTCTGCAAAAGTTTATTCACTTTCAAGACTTTGTTCGCACTAAGTATGCGCTAAACTTTAAGAATAATCAGACCGATTTTGCCGCAAGGCTTGCGCAAAAATCCGGCATCCCAGAAGCCAAAATCAAAGAAATCATCACCATACACCAAAATATCAACAACAGTACCTTTTTGAGTGATTCGACTTTGACTAAGTTTCATTTGGCCATCAACCATTTTTACCAAAACTGCAAATAATTTTCAATTATGGATGACAATAAAGATTTACAAAACGAATTTGACCTGCCCCAAGATGCCGCGCAAGACCCCATCTTGCCCGATGCCCCGGACATTACGGCTTCTTTCACCCAAAACACCTTGGTTGATTTGACACCGGTATTGCAACTTACCCAAGGAATTCACCATGAATTAAGCAAGGTCATTATCGGGCAAAAAGACATTATTGACTTATTGATGGTGGCGATTTTGTCCGATGGTCATGTCTTATTGGAAGGCGTACCCGGAATTGCTAAGACGCTGACTGCCAAGCTTTTAGCGAAAGCAATGGATATGAAATTTTCTCGAATTCAGTTTACACCGGATTTAATGCCGACTGATGTGGTAGGTACCAATGTATTCAACATGAAGACGGCGGAATTTAACTTCCGCCCCGGACCGATCTTTGGAAATATTATTTTAGTGGATGAAATAAACCGAGCACCGGCCAAGACCCAAGCAGCCATGTTTGAAGTCATGGAAGAGAAGCAAGTGACCGTTGATGGAGTGACTTACAAGATGGAATTACCGTTTTTTGTGATGGCTACCCAAAATCCAATTGAGCAAGAAGGCACTTACAAGTTACCGGAAGCCCAATTAGACCGTTTTTTGTTTAAACTCATCATGAAATACCCCAGTCAAACCGAAGAGCAGCATATTCTAAGACGGTTTCACAATAATTACTTTTCGGATCCGAGTACGTCCATCGAAAAAGTATGCACCAAAGAAGACCTGGAAAAAAGCAAGCAACTGGTTGAGCAAATTCTCATCCAAGACAATCTATTGGACTACATCGCCGAGATTGTACACAATACGCGTACCAACGGAGATTTATTTTTGGGCGCTTCCCCGCGGGCTTCCTTGGGTATTTTGCGGGCTTCAAAAGCTTATGCCGCAATCAATGGAAGGGATTTTGTAACGCCCGACGATATTCAGGCGGTGGCTTATCCGGTATTAAATCACAGAATCATCTTGAATCCGGATCGGGAGATGGAAGGTTATGAGACTAAAGATGTGATTGATTCTATTTTGCATCAAATTGAAGTACCGAGATAATCCGATTAGATGAAGGCAATATATCTTAGTAATCGTTTTTTCTTAGCTGTGGGCATGCTTTCCGCCTTGTTTGCACTGTCATTCGCTTTGCCGTATATATTTTGGGTGGCGGTTGGCATATCGGTGCTTGTCCTAGGCGAATTGGTGGCTGAGATATACTTTGTCTTTCGCCAAAAAAATCCTTTGGATGGTCATAGAAAGGTGCCTAATGTCCTATCATTGAGTGACCCCAACCCCATCCGACTCACCATCCATAATAACACCAACCAGTCTTTTCGGATTCAGGTCATTGATGAATTACCGCCACAGTTAGAAGTCCGTGACTTTGGTTTTGATACCCGGATTCATGGTCAAGAAAACATAGAACATCGGTACTCCATCCATCCGATGACTAGGGGGAAGTACCATTTTGGCTACATGAATTGTTTTATCTCCACCCTCCTGCATCTGGTGCAAAGAAAAATTCAGGTCGCCCAACCACAAACAGTGCCCGTCTATCCGTCTATCATCCAAATGAAGGAGATGGAACTCAAGACTTTGGCCAGTATCGCCATCACTCCAGGCATCAAAAAACTACGTCGGCTGGGACATAGCTATGAGTTTGAACAAATCAAACATTATCAACGCGGTGATGATATCCGAAGCATCAACTGGAAAGCCAGCTCCAGACGTAATGAACTGATGATCAACCAGTACGATGACGAACGCTCTCAGCAAATATACTGCATCATCGATAAAAGTCGGGTCATGCGCATGCCATTTGCAGGGTTGACGCTCATGGATTATGCCATCAATACCAGCCTGGCCTTGTCCAATATCATCTTAAAAAAACATGATAAACCGGGGCTTATCACCTTTTCAGACAAGCTTGGTTCTTTGATTCCTGCCGCACAGCATAATCGACAGTTACAAAAAATTCTGAACGCCTTATACGGTGAAAAAGAAAGAGCCGTAGAAGCCAACTATGAGCTACTGCATTATGCCACCCGGAAATTAATTAATGGGCGGAGCATGATTTTGTTATTCACTAATTTTGAAAGTAATTTTGCCTTGGATCGGGTCTTACCGACGCTCCGAAAAGTGAATAAAAACCATCTCCTGGTTGTGGTACTTTTTATCAATACCGAGATTGAAGCTTTCGCCAAACAAACTCCCAAAACCACCGAAGATCTTTATCGACAGACGACCGCCGAAAAATTCTTGTATGAGAAAAAAAGAATGACCCACCGCCTACGCCAATATGGTATCCAGACCATTTTTACCCGCCCGGAAGACTTATCCATTAACTCAATCAATAAATACCTGGAACTGAAGGCCAAGGGGATGATTTAAGGTCTATTTCCCACTTGGTTTCTCCGGAGTACAAGTTAATGCTTTGTCCAAGTAGTTGGTAAACAACTCGAAGCAGGGCAACTTACGGTAATCAAGTAATCTTCCACTTCTCCGTTGGATATTTCGCCTAAAGGAGTCATGTTATCGGTGGTAGAAATCCGAACTCTAAAGCCTAACGGCTGACTTTGCAGGGCATTCGTAGGCACTGTAATGAGTAATGCAGGCGGAAAAGAAGCCGCATCATCCAAATCGGCCACCATTTCACCTGCATCATCAAAATCGCCGTCACCATTCCAATCAATCCAAGCTTCCAATTGTGCCGTCGATCCGGTGGTATTCGTTGCCGAAAAAGGAATCGAAAGAGTCTGACCGGGCACCCAATTCTCATTTCCCGAAAGGGTTAGGCCATCATCAGTATCTCCATCCGCATTAGAATTTTGCAGGGCATCACTCTCGGATGTGTTGGTGCTACCCAGCCTAATATTAGGGTCAATAATGTGGCGTGGGCCGTTATTGGCCGCCAAACTCTCATAATCACCCGCAGCCGTGCCCGCAGCTACATCCGGCAAGTCCCCCCAGTCATAATCCACCAATTTAAAACCGATGTCAAAGCTATGATTATTGCTTCCAACACTTTGAATATCTGTAGGTTGTACAACAATCATGGCATCATTTCCTGCCAAGGTCGCATCATTATCATTTAAGTCCATATTAGGACCTGCACCGGTATCAGAATTAGTCAAAACCAAACCCGCTAAGGCTGCTTGCTGGCTACTACCCTGAGCATTGGCAATTCTCAATTTGTATTTTGTATGAGCTTTGAGCGTACTAATATTATACACATGGCTGGCAGTCGTCGTACCGGAAGGATCATTGGAAAAAATATAATATCCATTGGCATTGGTCGTCGCTTGCGCTAAAACATTATCCAGACTATCCAATAAATCCACTTGAACGTTGGCCAAACCCACTTCATCAGGATCTTGGACACCATTTTTGTTGGTATCATTCCAGACATAGTTCCCCACTTCGACCGGAGCCGGATCAAGTAACAATTCGATATCACCCATACCAACTCCTTTTCCGTTATATTCTTCAGTCCCTGAAAAGACATTGGAATACCAGTTTTGGACGCTACCATCCACCGTACTAAATGTGTTTACACCTTGTGTGGACCAATACTTAGACCCCGTGTCACCTTCCGGATGTGGATCCACTAGTTGTACCAATAATTGCTTACTACCCTGCAACATACATAGAGCGCCACCGGCTCCCTCATTATGGGCGTCACCGGCTTTATCATTAAAAAATTCATTTGTCACCGGATAATTGATTGGACAAGCACCGGTTCCTTCCAATTCAAGCGTACCATTGGTATTACAAACTTTGAATAATTCACCGCTGGATTGGGCCTTTTCGCTGGTAGAAGCTGTCCCCGAAACCGGCGGGTGAGTATCATATCCTGCTTGAATTCCCCATCTATCCATAAAACTCAAATACATATTATCCGCTTCATCAAATTCAATAGCGGATAATATGGGCTGGGCATAGTGTTTCCAATTGCCGCCGGTTGACATATCCGTATCCGACCATGGATTCCAATCATCTCCGTTTTTGTCATAGCTCAATGGAAAAGAAAATACGTTCGTAAAGCCTGCAGCCGGATTCGCTAAATCAAAAGACAAAACATAAGCATCCATATCTGCCGTATCTTGTGATGCCAAACCATCGCACAAACAACCGACATACCCTTTTCCTTTATGTACTTGGATCGCCCAAGGTCGCAACTCGCCTCCCGTACATACCGGCACATTAGGTAGTCCGGTAATCAAATACTGCTTAATATTTCCCGTAAGAGAAGCTAAATCTTGGGAAGCATCAATCTCAATGATACCTTTTTGGGCCAAATTAATTGCCCATATTTTGTCTCCATTAGCATCATAATCCAGCGCACCAAATCCCACCTTTCCTGCTTTCGCAAACGCATCCAAATCTATATTCGGTACCGTCGCATCGTCCGGTAAAGTATAATCCGACTCAACCCCCGTATTACCAGGATCATTTTCACAGCCACCACCACGGCAGACGCTGCCAAAATCAAGGTTTGGGCCGCCATTCATAGGCGTAACGCCTTGAAATTCAACACTTCCTAACATAGATGCCGGACTTCCATTCGTATAGTCAAACAAATACATAGTCCCTGGTCCATGACCCGAAGCAAAGCCGGCATGACGCCAAAGAGTACTTCCGACAAAAAGACGTTTTTGCTCCGGTTGAAATGCCTTACCCCATACGGATCCTATTGAACTTAGCGGGGCATCTGTACTCGCCAAAGGCCCTGTACCCTGTGCACCATAATACTCCGTAAAAGCAGCACTTAACTCAGAATCTGTATAATGCACAGTTTCCAGACTAGACAAAGTATTGCCTACGGAAGAACCGGAAACACGTATATTCGACACATAATCAGGCGCAGCCGTACTAGAAAATACATTGGGATCAAACAAACCCAAATCTACACTGCAATCTGATGCTTGCACAAAACGAACAGACGCATTGTTGACTGCTCCACTAGGGCTTTCCTTGAGCCAAGACCCCGCCCAAGAAAATTCAACCCGTACCGGAAAGGTCGGATTAGCTACTGACCAATCACCCACACCATCTGTGGTTGTCGAAGTAACCACACCATTTTGGTCAATCACTCGGACGGTAATATTGGGCAATCCGGCTTCATTAGCGTCCTTGACGCCATAGGTATTCAAAGCTGTTCCATTTACCGGTATATCCTCAAAAACATTTCCACCGACATCCGTACCACCACACTGAGCGGTTAAGTGATGGAAACCAAATAAAAAAACAATAGATAAAAAGAAAAATCTCATGATATAAAAATTTGACCAAATAATACTTCATCATAGCGTGCCAATAATAATGCCACACCCAAAGTCTCCTTTTTTACGCATCCTCCTCCAAAAATGTTTTATTCTCTCCCAAAAGCAACTTGTTGCGCACCAAACACCAAAAGCAACTTGTTGCGCACCAAACACCAAAAGCAACTTGTTGCGCACCAAACACCAAAAGCAACTT
>JANTGI010000071.1 GCA_024762995.1 Saprospiraceae bacterium | reverse complement strand
TTAGGTTTAGGAACTGCATTGGTCTATCCAACTTTCCTTTCAACTATTGCCCAGGCTACAAGTCCAAGACAACGAGCAGAAAGTATCGGAACTTTTAGACTTTGGCGAGATTTGGGATATGCCTTTGGAGCAGTGATTTCAGGAATTACCGCTGACTTGTTCGGAGTAGAATATGCCATATTCTTAATTGGTGGGCTAACTATTTTATCTTCATTAATAATCAAATTCCGTATGCCTGAACAAATAAAAACTATCAAAGAATGTATTGAAGTCAAAGAAGTAAAAGAAGCACTTAAAGCAAACAAAAAAATTCAAATCATTGACGTTAGAAGTAAAGAAGAATACGAACAATCTCACATTCCAAATGCCTTGAACATTTCACTTCAAGAGTTGAAAGAGAAAATTTCACAGCTTGACAAAAGCTTCCAGTATGTAACTGCTTGTGGTAAAGGTGGTGGACGTTCAACAGACGGAGCAAAACTTTTAAAAGAATATGGACTAAATGCAATTTGGCTTTGTGGCGGAACAAATAAATGGTTGAACATCAATTAATAAGAAAAAAGCCAGCACCTAACATTGGCTATACGTAATGCGGGGGAAAGTGCTGATATGAAAGTAATGACATTAATTAAACTAACTGCTAAGCGGAAAGTGAAGTGCCTTGAAATCCCGCACTACGCATAGCCGAGACCGTTATAGCCTACGCAAGAAACCCCAATCCCAAAATCAGCCTACTCAGTCAATTGATAGTCTTCTAGCCGCAGCATTTTTACAAAGTTGTTTTTGAAGATGACCGGTTGATTATTAAGATTGTCTGTGGGATTGTTGTAGCCTTCTGTAAAGCGATAATCCACTAGTAAACCGGTTGAATTGGGTACCGTCAAAGCACTCTGCCTATTGGCGCGGATGAGTTGGATTAAATATTTTCCTAGGTCGTAGCCTTTGTAGGCATTCTTGTCCGGTAAAGTGCCATAGGCTTGGTAGAAGCGGTTTTCGATACTTTTGGAAGGAGTGGATCGATGGATAACTTCTGCAGCCGGTATGATGGTGTGCAAATCATTTAGCTTTTGGTAGTCCAAGTTGTTTTTTCCGCTAATCCATTGGGGCATTCCGATGATAGTCGGGGAGGCTTCGGGGGATCTTGATACAAATATCTTACGCACAATGGAAGAGACATAATTCGGGCTCTTCCAAACCGGGATGATAAACACGGTATTGGGAGTAATTTCAAGTGTTTCCTTTAGCTCTAGTTTTTCAAAAGATAAGTCTGCTTGATCCACTTCCAATTCTTTTAACGGAGCAATTACCTGCCCGCCATTAGCTGCTTTGAAGGCATTTTGCAGGCTGTTGGTAGCCCGGTCGTCCGCCCCGTTTTTCCTTTTGACGATGACGGCATTATTAATGTTTCCGGATTGGATCAGGTACTTGACGATGGCTTGCATGTAGGTGTCTAGGCTGGCAAAAGTTTCAATAACCGCACCATTACCCGAAAGTAATTGGGGCTGGATATCCGAAAAGGGCGAAATCATAATTTGACCTTTTCGGACGGCTGTTTGGGCAATCAGGTTGGCATTTTTTTTACGATAGGGCCCGATGATGATGTCTGCTTCCGCGACGGCAGGATTAGATTGAAGGTTGACGGTTTCGCTGTATGAGGCTTTAGAGTCCAGAACGGTAATGTCTATGGGCAGTTGTTCGTAGCTGGCTTCGTACAGGGCAAGCTTCATACCTGCATAAAACTGAATGGCGATTTCCGATTTTGGTTGGATATGGTCGTCGGTTTCAGAGAAATTATTGGTTAAGAAGGGCAGCAATAGGGCTACTTTTACCGCCCCTTGGTCGGGGATTTGGTGGTTGGTCGGGAGGGGATTTGTCGGTGTTTTGGGGATGGTATCTTTTTTTGTTGTTGGTTGGTTTTTGACCACTTCCGGTTTGGTGGGTTTGGTCTGTCCGGACTCCGGTATGGGGTGACGGGGATAGGAAGTCTTGGTGGCTCTTTTGGAAGGGTCACAAGAAACAAATAAAAAAATAACCAAAAGGAAGCTCAATAACTTACTCCCATTCAATGGTTGCCGGTGGTTTGGTGCTAATGTCATATACAACTCGATTTATGCCTTTTACTTTGTTGATGATTTGGTTAGAGACTTTCGCCAAAAAGGAATGGGGCAAATCCGCCCATTCGGCAGTCATACCGTCTGTCGAAACAACGGCTCTTAATGCCACAACCTGCTCATAGGTTCTTTCGTCACCCATGACTCCAACGGTATGAATAGGTAATAATATTGTCCCTGCCTGCCATATTTGGTCATAAAGTCCGGACGCTTTTAGGTGATGCATAAATATGGCATCCGCTTCTTGCAAAATAGCTACTTTGGACGGGGTAATCGGCCCAAGAATCCGAATCCCTAAGCCGGGGCCCGGAAAAGGGTGACGATTTAGGATGTGGTCGGGTACTCCGATTTCTGCGCCGACTTTTCGCACTTCATCCTTAAACAGCAAGCGCAACGGTTCGACGATTTTTAGGTGTAATTTTTCCGGAAGGCCACCCACATTGTGGTGAGATTTAATGGTGGCGGAAGGCCCATTGACAGATACGGACTCGATGACATCCGGATAAATAGTGCCCTGTCCAAGCCATTGGATATTTTCTAATTGACGGGCTTCTTCCACAAAAACATCTACAAACGTCTTGCCGATGACCTTGCGCTTGAGCTCCGGGTCTGCTATTCCCGCAAGGGCATCATAAAACCTTTGGGCGGCTCGCACTCCTTTGACTTGAAGACCAAGACCTTGGTACGAAGCCAATACTTCTTCAAATTCTCCTTTTCGTAAGAGCCCGTTATCAATAAAAATGCAATACAATTGTTGTCCAATGGCCTGATGCAGGAGCTCCGCCGCAACCGATGAATCCACTCCGCCGGAAAGCCCCAATAATACGCCTTCGGAGCCAATCTGCTTGCGCAAATTAGAGATGGACTCGGCCGCAAATGACTTCGGAGTCCAGCCCCCGGCGCACTGGGCAATATCAAAAAGGAAGTTTTTTAGGAATTGCCGACCTTGAATGGTGTGATAAACTTCCGGATGAAATTGTACGCCATATACGGCTTGATTGCTATCTATCTTGCGATAAACGGCGTTTTTTACGTCTTCGGTACTCCCGATAAGTTGATATCCGGGCGGTAATTGAGTAATCGTGTCCGAATGAGACATCCAAACCTGACTGCCTTCTTCTATATCCTTGAATAAAGGATCCGCCTGTTGTATGTGTAAATGAGCCTTGCCATACTCTCTCGTACCGGAATATTCTACTTTGCCGCCGTATTGATGCGCAATGAATTGAGCGCCGTAGCAAATAGCTAAGACAGGAAGTCGTCCAAAATATTGACTCAAATCCACTTTCGGAGCGTCTTCGTCCCTTACGGAAAAAGGGCTGCCACTCAGAATAATGGCTTTCATATCGAAAGAATACTCCGGAGCCTTTTGAAAAGGAATAATCTCACTATAAACCCCCAACTCTCGAACTCTCCTAGAAATCAATTGAGTAAACTGCGACCCAAAATCAAGAATAACTACACGTTCTTTCATGGTGCAAAGGTAGGGCTTTTTTGGGGATTTGAGTAGATACAAGGCCTAGCTTGTATCTACTCCATCTTTAGAACTGCATGCAGACTTATTTCAAATACTTCGCAAACAAAGTGGGCAATTGATCCACGTTTAAGTTTTTGGCAACAATCTTCCTGTTTTGGTCCAAAAGATATACCTCAGGCGTGATGTCCACAAAATACTTAGGATACCAACTGGCATTTGTAACGTCAAATACATCCGTCCACGGTAACTTGAAATGGGCACTAAAAGCATTCCATTCCCGTTCCGTGGTATTGGCAGCAATAGAATAGACGTCCACGCCTTTTGGATGCCATTCTTTATAGATTTGTTCCAAAATTGGGGTTTGCGCTCTACAGTGTTCACAGTCCGGACTATAGATAAAGACAACAATAAGTTGCCCCTTAAGGTCATAAAGCGTGCGATTTTGCTTAAATCGATCTTTGGCGGTTACATTACCCGCTTGCATACCGAGAAGGCTTTGGGTCATTTCAGCGGCCCTTTCCCGTAGTTTTTTTAGATCATCAGGAGTGCTCCAAGTGGCTTTTTCATCTGTAAAATACTTGTTGATAATGTGTGAATAGACCGCTTCACCGTCCATCAAATTGGTGTGGGCCGGCTCAAATTTTAACGCAACCCAATTGCTAATGGCCCGATAATAATCCGGGTAATTGTCCACCTTGGCCATTAAAATATCTGTATAATGATTGATGGAATCTTGGTTTAGTGGGACAAGCTCTGTGAAAAAGCGCTTCATCTTATTGGTAAAGACAGGTGTTCGGAGCAAGTCTTTTTCTGAAAAGTCATAACCATCCCAAAAATGGATTCGATAATCATAGATTTGTTTGGCTCGATCAAGCGTCCCATCGGCTTTGACGGGGTAGTGGAGTCTTGGGTTTTGGCCGGCGACTTTAAACTTAGTAAAAAAGTTATTAGGGGCTATTTTTTTGTAATGTTCGACTTGTTGATCAATTTGATCCAATAGGGCATTGTATTGGGTCAGTGCCGCTTTAAATTCCGGAGATGTCGCCTTGGTTTTTAGCTTGGTCGCTACGTCTCTAATTTTTGGCGCAAGCTTCGCATTGGCATCATTGGCCAAGTTGTCGTAAAATAATTCCATACACTTGGAGCCATTTACTTTGGCGGTATTATTGATGTCGGCCATATCGCCGGAAAGTTCAAAAATTTGATCCTTATCGATCAGCAATTGAAGTGCTTTTTGTCCGGGAAGGATGAAGTAATAGAATCCTTGCGGAAAAAGCGTCGGTTTCGAAATTTTAAAATTTCCATTGGCGTCTATCTCCGTGGAATCCACGATAAACCTTTGGTCTTCAAGCATGCCCACCAACTTTGTTTTGCCGGCAGGTTGATTTTTTAGATGAAAAACCATCTGTACGCTGTCTTCTCCGGCCGGTACGACTACATTTTGCTCTATTTTTGGGGTCGGTGCTTGCTCCGCGGCAGACTCTGACTTGACGTCCTTACTGCTCGAAGAAGCGCACGAAATGAGTAAAACTCCGGAAAGAAAAAAGCTTATTAAAAATTTCATCTGTTTGTTTTATGGTTAACGAGATTAAGATGGTAATACAAGCAAGAATGATGCCCTTATACTCACGTATTTGTTCAAATAAAGATGACTTCCTTGTCTATCAACCTGAGTTCGACGAAACCTTTGGATTCAGAAAACAAAGTTAAAAACCATCTAAAAAAGGGTAATTTACTTTGTTTTTCTTATAGACCTGCCTTCTTACTTAGAAGGTTTCCTAAAATTGTCCATTTTCTGCTTTAATTTTCTTTGTCATAGCCCGCTATGCCTTCAAAAAATTAAATTGAAAATGAAAAATTTAAGAAAACTGAATCTCAAATCTTTAATCGAACTCAGGTTGTCAGAAACCTTGCAAAATTCCCTTTTCTTATGGAGAAATGCAAGCGATTTCTAAATCATGCTTGTTAATGACAGCTAAATAAAGGGATAGCAATCGATGTGTTTTGTTTAATGACTTGGTTACTAATCTTTTTTATATTTGAATAAAATAGAATATGATTGGTGGGTATTAAATTTTTTTCCCATTTTTTATGAAAGAAAATGAACCTATGGGAAAAATGTCAGATGGTTCTCTTCTTTTTCGTCCAAAATCACAAAATCTAACAAAATTTACGTCAGTAAATTATCCGTGAAAAATCCATTCTTATTTTCGCTCGGAAAATTCGTGTTTTTTTTGTCCGATCTGTAAAACCTGCCAGCCGTGCAGCAGGCTGGTCCGTGTTCTATACTTTCCGCTATTTTTCCAAAAACAGAAAAAAAAACACTTGCGTTCAAATCACCATGATGATATTTATTGAAGCAAGGTTTTCCGTATTTTTTTCCATAAGAAAATCAAAATAAAAGCAAAAATACAAGCAATGACCGACAAAAGAAGAGCTTGCAAAGTATGCCCGTACAAGAAATTACCAATCGCAAATAAGATGAAATAGACGAGTAGTGTTCCCGTAAGGGTGGCCAAGATGCCGGTGGGCAATTGACTGCCGGATTTATCATCTGTTAATTGATGGCCATTTTTTTGGGCGGTTTGGATGACTTTTTTCCATCCGGTGGGGTCAGGTTGTATCTTCTGGTAAAATTTTTCTAATACCGCTTGGTCTTCCGGCTTGGTCAGAAAGGTGACAGCTAGCCAAATAATCGTGGTGATCAATACAACCAGCGGAAACTTAGTCCACTCCGGCAATATGCCGGCTGCGCCAGCTTGACCAAACAAGGTCTTGCCCACTTGCGTAAAATTAAATAGGATAGAAATAATGCCGGACGCAAACATGGCTGAAATTTCACTCCAAGCATTAATCCGCCACCAAAACCACCTCAATAAAAAGATTAATCCGGTACCGGCACCAAATAAGATGACGATATCAAATATTTGCTTGACATTCTGTAGATTGAGCGCAAAAAGGGCACTCAAAAACATCATCAACACGGTTGAAATTCGGCCGATATTGACCAATTCTTTTTCGCTCGCTTCCGGCTTTACGAATCTCCGATAAAAGTCATTGACAATGTAGGAAGAACCCCAGTTCAAATGGGTGGAAATGGTACTCATATAAGCCGCCATTAAGGATGCAAGGACAAGTCCCAAAAGACCGTTGGGCAAAAAGTTAAGCATTGCAGGGTAGGCCAAGTCATGTCCGATTTTGCCCGCAGGTATATGCGGAAAGGCCGTCTGAAGACTCTGTAAATCCGGAAATATCACCAAAGAAGCCAAAGCCACCAAAATCCATGGCCAAGGGCGTATCGCGTAATGCATGATGTTAAAGAAGAAAGTCGCACCGATGGCGTGGTTTTCATCTTTGGCGGCCAACATTCTTTGTGCGATGTAGCCACCACCACCGGGCTCGGCACCGGGATACCAAGCACTCCACCATTGGATGGCAAGCGGGACGATTAAGAGTTTGATGAGAAGTGCTTTATTGGAAAAGTCCGGAAGCATGGGGGCTTTGTCCAGGACAAGTTGGTTGCTCATGAGTTGGCTTAATCCACCGACTTGGGGTAGATTGACCGCATAATAGGCGGCCGCAAAGGCACCAATCATCGCTATCGAAAATAGAATAAAATCCGTATAAACCACTCCCCGAAATCCTCCTATCGCACTGAATATCACGATGACTATGCTCGTACTTACGATTACCTGCATAGGGGTTAGACCCAGCATGATGCCACCGATTTTTATTGCAGCCAACGCCACCACCGACATGACCAAGACATTGAATATCAAGCCCAGATAGACCGACCGAAAACCACGGAGAAATTCTGCTGCTTTTCCGCCATACCTTAATTCGTAAAACTCCATGTCCGTATTGACGTTGGACTTACGCCAAAGACGGGCATAAACAAATACCGTTAGCATTCCGGTGATTAAAAAGGCCCACCAAACCCAGTTGCCGGAGACCCCATCGCCACGGACAATATCAGTCACCAACAAAGGGGTATCCGCCGCAAAAGTCGTCGCCACCATGCTAAAACCTAATAACCACCAAGGCATACTTTTGCCGGAAAGAAAGTATTCCGTGGTATTTTTACCTGATGTCTTAGAAACCCAAAGGCCCACTGCTAACACAATGATAAAAAAACTTGCGATGATGAGCCAGTCCAGTGTCGTTATATTCATTTTCCGGTAGTTTTGGTTTGTTTGGGCATAAATGTAGCTAGAATTTTTGGTTTGTAGCCTACGGGATGGTTTTTTCTTTATGTTAGGCAATGGACAGAGTGGGCTATTTTGGTTTGTCTGACTGTACAACACATGGAGAGATTTGGCCAACTGCCGGTCGGACGGTATGTTTCTTATTACTCTACTTTTAGGTCAATAATCTCGACTCTTCTCTCCATCGATGCTTCCACAGAATAGACGGACATCCGTCGATCCCAAAGGTCGTCACTGATGCCGGTAGGTGTTTGTGCTTCACCAAGGGGCAGCTCGGAGATTAGGAGTTGTTTGGATTCGATAAAAGGCTTGAAAATGCCATTTTGGAAGGTGGTAAAATGGTTTTTGACACTGGAGATGCGCCTTGCGGCTAAATATTTATTGTAGTCGGTTTTGGCACGGGGGCTGGTATAGCCTTTGAGAATGATTTCAATGTGTTCTCCGTTTTGGAGGGCTTGAAGGAGCAGCCGGGAGAAAGTTTGGAGATTGTCTCCACCTTCTTTGACATCATATTCAAAGAAATCATCAATTTCATATTGGGCATTTTCTTTCTCATCTCCCTTTAAGGGGCGGCAAAAAGACCGGATAAATTTTTCTTTTTGGGGATAGTATTTTTGGAAAGTAGCTAGGTAAGTTTGTCGGGTGGTAGTGGCTGTGGTGCGTCGGTCCGGTTCGTCATTGTCAAAGAAAAGGCGAATGGGCAGCATATCCAACATAGATTGCGCGGTCACGGTATAGGTGGGCGTCTCCAATTTGGGTTGGTTAGGGATGGGTGGTGTGATGGTGTCAGTTGTCACTATAGAATCCGTCGTCTCCGGGGGCAGGGGTGGTGGCTCAAAAGACCAAGCATATAGGTCGTTGCAGCATCGCTGGTTTTGTTTGTCAATAAACAGGGAACCGGCCCTGTTGGAAGCTAAAAAACCTTTTTGGCCATCACCCACAGGGACAAAAAACAAATCATCAGCCGGGGAGTTTACCGGTATGGGTAGGGGCGTGATGTCTGCTTCTATATTCGATAACATCGGGGCAAATACTTGAAAAATATCATAGCCCCCAATGTTCAGATTTTCGTCTGAACTAAAGAATAATTGAGCATGGATGGAATCATAATACGGGGTGATTTCATTGCCTTGCGTATTGATTTTAGTTAAATTGATGGGCGTTCCCAGTTGGTTTTGGTCTTTAATCGGTGCCATCCAAATGTCTAACGCTCCCTGTCCGCCATCCCGATCGGAAGAAAAAAGGATGTAAGGCGTATTCGATTGTTTATCAAAGTAATAGGCCGGTTGGGTGGTTGTAAATTGTGGGTTGTTTATGCGGAGTTTGATGGGTTTTTTCCATCCCCTTTTTTTCTTTTTTTGACGAAAGTACAAGTCACATCTCACCTTCATTCCTTTATCATATTGGCAGTGATTGTAGTACACTCCGGAGCCGTCCGGCAAAAAGCATAAATTGGCGGTAAACATCGTATCCGCATTAAATCCATAGCGCAAGGGACGACCTTTGCGGCCCTGAGTAGAATAGACCACTTTGGAGATTTTACGTTTAGGTACGGCCCAATCTTTTCTATTTTCAAAGCGAAAACTAGAATAATAAAGCGTGTCACCCCGTAAAACAGGCGCAAAATCAGAGTAGGATGAGTTGATTTTTTTGCCCATATTTTTTATGTGGTAAGGGGAGTCATCGATTTGGGAAAGGGCAAAATGACAATTGGCGATTTCTGTTTGGGCTTTTTTTGCGAAAGCACCTGATGGTTGGGCGGATAGATATTTTTCGAAAGATTGTACTGCTTCGGCATATTTTCCCAGACTTTTTTGACAGCGGCCTAGTTGATAGTAGGTGTCAGGCTTATTAGAATTTAAAATGTTTTGGAGTGCTTTTTCTGCTTGGTCAAAGGCATGGCATTTCATGGCTGCTTGCGCAAAAAAATAGGTGTAATTCGTGTTGGTCGGACGTTTGGTTCGAGCGCTTTCAAAGTACTCCATCGCTGCCTGACAATTGGCTTCTTGAAGCGCCAAATGACCCGCATGAGCGAGTGCCTTGTGGGATTGAGCTTTCGCCAAAAAAGGGGAGAGCGACAGCAAGGCGAAAAGGATTAGATATTTGATTTGCATAGGAGTTGTTTTGGTCGGGATGTAATTGTTAAGGCTAGAAAATAGGACATATTTTGGTTTTTTTGGGCGGGACGATTTGGTTGGCGATGTATTGGATGGAAAATTCGACACCACCTTTTCCTGCGGTAGCGACTTTGAAGTCCGAATGGTTGATGTCATAGCTTAAGCCCCCGTTCCAGTTTTTATAATAGACATGAAACTCAGGAAAAAAGGCATCTCCCCATCGCATTCCCGCCAGTATCGAAACAGCTAGGTTTTGATTGGTTTCTTTGTTTAGGTAATACTTTAGGCCACTGCTGATAACCCATTCGCTATAAGGATTTTGTAGGCGATAGACGGCATTCGCCAGTACATCCGTTTTTTCCGAAAGGGAAACCTGTCCGAGACCATAAATTTGGATGGAAGGCAACAAACTAATATCCTCGCCCAAGAAACTTATTTTCGGGTGATTTAAATGGCTCCAAGAAACGCCCATATCGGCTTTGTATAGTTGATGATTTTGGACATGGGTATGGAGACCGATACTAAAGTCCGAGAAACCCGCACTAGTTTGGGTGAAATTTTCGCCGGAAGGCAGATTCGGTCGATATTGGTCGGTGAATTGGTGCCCAAAGCTAAGTTTTTCGGGCTTAAATTGCCGGCTGCCATATCCCAAGCCTACGCCCAAAGCCATGGTGACCATCGGACTAATCGGTCGTGATATGACGCCGTTAAACTGCAATTGCATCCAACTAAGCCCCGCATCTCCTGCTTGGTCAAATTGAAAGTGCATCCCATAAGCCAACGAATTGCCGGCCCACGAAGTATGGATTTTTTTGTCAAAATAACCTAAAAAGGTGGTATAATTGACCGGTACGGATGCCCATTGATTGCGATAAACGGCTCCTCCCCGAAACTCCGAATTAAAGTTTTGCGAAAGGGCAGGGGAGAGCAATGAAGGTGTAAACGAGTACTGTGAAAAATGTATATCTTGCGCTTTTCCGGCAAGGGAAAAAGAAAAGACCAATAGAAATATGAATTGTTGTATCTTTGTCATCGTGCTAATGTAATAAGAAAAAAGATAACCGCGTGGGAAAAAAGCTGAAAATAGGGATTACAGGTGGTATCGGGAGTGGAAAATCTACCGTAGCCGCTATTTTTGCCGTATTGGGTATTCCCGTTTACGATGCCGATAGTCGAGCCAAATGGTTGATGGTACATCAGCCGGAATTGGTGGCGGCTATCCAAAAATTATTTGGCGCGCAAGCCTATCAAGCGGATGGCAGGCTGAATCGTTCCCACATTGCGGATATTGCTTTCAACGATCCCCAAAAAATTCAGAAACTGAACGCCCTGGTGCATCCTGTGGTAAAACTGGATTATGAGCAATGGCATGACCAACAAAATGACGTACCATACACTTTGAAGGAAGCCGCCTTGCTTTTTGAATCCGGTAGTGCTTATGAATTAGACGCCGTTATTGAAGTTTTCGCTGCTCAAGAGATTAGAATTCAGCGAGTTAGGAAACGGAATGGATGGACGCGTCAACACATCTTGAGCCGTATCCGCCACCAAATGCCGGAAAGACAAAAACGAAAATTAGCTGATTATGTCCTAGTCAATGACGGCAAAAAGGGATTGATAAATCAGGTTTTGGCATTGGATAAGAAGTTGCGTAAACGGGGAGAAGCCCAATTGATGTCTCCCAAAAAATAATAGAATGAACAAAAAAATATTGTCAAGTACGGCCATCATTCGATTTCAAGATTGTGATCCTTTTCGGCACCTGAATAATGGGCGCTATGTGGATTATATGTTGAATGCGAGAGAAGATCAGGTGCGTGATGCCTATGGTTTGAAGATTTATGACCTTGCGGTCAAAGAGCAATTAGGATGGGTCGTGAGTACGAGTCAGATTGCTTTTCTTAGTCCTGCACTACCTTTTGAGAAGGTGTTGTTGGAGTCTCAGGCGATAGCGTACTCGCCCTATAACTTGATGGTGGAGTTTAGGATGTTTGATGAGCATCGGAAACAACTTAAGGCATTTATGTGGATGGATTTTGTATTTATTGATCTGAAAAAGGGGAAGGTGACGGCGCATACTCCCGAATTGATGGATTTGTTTGAGACCGCTATCCTTCCGGTAACGGAAAAGGACTTTGGCGCCAGACGTTTGGCTTTGAAGAATGTTTGGAGCTAGGGTTTTAAGACTAGGCTTGGATTTTGCGGCTCACCAATTCCCCACTATACTCCCTTGTCATATTATAGATTGGTGAGCCGCAAAATTGGTCAAATCTTTAATGAATCAGCTTTTAAAGTGTTCCCCGTAAAGCCTGCTCGCGCTCAATAGATTCAAACAAAGCCTTGAAATTGCCTTTTCCGAAAGATTCGGCTCCTTTTCGTTGGATAATCTCAAAGAAAACGGTGGGGCGATTCATGACCGGTTTGGTGAAAAGTTGGAGCAAATATCCTTCTTCGTCACGGTCAATTAGGATGTTTAGTTTTTTGAGCTCTTCCAGGTCTTCGTCAATCTTTCCTACGCGATCGGTCACAGAGTCATAATAGTTGTCCGGGACATAGAGAAACTCAATTCCATTTTTGCGCAACCGGCTGACCGTTTGAATGATGTCATCTGTCAATAGGGCGATGTGTTGTACCCCTGCTCCATTGTAAAAGTCTAAATATTCTTCGATTTGGGATTTCTTGAGCCCTTTGGCGGGTTCGTTGATGGGAAATTTAATGTATCCGTTGCCATTGCTATTGGTGACCACCTTACTCATCAATGCGGTATATTTTGTGGAAATATCCTTGTCATCAAAGGTGATGAGTAAGTTGAATCCCATGACTTTACGATAAAAGTCGGCCCATTTGTCCATTTCGCCCCATCCTACGTTGCCGACGCAATGATCAACTACTTTAAAACCACAAGAAGGATCTTCACGGGGGCTTTCTTTGGCTTCATAGCCGGGCATAAAGATGCCATTGTAGTCGTGTCTTTCGACAAAAGTGTGGATGGTTTCTCCGTAAGTTTTGATAGCGGAAAGGGTGACAGAGCCATGCTCATCTGAAATAGTGTATGGCTCATAAGCAATCTCTGCGCCCCTGGAAACCGCTACTTCAAATGATTTTTTGGCATCATCTACCCAAAGAGCCAAGTCTTTGACTCCATCTCCATGGCGGGCAACGTGTCGGGCTATTTCATGGTCGTCTGACAGGGCAGAAGTCAGAACAAAACGGATTTTGCCTTGCTGTAAAACATAAGATTCTCTATCCGGCACTCCGGTCAAGGGGCCCCGATAAGCAATCAGTTTAAAACCCAAACCGGCTTGATAATAGATGGCGGATTGTTTGGCATTGCCGACATAAAATTCAATGTAGTCGGTGCCATTGATGGGGAAGATATCTGTTTTGGTCATCTTTTTATTTTTTGCGCAAGCGTAAATACACGTTGCAGTTAGGGTATAGGGTAATTGAGTGGTTTAAAGCCAAGATTTAAAATATTCTTCGTCTGCAATTTCAAAAGCCCATTCCGTCAGGTCAAGCGGCTTAAAAGTATCGACCATGACGGCGAGTTCATTCGTTTCTTTTTTGCCAATGCTACGCTCAATGGCTCCCGGATGCGGGCCGTGTGGAATACCCATGGGGTGGAGTGTAAGCATGGCATTTTCGACATCATTTCGGCTCATAAAATCACCATCTACATAATAAAGTACTTCATCGGTGTCGATATTACTGTGATGATAAGGAGCCGGAATGGCATCGGGATGATAGTCATACAACCTAGGTACAAAGGAGCAAATTACATAATTATTTCCTTCAAAAGTTTGATGTACCGGTGGCGGTTGATGAATGCGTCCCGTAATCGGTTCAAAGTCATGAATCGAAAAAATATACGGGTAGCAATATCCATCCCAACCCACCGCATCAAAGGGATGATAAGCATAGACAAACGGATACATCATATCTTGTCTTTTGATATGAATCTTAAACGCTCCCTGCTCATCAGTAGTTGTTAAGTCTTGCGGTTTGCGGATGTCTCTTTCGCAAAAGGGGGAATGCTCCAATAATTGGCCCATCTCTCCCCGATAACGCTTGGGGGTTTTCACGGCGCTTGTGGATTCTAGTATCAATAGCCGATTGTCGGTATCATCAAAATTGATTTGATATATCGTTCCCCGCGGAATCACCACGTAATCCCCATAGCTGAACGGCAAATGGCCATAGACCGTATCTAATGTGCCGGAGCCCTTGTGGATAAAAATAATTTCATCTGCATCGGCATTCTTGAAAAAATAATCCTTAGTCCCTTGACGTGGAGCCGCCAAAACGATTTTTATATCCGAATTTACTAAGACGGGTTTACGGCTTTGCAGGTAGTCATCTTCCGGTTTGATTTTCATTCCGCGTAAGCGACGGGGATTTAGTTGGTGATCTTTGATGATTTTGGGAGCGACCGAGTAGGGTCGGCCGACCTGAATCATCTTGGTCGGCGGGTGTAGGTGATATATCAGCGAGTAAATATTGCTAAACCCTTCCGTAGAAAATAGCTCTTCCTGATATAATTGTCCGGCATCATCCCGAAATTGGGTATGTCGTTTTTTGGGAATCTTCCCTAAAGAATAATAGTGCATAGCTTACTTTTTAGTACCTGCAATTTCTTGCTCAAAGATAGATAAAATCTAAGAAAAAAAGGGAATTGATTTGTACAGGACAAAAACTGGTTTTCCTAGGTTCTAAGATTTTGTCCTATACAAAGAAGAGATGGTTCATAATTTTTTGCGGGTCTCTTCGGCCATTCGTTTAATAAAATCTTCTAAGGATTCGCCTTCTTTTCGGGGCATCATTTCCGTCATGGCAGATAAGCGGTCGATGGAGCGTTGCAGCTTATCAAATTCGGCGATTAGAAGGTTTTTGTCTTGAGTCTCCCAGTATTTTCCTTCATCTTGCAACTCAAATTCGGAAAAATATTTTTCACTGAGATAGCGCAAAAAATCTATGACTAAAGCATGCGCTTCGGCTCCTGCATATTGGGTCTTGGTGGAAATCAAGTAGAAAAAATCATCTTCCGGACTCGTCTGAATCACCAATTGAATCGGGCTACACAGGCGACCATTGCGGACAAAGGTCAGGTAGATGGGCTCGCATTCTTTGGGGGAGAAGGCGATGCCATAAAGTTGGTCATCTCCTAGATAATCAGTGAGTTCTCCTTCCGGAAATGCTTGCTCGAAGACATCGGTTTGGTAGTCAAAACTATGAGCTTTCGCAAAATCAATGACGTCTGTGACCAGCGGAGCCAGCATTTTGGCTTCTTTGATTTGGCCTTTGTAATGAAAAGATAGTCCCATTTTTGTATGTTTTTGGTTGATGGATGGTTACTTTTTTTCAAAGGTACAAAAAAATGGTGGATTGTGTCCTGCGGTGCACACCTTGTCAAGAATAGCCATCGTCCAAAAAAGCTCGCAATGCGTTTGTTAGACCTTTCAAACCTTTATGAATCTTTAACCTGCGTATTCAAAAATAATTCGTATCTTGTGCGTATTATAACAAGCTGTAATAGAACTAATTGCGAGTTGATTTCGATTGGGTTCGGACATGATTTGTGAAGGATGAAATCCTTCACTTTTGGGCGTTTCGGCCTGCAAGGCCTGATGAGCGAGAATCCTGAGTAAGGACTCGCCAGCTAGACACTTATCATTCCTTTTCCGGCAGTGACTCAATAAAATCATCCAATTCCCAAGCTTGATCTAGGGAATAGTCACCCACTTTAGTACGCGTCAATTCCGCAAGGTAAGCGCCTGATTTTAAGGCTTTTCCGAAGTCATAGGCGAGTGAACGGATATAGGTGCCTTTGCTGCAATCCACGACAAAATCAATGGTCGGAAGTTGTACGTTTTGGATAGCAAAAGAAAGAATTTCGACTTCTCTGGATTTGATGTCAACGGTGCCGCCTTCTCGGGCTATTTTGTACAATCGTTTTCCGTCTTGCTTGATGGCGGAGAATATGGGGGGGAATTGGGTGATTTTTCCTTGAAATTTTGCGACCGCTTGCGCTAAAAGGGCTTCGTCAATGTGGTCGGTGGGGAAAGTGGCATCCACTTCGGTCTCCATGTCGTAAGATGGAGTTGTGGCGCCGATGAAAAATTGACCGGTATAGGTTTTGGGTAATCCCGTCAATTCATTGATTTTTTTGGTGTGTTTTCCGATGCAAATCGTCAATAATCCGGTCGCCAAAGGGTCTAGTGTGCCGGCGTGTCCCACCTTTATTTTTTTGATGCCTAAGCGATATTTTAGGGAAGAGCGGATTTTGTTGACCACATCAAAGGAAGTCCAAGTTTTGGGCTTATTGATGAGTACGGTGACTCCGGCCAGGAACTCTTCTTTGGTTTTTGTTTCGCCTTTCGGCAACGGCTGGATGGGCGTGATAGACATGTATTTTTTTCTGCAAAGACCAATTAAATGCTCAGTGGATAAAAGAAGAAGTGAATGATCAGCAAAATAATGCCAAGGGCAATCCGGTAATAACCAAATACCTTAAAGCCTTTTTTGCTCAAATAGTCAATGAAGGATTTGATGGCAATTAAGGCAACGATAAAGGCTAAGACATTGCCGATAATTAAGTAGTTTACTTGCTCGCCACTCAATTCAAAACCGGCTTTGTAATAGTCGTATAGCTTTTTAGCGGTAGCCCCAAACATTGTCGGCACTGCCAAAAAGAAAGAAAATTCGGCGGCTACTTTTCGCGTAAGCCCTTGCGTCATCCCACCGACAATGCTGGCACCACTTCGAGAAGTGCCCGGTATCATCGCCAAACATTGAAAAAAGCCAATCTTTAAGGCCGTCAAGTAGGAAATCTTCGTATGGGCATCCGGATGTTCGGGGTCAATTTCTTCATTAGACTTGAACCAATCATCCACCTTGAGTAAGATGAAACCGCCAATCATTAAGGTAATGGCAACCGTCACAGGGCTTTCGAGCAATTCATCAATGACATCGTTCAGTAACAGTCCCAAAACGACCGCAGGCAGAAAGGCAACCAACAGCTTATAGTAAAAGTCCAAACTTTGAAAAAATCGCTTCCAATACAAAACCACTACCGACAAAATCGCCCCTAGTTGAATCACTATGGTAAACAACTTGGTGAAATCATCGCTCGCTATTTTCATAAATGAAGAAGCAATAATCATGTGCCCTGTTGAAGAAACAGGCAAATACTCGGTAATCCCTTCAATAATTGCCAGAATTATTGCGTAAAGGTAGGTCATGTTTTATTATTTTTGATAGGGGACGCCTTA
>JANTGI010000070.1 GCA_024762995.1 Saprospiraceae bacterium | reverse complement strand
GATCAAACTAAAGGTCTTAATTGTATCAAAACCTTCCGCCCAAATAGCCTGTGTTAGATTGTTTTCAAATAAATTATTGGTGATATCCGGGCTGGCACTCCCAATCCAGATTCCCCTTTCAGCGGAATTAGAAATCGTACAGTGGTCAACCGTCACACTACTTTCATTGATGTGCACATTAGCACTGTATTCACCACCACCGTAACTTATCCAGCAATACTGTAAAGTACCCGTTCCCCCTTCATGATAGTCTATGGTTGACCATTGGTCAGGACCGGGAACAGTGGCATCCCCATCTCCATTGGTGTCTCCACCATGGGCATCGTCTGCAATGGAAGTAAATATTATGGGATTTGAATCTGTACCAATGGCATTGAGCGTTCCCAAAACGGTGATCCCATCCCAAAAATCATTGAATTTAACGATGACACCGGCTTGAATAGTTAAGGACACTCCAAGTTCAACGGTTACATCGTCATCCACGACATATGGACTTCCCCCGGGTGTCCATACGGTATTGGTGGCGATACTGCCTGAAACATGTGTCTGAGCCAGCAACTGATTGGCGACGAAGACCACAAGAATTAGAACAAGAATTATATTTTTTTTCATGACGGGTCTATTTTAGAGTTATAAATCAAAAAAATAAGCATTACCGCTCACAGGGGAAGCCCTTATGGGGAAAAAAATAACCGATTGACTTTTAGAATGAGAATAGGAGAAAGAAGAATCGACCAAAAGCTTTCTTAAGAAGTCATTTTCGAGACAAAATGACCAACGAATCTCATTGGGCAATTCCCCAATAAATAAATTGGAAAAAATAACGACACAAACATTAAGAACAATAATTAAATGCTTCATACCAGTATCTTTTTAGATTCTAAAACCAAAATCTCCGATGCCTAGCGCAATTGTAAATATGTTCTAATTTTGGGAATAAACAGAGTAAAAAAAAGATGTAAATTAGACCAATGAATCGAGACTTAAAGTAAACACTAGGTCACATTAACTCCTTCTCAAGAATCACCCATTTACCGCACGAAATCAAATATTTTTTAATGTAAAAAACAATGATATGTATCATTTGCAGAGAATACTTTGGTTACAAAGTAAGTAGTTGACTATATAAAACAAAGGTAAATATGCGACCTACTCAAACTTACGAAAAAATCCCCAAGTCAAAAGGCAATCATATAAACAAATCCTAGCTTTAGACTAAAATACAGCTATATATCCCAACCAGCAATTTCATTAATCTACACTGATTAAAATTTTGCCCCAAAGCAAAATTAAAAACCATAACTTTGCATCAATGAAAAACGAATACCAAGACTTAATCAAGCAAACCTTTACTTTCCCTAAAGGCGGATTCGACTTAAATGATGAGTGGCTCACTTTCCAAGGCATCCCACTAAAAAAATTAATCGAAAAGTATGGCACGCCCTTCAGAATCACGTATCTACCGAAGATTGGAGAACAAATAAACAAGGCCAGACATCTTTTTAATCAAGCCATCGAAAAATATAATTACAAAGGACAATACCAGTATTGTTATTGCACCAAATGCAATCATTTTTTCCATGTCATCAAAGAAGCTCTTCGGCATCAAGTTCATTTAGAAACTTCTTCTTCCTACGATATTGACCTGATTATCAACTTATTAGAAAAAGGCATCCTGCAAAAGGACTTATTAGTCATCCATAATGGCTACAAAACAAAAGCCTATCTTGAAAAAATAATCCAGCTACAAAACCTCGGCTTCAAAAACTCCATCACCATCTTAGACAGCAAGAACGAACTCCAACGTCTCAGGCAAGTCCAACCCAAAAACAAAATTAAAATCGGCCTAAGAATGGCCACCAATGAAGAACCACAATCGGCTTTTCACACATCCAGACTAGGTATCCCCCCCGATGAAATCCTTCCTTTTTTCCGAAAGGAAATCGCCAATAACAAACAATTAGAATTAAAAATGCTCCACTTTTTTGTCGATTCCGGCATCAAAGACAATCCTTTTTATTGGGGAGAATTTCAAAAAGCCACCCAACTATACGCCCAACTAAAAAAAGAGAGCAATGACTTAAAAGCATTGAATATAGGTGGGGGATTTCCGATTCAAAACTATTTGGGATTTGAATATAATTTTGAGCATATTATCCACAAAATCGTCCGAAATATTAAAAATACATGTACGGAAGAAATGATTCCTGAACCCGATATCTTTACCGAATTTGGCAAATATACCGTCGGAGAATCTAGTGCCATTATTTTTGAAGTACTCGAAAAAAAGCAACAAAACGACACCGAGACTTGGTACATCATAGACAATAGCTTGTTGAACACCATTCCGGATGCTTGGGGACTCAAAGAAAAATTCATCCTACTCCCTATCAACAAATGGAACAATGAATATCAACGTGTCAGCATTGGCGGCATTAGTTGCGACCATACCGATTATTATAATTCCGAAGACTTAAACCAAGAAATTCTTTTGCCCAAATATGAAGATGGAGACCCACCCCTTTATCTCGGGTTTTTCCACACCGGCGCTTATCAAGATGCCGTCAGCGGTTACGGTGGCATCAAGCATTGCCTGATTCCTTCCCCTAAAAGCATCATTATTGATCGGGATGAACATGGGAACTTCATTGACTATATCTTCAGTGACGAACCATCGTCAGATACTCTTTTTCAGATTTTAGGATACCGATAAATATGAAAACACACCATATTTCATTTGAAAACCCTAAATCACTGTACTACGACTCGGCGTCAACTTCAAAAACAGCTTGCGCAAAAAGGATTGACAAACAAAGTGATTATCCCCAAGACGGGGCAACCATTCCTCCCCTAGACAGCAACAATCTTCCCCCCGACGCAGCGTACTGTTTTTGCCGCAAGGCGCTCCAAAAGAGCCAAATCGTGTGTCGCAAACAATACGGCCGCATGATATTTTTCGGCAACGTCCTTGATCAGGCTTAAGATTTCAAGAGAAGTCTCCGGGTCCAAATTACCCGTAGGTTCATCGGCAATAATCAATTCGGGCTGATTGAGCAAGGCGCGCGCGACCACCGCCTTTTGTTGCTCACCACCGGAGAGTTGACTGGGCAGACGATCCATTTTGTCCGCCAAGCCCACAGTATTCAAAACATCAAGAATGCGCTCATTAATTAACTTCCGTTTTTTCCAGCCCGTTGCCCGGAGGACAAACGCCATATTATCATAGATATTCCGATCGTACAGCAATTTAAAATCTTGAAAAACCATGCCTATTTTCCGTCTCAACTTGGGTTTATCTCTAAACTTGAGCTTACGCAAATCATAACCGGCGACGACCACCCGTCCGTCCGCAATATCCAACCCCGCATAAATGGTTTTTATCAAAGTCGATTTTCCACTGCCTGTTTTTCCCAAAAGGAAGATAAACTCTCCCGGCAAAATAGACAAATCCACCCCCGTCAATATAGGTTCTTCCCCATAATTAACCCAAAGATTTTCAATCTGCACCACCGGCACTTTAACTTCTGTCTGACCTTCCACAAAAATTATTTTTACATTTGCTTTACACAACCATTTTGCAATGATAATGAATCTGTTTGGAATTATGCGCAAAAAAAGAAATTTTGTTGCATTCTCAATCAACCGGCTATCCAACGCAAGTAGATAAGATGCATGCATCGTATCTACGCATCTAACAATTGGGCCCTACCTTATCGGCAGACAGGGCCAACATACACAAATATGACATTTTTCTGCCTAAAAACAGGGGCCCGGAGTAGTTACAGAAAATATTTTCTTAAAACAGGCATTATAATTGACAATAATATGGCTAAATTTGCCCGATGGATATTTCTGTTGTCATACCACTATTAAACGAAGAAGAGTCTCTACCCGAATTAGAAGCATGGATCCGCAAGGTGATGGATACCCATCAGTTCAGCTATGAAATTCTTTTTATTGACGATGGAAGCACCGATCAATCTTGGTCGCTTATTGAAAAAATGAGCCAATCCAACCCCCATGTACGGGGCATCAAATTTCAAAGAAATTATGGTAAATCTGCCGCCTTAAACGTTGGTTTTGAAGCAGTTAAGGGAGATGTAGTAATCACAATGGATGCCGATTTACAAGACAATCCCGAAGAAATCCCTGAGTTATATCGCATGATTACCAAGGATGGCTATGACTTAGTTTCCGGATGGAAAAAAGTAAGACACGACCCCCTTTCCAAAACGATTCCAACTAAGCTTTATAACGCGGTTACCCGCAAATTAAGTGGCATTTATTTGCATGATTTCAATTGTGGCCTAAAGGCATATCGGAAAAATGTCGTCAAAAGCATTGAAGTATATGGAGAAATGCACCGATATATCCCGGTAATTGCCAAATGGGCAGGATTTAGAAAAATTGGCGAAAAAGTAGTCAAACATCAAGCAAGAAAGTATGGCGTGACCAAGTTTGGGAGTCTCATCCGATTCATCAATGGACCGTTAGACCTGATTTCTATCATGTTTGTGGGCAAATTCGGTAAGAGACCGATGCACTTTTTTGGGACTTTAGGACTGATAGCCTTTTTCATAGGCTTTATCATTTTGGTTTATCTGTCTATTGCCAAGATTGTTTATTTGAAATACGGGATAACCGACCGTCCGCTTTTTTATTTTGGCATATTGACCATTATCATGGGTACCCAGCTATTTGTGACCGGCTTTATAGCAGAAATGATTGCAAGAAATTCTATCAACCGGAACAATTACTTGGTGGAAAAACGTATTAATGAAAAGACGAATACTTAACTAGGAACACAATCAGAATAAATGTACTTAATTAGGTGAGATTATTTTGGGATTAGACAAGGCGGGAAGAGCGATGGTGTAGCCCGGCTACTAGAGTGATGTGCAACGCAGAATAATCACAAAAGAAGCCATATAAAAAGTACATTTATTTTGGGCGTGTTCCCTAGGCAGGATTTGTTAAAAAAATGGCTTAAAACCCATTTAGCCCATGTATAATTAGAACCGTACCGGACAAGGAGCGTTTTTATCTAACCATAACAACAACAAAGTCCCTACGCTAAGCGTATGATGAGTTCTGCAAAAAATAGTAATTGTTTAGATACCCGCTAGTTTTTGCCATAAAATGCCCTTTTTGCACCTGTTTTTGCTAAAATTTTCTCACGTAGCCCTGCTACGCATCGAAAATTGTACCGTCAACAGATACAAAAATGACTATTTTCTGCCTAAAAAACAGGAGTACCTAAACAATTGCAAAAAAAAAATGTAAATTAACATCACATTAAGACAAATGATATTTGTATTATCAACCAAATATCCCTAATATTGTCTTTATAAGATGATAAATGACCAAAAAATGGATAGGAAACTTTCACAACTTGCTAAGCAAGTAATCGCAAAAAGTAGAGATGAAGCAATCAGATTGGGTCAAGACTATATTGGTCCCGAGCACTTTCTACTTGGTCTAATCAAGGAGCCTGACAATTTAGCCGCTAGAGTGCTGGATGCCATGGAAGTTGATATGGACTTATTATCGTCTCGAATTGAGGAAGAGATAGAATTTAATGCAGGCGGATATGCCGGTCTTTCAGTGGGCAAAATCCCCCTGAATCGTCGTGCCGAAAAAGTCCTTCGCATCACCTACTTAGAGGCCAAGTCTATGAAAAATGACAAGGTCCTGCCTGAGCATATTATGCTTACCCTATTGAAAAGTGAAGATAAGGTAGCGGATATTTTACATGATTTCAGTTTGAGCTATGACAATTTTCTTTCAGAACTTAACTACGTCAAGCAAGAAATGGAGTCTTTTGGAGAAACTGATTTTTTTGCGGAAGCTTCTAGTTCGGACCCCGACGAGCCTTTCGAAGGTGAAGGCGGTCAGTTTGGCAAGTTCTCATCTTCACGAAAAGGAGAATCCCGCTCCAAGACCCCGGTTTTGGATAATTTTGGTAGAGACATTACCTACCTTGCGGAAAATGACAAGCTGGATCCCATCATCGGCAGAGATAGCGAGATTGAAAGGGTTTCCCAAATCTTGAGCAGACGTAAAAAGAATAACCCAATCTTGATTGGTGAACCCGGTGTCGGTAAAACCGCCATCGTAGAAGGATTAGCGCTACGTATCAAACATAAAAAAGTCAGCAGAACGCTCTTCGGCAAAAGAATTGTCATGCTTGACCTAGCTGCATTAGTAGCAGGCACCAAGTATCGGGGGCAATTTGAAGAGCGCATCAAAGCCATTATGACTGAATTGGAAAAATCCAGAGATGTCATCCTGTTTATTGATGAGATTCATACCATGGTAGGTGCCGGTGGAGCGACCGGCTCCCTAGATGCTTCTAACATCTTCAAACCGGCCTTGGCAAGGGGAGAGCTACAATGTATCGGAGCTTCTACCTTAGATGAATATAGACAATATATCGAAAAAGATGGCGCTTTGGAAAGACGTTTCCAAAAGGTAGTGGTCGATCCACCTACTCCGGAAGAAACCGTCCACATTTTACACAATATCGCCTACAAATACGAAGAGTTCCATAATGTGACCTACTCCAAAGAAGCCATCGAAGCTTGTGTTTCATTGAGTGACAGGTATATTTCTGACCGCTTTTTACCCGACAAAGCCATTGATGTGATGGATGAAGTCGGCGCTAGAGTGCATTTGAAAAACATTCATGTTCCCAAACATATCGAAGAACTTGAAAAACAATTAGATGAACTCAAGGAAAAGAAAAACCTTGCGGTAAAAGGTCAACAATACGAAAAAGCCGCTGACCTTAGAGACGAAGAGACTAAATTGATTCGTCAATTAGATGTCGCTAAAGTGAATTGGCTAGAAGAAAGCAAATCCAAACGATATCCCGTGGACGAAGAGCAAATTGCCGAAGTCGTGTCCATGATGACCGGCATCCCTGTTCAGCGTGTCGCCCAAAAGGAAAGTGCCAAATTGGTCAAAATGGACGACAATCTACGAACCGGTGTTGTTGGTCAAGATGAAGCCATCGCCAAAATAACTAAGGCCATCCAAAGAAACCGGGTTGGACTAAAAGATCCTTCCAAACCCATTGGTACTTTTATCTTCTTAGGACCAACCGGGGTGGGCAAAACAGAATTGGCCAAAGTACTGGCTCGTCAAATGTTTGACTCCGAAGATGCCCTGATACGAATTGATATGAGTGAATACATGGAAAAATTCACGGTCAGTCGATTGATAGGAGCACCTCCGGGATATGTTGGTTTTGAAGAAGGCGGACAATTAACCGAAAAGGTGCGTAGAAAGCCCTACTCTGTGGTCTTATTAGATGAAATCGAGAAGGCGCACCCGGATGTCTATAACATCTTGCTTCAGATTTTAGATGATGGTCAGTTGACCGATGGTCTCGGTCGCAAAGTGAACTTCAAGAACACTTTAATCATCATGACATCGAATATTGGTCTGCGGGACTTAAAAGACTTTGGGCAAGGCGTGGGTTTTGCGACCAAAGCAAAAGTTTCTTCCAGAGAAGAACACAACAAGTCCGTCATTCAATCTGCCCTTAAGCGTACTTTTTCTCCGGAATTTCTGAATAGAATCGATGACATCATCGTGTTTAATAGCTTGAGCAAAGAAGACATCTTCAAGATTATTGATATCAGCTTAGCCGGCTTATTTGAACGCCTAAACAACCTTGACTACTCTATGGAGTTAACGGAAGAAGCCAAGGATTTCGTTTCCGTAAAAGGATTCGATCCCCAATACGGTGCCCGTCCCTTGCATAGAGCCATTCAAAAGTACATCGAAGATCCCCTTGCGGAATTTATCCTCAATGAAAATCCACCGGAAGGCAGCCATTTCGCAGCCAAGCTGAATAAGGATAAAACCAAATTAGTGATTACTTTGAAAAAGGAAGGTAAGGACAAAAAAGCCAGTCCTAAGAAGTAAAAAATACGGCTTTTGACCCAAAAACGGAATTATGGAAATCATAGTTCCGTTTTTTTTTGCCCTTTGCCAAATGAAACCCACAAACCTTCGCCTACGAAATACCAAAATAAATTTCTCATTTCCATTGCAAACCCTTATCTTTGCCGTTAGATGTGGGCTTTCCACATATTCATTCACAAAAGTTTAAGCATTTGGCCAAAAGAAGAAGACCACAACCTAGAGTCGTCAAACCCCAGTTTAGAGTAAACAACAACATTCGTGTCCCGGAAGTACGTCTAGTTGGAGATAACTTAGAAGAATTAAGCGAAATCGTCGGAGAAAAAATTGAAACCGGAATTTACTCCACTCATAGAGCCAAAAAATGGGCAGAACAGGCGGATTTAGATCTTATCGAAATTTCTCCCAATGCCAACCCGCCTGTTTGTAAGATTACGGACTACCAAAAATTCTTATACCAAAAGAAAAAAAGAGAAAAAGAACTCAAATCCAAAACTTCTAAAACAGAGTTAAAAGAAGTACGTTTTGGCCCTAATATTGACGACCATGACTTCTCTTTCAAGCTCCGGCACGCCAAAAAATTCTTAGAAGAAGGCAACAAAGTAAAAGCCTATGTCCACTTCAAAGGACGTACAATCATCTACAAAGACCGTGGAATGTTGGTGTTATTGAAATTCATCAAAGAACTAGAAGACTACGGTACTGCCGACGAATTGCCCAAAATGGAAGGCCGCCGCATGCTGGTTATGATTTCTCCCAAGAAAAAGAAGAAAGCTTAGTCAAAAGGAACTCCCAAAAGATAATTCGCATAGACCCGAAGTCATTAGGCGCATTCTGCCAAATCCACACCATCGGGCTGCCATATGAAATTTGACATGCGGCAACCCCTAAATCTTTCTCTTTTTTCGCAAGAAAACCAATAAAAAGATGTCAAAAAAGGTGCAATAACCAAAAATAACTATTACCTTTGCATCCTAAATTTTTGATTATGCCTAAGATGAAAACCCATTCCGGTGCCAAGAAGCGTTTTAAAGTTACCGGAAAAGGAAAAATTAAGCGTTTCCACGCCGGGACTTCGCACCTAAAAAGGAAAAAGAGCAAAAAAGCAAAGCGTAACTTACGCCATGCCGGTTTGGTAGATGCCGGACAAGCAAAAACCATCAGACGCGATTTGCTCGTCCAATAAAAAACAATAATTTTTTAACAAGTTGTTCAGATCCAAAGTATTTCCAATGGAAATCTCTGCCAGCTAAAAAATTCAAATATGCCACGTTCAGTAAACTCAGTAGCATCTAAAAGAAGACGGACAAAAATCTTAAAAGCAGCCAAAGGATATTGGGGCGCTCGTTCTAAGGTCTATACCGTCGCCAAAAATGCCGTAGAAAAAGCAATGGTTTATGCTTATATCGGCAGAAAACAAAAGAAAAGAGCTTTTAGAAGGCTTTGGATAGCTCGTATCAATGCAGGCGCTCGCCAAAACGGTACTACCTATTCTCGCCTTATTCATGGCTTACACACGAACAACATGGACTTAAACAGAAAGGTATTGGCCGATATGGCGATGAACCACCCCGATGTTTTTAAGCAAATCGTTGACAGTGTAAAATAAAGTTCCTTATTAAAACTTTTTTAAAAGCAAGTTATTCTCCAGAGTAGCTTGCTTTTTTTATGCCCTTTGCCAGCCGATTTATTGCACTTATCGTTTTTTTTATTCCCTATTCCTTTTTTTCCACTTTAAATTTCGGTGGTTAAAATCCCACATGGTAATTGGATGATACCGTTACACCATTACACCGTTACACCATTACACCGTTACACCATTACACCGTTATACCGTTATACCGTTACACCGTTACACCGTTCGTTATACCGTTCGTTATACCGTTGCGCCGTTAGCACATCCCATACTCCTTCGGTCGAGTAATTCTTAGTATTCATCGCCAAAATACTTATGTATAGCAAAGTAATAGGCTAAAGAAGCTACCTTGTATTGCATAGTACTATCAAAGTCCCTTATCTTTGTGGTGTAATAAACATCATTTGATGATTTACACCTTTTCATTCATCAAAAAATCAAGAAAATGAAACAAGTATTGAATATCAATCTGGGGACACAAACCCTTACCATTCATGTAGATGCATACAACTATCTATGTGCCTTTTTGGACACCATCGAAAAACCCATTAAAAATGCGCAAACCGCTGAAGAGACCTTAGCGAATTACGAAAAAAGATTGGTCCAACAACTTATGGAAAACCGGGAACCTAGTACCATTATTGACATGGAAGCCATCCGGACGGCCATAGATACACTGGGCTCACCTGAAGTGCCAATCTCAGCTCTTTACGAAGACAATGAACCGCTTCAGACAAATTCAAAAGACCAAAATCGCCGATTGTATAGAGACCCCGAAAATAAAATCATCGCCGGAGTTGCTTCAGGACTTGCCGCTTATCTTGGCATCAAAGACCCCATTTGGATTAGACTGGCTTTTGTGGGGGCCACACTAGCAGGATTCGCAAGCATACCTATCTACGTCGTCTTATGGATGGTCATGCCGATGGCAAGCTCTAAGACGCAGCTAAATGCGATGAATGGGAAACCCGTTAATGTACAAAACACCGCACAGAGAGTGGCCCATCAATTAGATAATCTCTCCAATACCATTCGCCACAAATTTGGAAATAGTACTTCCAGCTAAACCCCATTCTCCCCCCCACCAAAAGGTTCTTGGCCCTTCGCCAAGAGCCTTTTTTTCGTAAGAAAATATCGGATGATACCCAAGAACCTTGACTCACTCGCACCAATTCACAATGCATTAACCCTTTCCAACCACCAACGCACCAGAATACGACCATCTTTTCCATACAACTACCTGTAAAAAAGGGAGTTATGCTTGTTTTTAGCCTGTTTTACCATTACATTTGAATAAAAATAGCCATATGAGAAACCAAACTGCTCTTTATTTTTTTGGGATTCTTTTTTCCATCTCTCTACTTGCCTGCGCAGGTACCAAATCCCAAAACAGTGATGCCAACCAAACCATCACCCGGAACCAACTTACTAAATACCAAACCATGCATGAATTTGACCCCGTATGGGCAGAAATTGACTCCCTTATGCAAAAGGGTCTCCCTAAGTCTGCCTTAAAGAAATTAACCGAAATTGAGCCTAAGATACGCCAAAGCAACCACCCCGGACAACTCATCAAATGGGTGAGAACCAAAGTCCGTGTCGTCCAGAATATTGAAGAAAACTCCGATTGGAAAAACTATCAACGATATAAAGAAGAAATTGCCAAAGCCGAGACTCCAGCCAAACAAGTACTGCAAATCTACTTGGCCAAATACCTAAGCCAATGGTCAAGAAATCACCGATGGCGCATCCGGCAACGAACAGCCATTGACCAATCCAAAGAGGAAGATTTACGGACATGGTCATTGAAAAAATTAGAAACCGAAACCAGCCGCCTATATCAAGCCGCCCTTGCGGAGCAAAGCTTAAAACAGTTCTCCCCATCCGTGATTGCTCCCAACGTCATCAAAGGCAAAGAAACTGACGGTTTACGCCCAACACTTTATGACCTATTGGCTCATGAAGCATTAAGTTTCTATATGCAGGAGCAGAATTTTTTGACTGAGCCGGCTTATGAATTTTACATAGACAATGCAGATTATTTTGCGGAAGCATCCGTCTTCGCCAACAAACAAATAAATTCTAAAGACCTATCCTCCCGTAAACTCGCAGCCATCCACCTTTTTCAAGAATTGACCAAAGCTCACTTGACAGATGCCAACCCCAGCGCCTTAGCAGATTTGGAACTTAACCGATTAAAATTTGTGCATCAGAATTTTGTAGGAGATAACAAGGATAAGTTATATTTCGATGCCTTGGATCGCTTACGCAAAAAATATGCTGACAACCCAATCTCCGCAGAAGTCATTTATAATATGGCTCAAGTTTATATCCTCGAAGCCAATCAATACCAGCCCAAAGATCCGTCCCAAAAAGGCAAAGACAGCAACCTAAAAGCCGTTAAATTACTTAACGAAGCCATCCGCAATTATCCGGACACCTATGGAGCCGATTTGTGTAAAAAAGAGCTGGCCAATCTAAAACTACAATCGATAGAAATTCAAGCCGAAAAAGTATATCTACCGATGAAACCGGGATTAATACGGCTGGATTACCGGAATGTAAAGCAAGTGAATCTAAAGATTTTTAAACTGAATAATCCGTATGAATTATTCACCATAGATTGGAATGAGAGTGTGAAAAAAAATCTTCACAAACAAAAAATAGTCGCCCAAAAAGACTATACATTGACAACCCCGCAAGATTATAACCAGCACTCCACAGAGTTGATGATGCCCTCTTTACCCTATGGGCAATACTATTTGCAAGTCACTGACAACAAGGGAGTTGTGAAAGCAACAACCCCATTTCAAGTATCCAATCTGACCGCACTAAAACTAGATGACGATCAAGAAGGTAATGCCTTCATGGTGCTCCACCGTGAGGATGGATTGCCTGTGATGAGGGCAGAAATAAGATTGTTTCCTAAGAAGTCTTATAGAGACATTGATTATGCACACCCGGAGATATCGACAACAAATGAAAAGGGCATTGCGAAGATAAAAATTAATGACAGAAAAAGACAATCCTATCAGGTCGCTTTAGCCAAAGGAGTTGATTTGTTGATGATGGACAATAATTTTTATAAAGATTATTATCACCCACACTCCCCCCAAGAAAGGTCCGTCACCAACTTCTTTTTGGACAGAGCCATCTATCGCCCGGGTCAAACAGTCTATTTTAAGGCATTGGTTTATACGTTAGATGCGGACCAAATACCACATATTAAAACGAACAAAGCCATTGCAGTCTCCCTATTCGATGCAAACAACCAAAAGGTAAAAACCATTTCGCTCAACACCAATGAATATGGGACTGTAAATGGTCAATTCCAACTCCCCTCCGGTGGGATGAATGGGTATTTTTCCATCCGATCTGATGTCCAAGGGCAAATAGGCTTCAGAGTCGAAGAATACAAACGTCCAAAATTTGAAGTAACCATTGATCCACCCAAAAAAGCTTATTCGGTCGGGGATGTGGTCACCGTAAAAGGCTTAGCCAAAAACTACTCTGCCGCTACTTTGGATGGAGCCAACGTAAAATATGTCGTCAATCGCCAAGTGCAATTTCAATATGGGCCTAGATTTTGGTCGAACTGGTATCCTCCTTCCCCACCTACCCAAATGGCCATTGGGAAAACAACGACCCACCCAGATGGATCTTTTGAAATACAGTTTGAAGCCCTCCCCGATCGCTCCATCGATAAATCCACTAAACCTAACTTTAATTACACCATTCAAGTATTTGTGACTGATGTGACCGGTGAAACACACGAAGCCACATCCTCCGTAACCGTAGGTTATATCGCTTTAAAGGTAAATATCCCTTTGCAGGAAAAAATGAATGTAGCGGATTTTAAAGGCTTCAAAATTCTGACAAAAAATCTCAATGACGAGTTTGAAGCCGCCAAAGGAAGTGTACAACTAGCTAGGCTTAAAAGCCCCTATACTTACTTCATTGATAGATATTGGGAAAGACCGGAATACCAGTTATTATCTAAGACCGAATTTAAAGCAAACTATCCCCATTTTGCTTACGCCAATGAAGATGACCAGGCATCTTGGGAAACATCCAGTGTCGTTTTAGAGCAAGATTTTGACACCCAAGTAACTGATAGTGTGGAGATTAAGTCCGTTTTGCCGCAAGGCTATTATAAACTAACTCTTCAAACAAAAGATAAAAATGGAGAAAAAATTGAAATCATCAAATATGTGGAATTACGTGGAGATGATGGGTATGTGTTCAATAATTTATTCGATTTTTCTCCGATAAAAACTAGTGCGGAGCCCGGAGAACTGGCCAAAATTTCCCTTGGCTCGACTGATAAAGTAAACTACTTGATCAGTGTTTTTAGGTATAAAAAGCCCAGACGTGATGAGACAGAAATCATCCGGCATCAACTCAAAATGATTAACTTTCCGGTAACGGAAGAAGACCGCGGTGGATTCCAAGTAAAGGTGACGGCCGTCCGTGACAATAGATTTTTAAAGCGCAGCGCCAACATCCAAGTACCTTGGACCAATAAGGATTTAAATATCACCTATGAGTCCTTCCGGGAAAAATTACATCCGGGGCAAAAAGAAAAATGGAGAATTAAAATCTCCGGCCCGAAGGCTGACGCCGCCGCTGCTGAAGTGGTCGCCACGATGTATGATGCGTCCTTAGATGCCTTTGTTCGGAACCATTGGTCAAAAAGTTTTTATCCGACCCGATACTACAATGGGGGTTGGGATTGGATTGAAAATTTTGGGGCACAAAGAGACATGGATATTCATTACACTGCCTTCCGACCTACTCATCAAAAAATATATGATGCCATCGAAAATATGTATGCGACTCCTTATGGCTTACGAGGTGACGGCATCCTTAGGATGGCCAAAGTGGAAGGAGCTCCACCGATGCCTGTTAGTGACATGAAAGAGGAAAGTACATCTGCTGCTCTAGATTTAGAAGCAGAAGCAGATAGTCAAGTCGGTGGCAGAGAAGACAAAAATATAATACCGGGTGAAAAAAAGAAACCGGCTCCGGTCGTCTCGCCGCGAGCTAATCTAAAGGAAACGGTTTTCTTTAAGCCCGATTTAAAAACAGATGCCGACGGCAACGTCATTATTGAATTTACGATGAATGAAGCCCTAACAAGGTGGAAATTCATGACCTTTGCCCATGATAAAGAAATGCGCTTTGCCTATTCTGAAAAGGAGGTCATCACCCAAAAGGAATTGATGGTCATCCCTAACCCTCCTAGATTTTTGAGAGAATTTGATGAGATAGAGTTTGCGGCCAAAGTCGTCAACATGTCTGACAAGGATTTACATCCAAATGTAGAATTACAATTACTGGATGAATTGCACACAATGCCCGTTTACAAGTGGTTGGACAATCCGCAATTTAACAAAAGGATTAGTGTTCCGAAAGGGAGAAGCACTGCGGTTTCTTTTAGATTCAAGGTCCCTGCCGTGAGCGAAACGTCCTTGATTAAATGGTCGCTCATTGCGACAGCGGGAAAATATTCAGACGGAGAATCCAGCTATTTGCCGGTGATTACCAACCGAATGTTGGTGACAGAGACCCTGCCCCTTCCGGTAAAAGCAAAACAAAAAAGAACTTTTGATTTTAAGGCCATGGAGAAAGCTTCAAAATCTGAAAGCCTTGAAAATCATAGCTTTACACTAGAATTTACTGCCAATCCGGCCTGGTACGCCGTCCAAGCCCTACCCTATATCATGGAGTACCCGCATGAGTGTAGCGAACAAGTGTTCAGTCGGTTATATGCCAATACATTGGCAACATCAGTCGCCAATTCACATCCAAAGATTAAACAGGTATTTGAAAAGTGGCGCACGACAGACACCGATGCCTTGGCGAGTAATCTTAGCAAAAATAAAGAATTAAAATCCGTACTTTTAGAAGAAACACCTTGGGTGATGAATGCCCTTAGTGAAGAAGAACAAAAGAAGAATATTGGGCTGTTATTCGATTTGGATAGGATGGCCGGAGAACGCGACAAGGCGATCCGCACATTGGCCGACAGGCAATCCCAAGACGGCGGATTTGCATGGTTTCCGGGTGGAAAAAATTCTTGGTACATCACCCAATACATCGTGGAAGGATTCGGTCATTTAAGCCAACTGGGTGCCTTGAAGAAAAAAGAAAATCCGCAAGCTTGGAAAATTTCAAATAAAGCCATTCAATTTATTGATAGCGAGTTGCTAAATCACTACAATGAATTAGCTAAACAGGTCAAAAAAGGACATGCGAAATGGGAAGATGACCATCTGAACAATATGGTCATTCATTATCTTTATGCCAGGTCTTTCTTCTTGAGCCAAGATTTGCCAAAAGATTTGCGCAAGCCCTACTCTTACTATTTGGGACAAGCCAAAAAATATTGGCTAGGCAAGGGAATTTATCAGGAGGGATTGATTGCACTCGCTTTGCAGCGAAATAACGAAACGGCCACCGCTCAAAACATCATGAAATCACTAAAGGAACGTTCCATCACTAATGAAGAATTAGGAATGTACTGGAAGCAAAATTATGGGTACTACTGGTATCAGCTCCCGGTCGAAACCAACGCCTTAATGATTGAAGCTTTTGATGAAATCATGAATGATTCAGAGTCAGTGTATCAATTAAAAGTTTGGTTATTAAAGAATAAACAAACAACCCATTGGAAAACGACAAAAGCCACATCATCAGCGGTTTATGCCTTACTAAAAAGTGGCAAAAACTGGTTGCTGGAAGATCAACCCATCTCGATTAAAGTTGGAAAAGTCAATATTAAACCGGACCAAACAGAAGCCGGAACGGGGTACTTTAAGCAATCGTGGGACAAAGAATCCATCCCGGCAAATGCAAGCCATATCACCGTAGAGAACCCAAATAACGCCATTGCTTGGGGCGGCGTTTATTGGCAATATTTTGAAGACTTAGATCAGGTCAAAATATTTAAAGAGACGCCTTTGCAATTGAAAAAAGAGCTCTTCCGAGAAACCATGTCCGATCAAGGGCCAATCCTCAACAAAGTGAAGGAAGGAGAAGCGATTCATGTGGGAGACAAATTAAAAATGCGGATTGAACTACGCGTAGATCGTGCCATGGAATACGTCCACATGAAAGATATGCGGGCCGCCGGATTGGAGCCGACCAATGTACTGAGCCAATACAAATGGCAAGATGGCTTGGGTTATTATGAAAGTACAAGAGACTTAGCGACGGACTTTTTCTTTAGTTATTTACGTCCCGGTGTCTATGTCTTTGAGTACCCGCTAACGGCCCAATTAAAAGGGAATTTTTCTAATGGAGTCACGACAATTCAGTGCATGTATGCACCGGAATTTTCGAGCCATTCGGAAGGGGTCAGGGTGACCATCAAATAATCGGCACATTTGTGCTTGCGCCTGATTTTGTGTAAAAATAGTAGAGACTGGGCCTGCCTTGTCTCTACTATTTTTTTGGAAAATTCGCCCATTTTCGTTTTGTCAATGGCTTTATTCTAAAGATACATAGAAAATTTAATTATTTATAAAAACCTAATAATCAATAATAAAAATGTTTGAAAACGTTTATATACGTTTATATACTAAGTAAACGTTTTTTATACGAATAAATCCGTGCACTCCTCCCAGGTAATAATATTTTCTGCCGAACATTTAGCTATTTCTTCTCCTGTAGTATAGCCCTTATCAGCAATAACTTTCATGCGCTTTTTGCCGAGTAATTC